>JAEPOK010000001.1:983949-1311932 GCA_017642935.1 Hyphomicrobiales bacterium
GGTTGCGATCAAGTCCGGCTCAAGCACCAGGTGGCAACGACTGATGCCGTCGTCGTCCTTGAACGGGCGGATGTCGAGCAGCCGTTGGCGGCAGGCAATCGTGCCTTTGATCACCCAATAGAGCGATCCACCATCAAGAAGCGCGTCACGCTGCTTGGGGACCATGCGCGTGGTGTGGAGTTGCTCAACCGGGAGACCGCCGCGGCGTTTGCGCTCCAATGTCATCGCCACCCAATGCCGATGATCGTCCAACGATTCGGCACCGACGCATAATTTCAGAAGGTGAAGGCTCATCGCGGCATCATGCCCCGTGATATCTGCCAAACCAAGCAATACTACGCATGTGATGCGGGCGATCCACAGGTCTCAAGCTTGAATTGCAGTCCGTTTTCAACGCAACCAAACGTCTAGAACTGCACTACGTATGGAGCATCACGGATAGGCGCTACGGCCTCCGTGAAGCTAACCTAACGCCATCAGATAGGCCCTATTGCGAACAGCGGTGCCAAGGCTTGTTTGGCCAACTTTGATTTAACAGCATTACGATTTGCGATGAACGACCAAACTCCTTTTGCCGCCCAAAGCACCGGTTACGGTTCGCTGAATATCAATGCGGCAGAAACCGCCAGCTATCTTAAGCTGATTGCCAATGAGCGCAGGCTGATGATTTTATGCCTACTTGCAGCTAAGGGCGAAGCGACCGTGTCGTTTCTCTCGCAATCGATCAGCCTTGGCCAATCGGCAATGTCGCAACATCTGGCTCGTTTGCGGGCCGATAATCTCGTTGATTTCCGTAAGGACGGTCAGATGGCCTTTTATCGGATTGCCGATGAGCGGGTCGAAGAGCTGCTGCTAAAGCTGCAAGATATCTTCACCGGCTAGTTTTTCGGGATCAGCGTTGCTCGACAGGCAATCCGGCGTCAATCCAGGCTGATATTCCGCCCTTCAGGTGCGTAACCTGATCCAATCCCATCATTTTGGCTGTTTGGGCAGCGAGCGCCGATCGCCAACCGCTGGCGCAGTAGAAGACAAACTGTGCTTCTTCGGCAAAAAGCGGCTTGTGATAGGGGCTTTGCGGATCGATCCAGAATTCGAGCATGCCGCGCGGGCAATGCTTTGCGCCGGGGATGCGTCCAGTTTTCGCGAGCTCGCGGACATCGCGTACATCGATGAACCAGGATTCTTCGTTTTCCAGGAGCGTTTTAGCCGCCTCAGCTGTGATATGGCCCACGGCGGCGTCTGCTTCGGCAACCAATTGGGCCGCCTTGCCTGGACTTGGGAGACTGTCGGTCGCGTCAGTCATGACGCTTTGTGCAATCTAGTTGGACACGACCGCAAGAGCGGTGGTCTCAAAGCCGCCAAAAAACCAGACCAAGGCTACAACGCATAAGGCGCAAGCCACTGTCCAGCGCGCAGCCGTCCAGCAAGAAACCGTATCACTATTGATCATGAAGCCCTCACACCGCCTCGCAAACAGACTTGAAACAGCGAAGCGTGCGGCTCATTAACGAAGTGTTTACCGCACCGCAAGGTACCATTTTTGCATAGCAGCAATTCAATTGTTGATGGTGAACGCTCTTGTCGTCGTTTGCCAAAACGGATTGCCGCGTGTAGCGACTCACCGTGATCCGGCCAGCCACCTTTTCCGACGTCCTGCTTTTGATCTTGCTGGCAGCGATCTACGGATCCGCTTTTACCGCCATCAAGATCGCTGTGCCGGAACTTGGCCCATTTGGGCTGGTGCTTGCCCGTGTGCTGATCGGCTTTGCGGTGTTGCTACCCTATGCGCTGGCTCGCGGTTGGGTTTGGCCGTCGCGAGGGAGCAGTTGGGCGCTGCTGGCCTTCCTCTGCGCCTTCAACCTCATCATCCCGTTCTTTCTGGTCACGTGGGCGCAGCAGCACATCAATGCATCGCTGATGGCACTCCTGATGGGTGCCGGGCCTTTGTTCGGGCTATTGATGAGCCATGTCGCCACCCGTGACGACCGGCTTTCCGGCCCGAAACTCGCAGGCGTTGCGATTGGCTTTCTCGGAGTTGCGATCGTCCTTGGCGTTGATGCCTTCACAGGCCTGTCGGGCGGCAATTTCGAAGCTCGCTTGGCACAAGCCGCAGCTCTTGCGGCAAGCGCTTGTTACGCCGTCTCAGGGGTGTTTGTTCGACGGATCACAGATGTGCCACCGCATCAGCTTGCGAGCCTCGTTTTGGGCTTTGGCAGCCTGCTTCTGGTTTTGGCGACGCCGGTAATGGCGCCAGATATCGTGATGATTGTCAGTGGCTTAAGCCGCGATGCGCTGGTTGCAATGCTCTATTTGGGCGCGATCACGACCGGCGGTGCTTACATTCTGCGCTACACGCTCATCCGCACTGTTGGCATGAGCTATTTCGGGCTCAGCATCTATCTTGTGCCAGTTTTTGGCGTGGGTATCGCTGCGCTTTGGCTATCAGAGCCCATAACGCTCAGCCTGCTGGCTGGCCTTGGCCTGATACTGGTAGGGCTAGGCGTGGCGCGACTAAAACGACGGGCCGGAACGCCTACTGAACGCGAAGCGCCGATCCGGGAATGAAGCCGATTTGACCATCGGCGTTCACTTCGCACATGCGCTCGTTCAACTGGTTTTGTTGGGCACGCGGGGAACCGAACATCCATCCTTGGAAATCAAATTCTGGACGGCACCAACGCATGGCAACATCGCGCACGCCAGCTTCCACCGTTCCTGAAACGGCACTGTCCATCTCAGGGCCAGCTCGCAGAGGCTGTTCCTGCGTGGTCACGAAGCGCATGTCATAGGGATTGTCGCTGCGCTGCGCGTCCGCATTGGTCGTCGATGCGGCAACGATCGCAGCGGCAACACCGAGAAAGGCCATATGGGCAAGGATAAAAAGGGCAATCCGCTTGAGCATGGGGCAAGCTATTCCATGGACAGGTCAACTAATCTGTGCGGCGCGTCACATATCACAGCAATCCGTTTCGAAAACATTTATCATGGGCCCGGTAAGGCCTTTTTCACCATGAAGGCGCTGGTGTTGCCGCGCTGCAACATGCCTTGTGTCGGGCCTTCGTTGAATACCGGCTAGGACCCCGACGTAGGACAGCAAACATGAGCGATTGGAACATCGAAGAGCGACCGAACCGCTTCCCCTGGCCGCCAGTGCTGTTGGTTCTTTTCATTGGTCTAGGTTTCGTGTTGCGCGCCGTCGTGCCCTTCGACGTCGCACGAACGTCATTTAGCCAGTTTGCTGGCTTCGTCCTGATTGCTTTAGCCTTGGGTCTGGATGCATGGGCGTCTTTCACATTCACCCGGGCAAAAACGACAATCCTGCCGCATCGTGGATCACAAGCGCTGGTGACGCATGGGCCCTTCGCCTATTCCCGCAACCCGATCTATGTCGGCAATTTGATGATCTTGGTCGGCGTTGGACTTTTGGCCGGATCGCTGTGGCACATCGTGCTTGCGCCAGCGCTTGCTTTCGCGATTGGCCATTTTGCGATCCGCCGCGAAGAGGCCCATCTGGCGGCACGCTTCCCGCGCGAATGGGCCGACTACACCTCGCGCGTCCGGCGCTGGTTATAGTCGCTCAAATCCCGAACCATAGGGCGGCCAGACCAAGAAACGCAAAGAAGCCGACCACATCGGTTACCGTCGTGACGAACACGCTGGAGGCAATCGCTGGATCGATCTTGAAATGGTCGAGGATGATCGGGATGAGAATACCGGCGAGCGCTGCCGCCAGCATATTGACAATCATCGCCGCGCCGATGACGAAACCAAGGCCTGCACTGCCAAACCAGACGATTGCGACCACACCCATAAGCAGCGCAAATGCACCGCCATTGACCAAGCCGACATAGGTTTCCCGCAGAACCACACGGCCCATATTGTAGGGATCGAGGCTGTGGGTAGCCAGTGCGCGCACGGCTACCGTCATGGTCTGTGTGGCCGCGTTACCACCCATGGAGGCAACGATCGGCATCAGGATTGCGAGTGCAACCATTTGTTCAAGCGTGGCATCGAATAAGCCAATCACCAGAGATGCCAGAACGGCCGTTGCCAGGTTGACGCAAAGCCATGGCAGCCGCGAGCGGGTGATAGCGCGCACACTATCGGACACTTCTTCATCACCAACACCGGCGAGCGCGCGGATATCTTCGTCCGCCTCTTCCTGCACAACGTCGATGATATCGTCGATGGTGAGGACACCAACCAACCGGCCACCTGTATCGACAACGGCCGCAGAGGTCAGGTCGTATTTCTGGAAGGTGCGGGCGGCATCTTCCTGGTCGGTCTCGGCGCTGATTTCCTGCACCTCATCCATGATCGCCTCGATGGTGACCGGGCGTTTGGAACGCAGCATGCGATTGAGCTTGACAAAACCGAGCAGGCGATACCCCGGATCGACCACGAACAGATCGTGGAACTCTTCAGGCAGGTCGCTTGCCTCGCGCATATAGTCGATCGCCCGGCCAACCGTCCAAAAAGGTGGTACGGCAATGAAGTTGGACTGCATGCGCCGACCGGCCGATTCCTCGGGGTAATCAAGGGCCCGTTGCAGGGCGAGCCGATCCAGGGTCGGGATCGTGCGCAGGATCTCGGCTTGCGCGTTTTCAGGCAGATCTTCGAGAATGTAGACGGCATCATCGGACTCAAGCTCGACGAATCCAGCTGCGATCAGATGCAAAGGCAGAGCGTCGAGAACATCGATGCGAATCTGTTCATCGACTTCGGTCAACGCTGCGAAATCGAAATTTTCGCCGATCAACTCGATCAGCTTTGGACGTTCCTCCTCCGACAAGATCGTCAGAAGCTCGGCGACCTCCGAAACGTAGAGCTGATCGGTGAGCACGCGCAGTTCATCAGCGTTTTCCTCACCAAGTGCATTGCGTATCGATTCGACATAATCGCGCAGGAGATGATCGTCCTCAGTGCGAATCGGATCGGGCGGCGGAGCTTCCGCCCCGGGAACGGACTGTGCAGTTTCTAGCTCTGGTGCCATGGGTTGGTGCCGTTCGATGACCGTTGCGGGAACGTTTGTTCAATGCCCTGCCCGGTGTTGTTACACCGCTCTACGCGCACGGCAATCAAGCGGTTGCATATTCCGCGCCAAGCTTCATAGTTTTGTGCAACCGATTGTCGGAGCATCCCGTTTCCGCCGCCAGCCGATGAGATTTCATGTCCACTGCCGCGTCAACTTCAGCTGCTCCGGCAGCGATTGCCGACCGTCGTTTTTCGGCTACCACTTGGAAAACGGTGACGGAGACCTTTGCTGAGCGATTCGGCGCGGCGTTTCAGACCGGCGATGCCATTCGTGAGCAGCATGGCCACACCACAACCTGGATCGAAAACCAACCGCCCGACGCTGTGGTGTTTGCCAGTTCAACCGACGACGTCGCGTTCGTGGTGCGGACCTGCGCCGCGCATGATGTACCGATCATACCTTTCGGCGTCGGCACGTCGTTGGAAGGCCATGTGAATGCGCCAGAAGGCGGCATTTCGATTGACCTGTCGCGGATGAACCAGGTTCTTGGCGTGAACGCCCAGGATTTCGATTGCGTTGTGCAGCCTGGCGTCACGCGCAAACAATTGAACGCCACGCTGCGCGACCAAGGGCTGTTCTTTCCCATTGATCCCGGCGCAGACGCCACACTGGGCGGCATGGCCGCCACGCGAGCCTCGGGCACCAATGCGGTGCGCTACGGTACAATGAAGAATATGATCATCTCGGTTGAAGCGGTGCTACCCAATGGCAGCATCGTTCGCACCGGTCATCGGGCGCGCAAAAGCTCTGCCGGCTATGATCTGACCGCATTGTTGATCGGTTCGGAAGGCACGCTGGGCATCATCACCGAGCTTACTGTGCGCCTTTTCGGCATCCCCGAAGCCGTTGGCAGTGTTGCGGCTTCCTTTCGTTCAGTCGCCGAGGCCAGCGAAGCGGTGATCGCGACCATGCAATATGGCGTGCCGGTCGCCCGGATTGAGCTGCTCGACACGCTGACGGTGCGCGCTATCAATGATTATGCGAATTTGAACTTTGATGAGGCGCCATTGCTGCTGGTTGAGTTTCACGGCTCGGAAACGGCGGTTGCCGAATACACAGACCTATTTAAGGCTATCGTTGATGATCATGGCGGGACAACAATGCCGTCGGCCAACAGTCCCGAAGAGCGCAATCGGATCTGGCAGGCCCGGCACGATGCCTATTGGGCGAGCCTCACACTGCGACCCGGCGCCAAGGGCCTATCAACCGACATTTGTGTCCCGATCTCGCAACTTGCCACCTGTATCGGCAAAGCGCAGGCCCGCGCTGAAGAAGAAGGATTCCTGGCGCCGATTGTTGGCCATGTCGGTGACGGAAACTTCCACGTTCTGCCGCTCATCGACATGGACAACGAGGATGAGGTCACGCGCGCCAAGGCTTATGTCGGATGGCTCAATGAAATGGCGATCGAGGCCGGTGGTACTTGCACCGGCGAGCACGGGATCGGCCAAGGCAAAGCGCCTTATCTGCGCCGTGAACTTGGCGAGGCGGTCGATGTCATGGGCGCGATCAAGCAAGCGCTCGATCCGCAGAACATCATGAACCCCGGCAAGATTCTGCCCCTCTAACCGTCCAGCACCATGCGTGGCGAAACGGCGCGTGGGTCGATCTTGAGATCAAGAATGGCTGGCCGCTTCGCCTGGCGCGCGGCTTGGAACGCAGCGGGGAAATCTTCGTCGCGGGTTACCGTCGCGCCATAACCACCATAGGCGTTCGCAAGCGCCGCGAAGTCCGGGTTTTTCAGATCAGTCCCTGACGGGCGGCCTGGATAGGTGCGATGCTGGTGCATGCGAATGGTGCCGTAGACACCGTTGTTCGCAACCAAGACGATGACGTTCGCACCGTACTGAACGGCCGTTCCAAACTCTTGGATCACCATTTGCAGGCAACCGTCACCGGCCAGGCAGATAACGTCACGATCTGGCGCTTCGAGTTTGGCAGCAATCGCCGCCGGCAGTCCATAGCCCATCGAGCCGGAGGTCGGCGCAAGCTGCGTGCGCCAAGTCCGGTAGCGATAGTAGCGATGGAGCCAGGCAGCGTAATTGCCGGCGCCATTGGTGAGGATCGCATCGTCCGAGAGCACCCTATTGAGGTGGCTGATCACACTCTCCATGCGCAAATCACCGGTCGTCGGTTGCGGTTCCTGCCAGGCCTCATAACCGCTACGACAACCTTCGACGTAGCTGGTCCTGTCAGCGGCCGGAGGAAGCGCTGCGTCGGCCAGCGCGATGGCCATCGCCGCTGGTCGGCAGGCAATCGCAACGTCGGGATGGTAGACACGGCCAAGCTCATTAGCGTCGGAATGAACATGGACGAGCGCCTGATGCGTCTTCGGTGGTTTGAGTAGCGTGTAGCCGCTGGTTGTCATCTCGCCGAGGCGTGGCCCAAGCGCGAGGATGAGATCAGCCGCATCAATGGTTTTGGCCAACGCCGGATTGGGCGCAATACCGACATCGCCGGCATAGTTGGGGTGTTGATTGTCGAGAAAATCTTGGCAGCGAAACGACGTGCCCACCGGCACCTGGGCCTTCTCGGCAAACACAGCAAGTGCCGATGCGGCTTCGCCTGTCCAACCGCCCCCGCCGACAATCACAAACGGGCGTATTGCCTCGCTGATTCTACGGGCGACCTCTTCAACGTCTCCGACTGACGGTTCGGCTTTCGGTAAGGTGGCAGCCGGCGGCACTCGCGGCCGCTCATGAAGCGTTGCGGACAAGATGTCCTCAGGCATCGCGAGCACGACAGGCCCGGGCCGACCGGCTTGGGCGACATGGAAGGCGCGACTGACATATTCGCCGATACGATCGACGCGATCGACTTCTGCCACCCATTTGGCGAGCGGGCCGTACATCGCGCGGTAATCCACTTCCTGGAAGGCTTCGCGATCGCGTTGGTCGGTGGCGACCTGGCCGATGAACAAGATCATCGGCGTGGAATCCTGGAACGCCACATGAACGCCCGACGCGGCATTGGTCGCGCCGGGTCCGCGGGTCACGAAAGCGATGCCAGGCTTACCCGTCAGCTTGCCATGGGCCTCGGCCATCATGGTGGCGCCGCCTTCCTGGCGAACAACGATGGTTTCTATCTTGGCGTCGTGAAGCGCATCGAGGGCGGCCAGATAGCTCTCGCCGGGCACACAGAACACGCGTCTGACGCCTTGGGCCGCCAGCGCATCAATGAGAACAGTTCCGCCGTGGACTGGCGCCTCAGACATTGCTCCAGCCGCCATCGATCACGTGGATCGTGCCAGTGGAATAGGCTGCTTCATCGGACGCAAGATAGACAGCCAGAGCGGCGATTTCTTCAGGTTTACCGATCCGGCCCATTGGCTGTCGACTGATGAACGCAGCTCTGGCCGCTTCATAGCCGCCCATGGTTTCACCGAGTTTTCTGATACGATCTTCCAGCGACGGGCTTTCCACCGTGCCTGGGCAGATGGCGTGTGCACGAATGCCCTGACCGATGAAATCGGCGGCAATGGATTTCGTCATGCCGATGACGCCTGCCTTGGTCGCGCCGTAGACAAACCGATTGGGCACCGCCATCACGGATGAAGCGGCAGACGACATGTTGATGATAGTGCCGCCTCCAGTACCGATCATGTCCGGCAGGAAGGCTTTGGTGACGCGGAACATCGCTGTCATGTTGAGATCGAGCGAAAAGGCCCAGCTCTCCTCATCGCAATCGAGAATGCTTCCATGTGCGACGAAGCCTGCGCAATTGAACAACACATCCAAGGCACCGACGGCTTTCTGGGCTTCTGCGATACTGACTGGGTCTCGAACGTCGAGCACACGGGTTTCGCATCCGCCCGCGTCAAGGTCACCAAGGGCAGCTTCATTGATGTCGGTGGCAACAACGCGTGCGCCCTCTTCGGTCATCGCCAGCGCCGTTGCCTTGCCGATGCCTTGGCCGGCGGCAGTGATAAGGCAAGTTTTGCCGTCCAAACGTCCCATTCAATTGTCCTATGCTGAGCTCAACAGTTCATCAATTTCGGCCCGCGTGGGCATGGAGGGCGCGGTGCCTGCGCGCGTCACCGAAAGGCTTGCGGTCGCACAACCAAAGCGTACTGCCTCGACCGGTTCGCCGCCTTCAGCAATGGCAACTGCAAAGCCTCCGTTGAAGGCATCCCCTGCCCCGGTTGTTTCTACGACTGGGCCGGCGTTGAAGGCTGGAACGTGTTCGCTGACGCTTCCGTCGTCATAGAGTGCGCCCTGTTCGCCGAGCGTGATGATGGCCGCGCCAGCACCCTGGTCGCGCAGAAGCTTGGCCGCCGCACGCGCATCATCGACGGACACCACAGGGCGACCAACCAAGGCCTCGGCTTCGGATTCATTGGGTGTCACGAAGTCGCAAAGCGCCAACATGCCGTCCGGCAAGGTATCAGCCGGTGCGGGATTGAGCACGGTGCGGGCGCCACCTTCTTTGGCGATTTGAAGCGCGCGGACCGCAGCCTCCATCGGCTGTTCCAATTGCGTCACAAAAACGCTCGCGGACCCTATGAGATCGCCCCGTGCATCGATGTCCGTCGGGCTTATCGTGCGGGCTACGCCCGGCGAAACGATGATGGCGTTGTTGCCGGTGCCGGATTCCACAAAGATGTAGGCAGCGCCGGTGTAGCTGTCGGCGTGCTGGCTGATGGCCGGTTTAACGCCAGCCTCCTGCCAGGTCGCAAGCGCCATATCGGCAAATGGATCCTCGCCAAGCTTGGTGATGAAGTGCGCCGACACGTCGCCGTCGCCCGCAGCCATTGCGGCGGCGACGGCCTGATTGGAGCCTTTTCCGCCAGGGCCAAGTGCAAAGCTCTCGCCCAGGATCGTCTCACCCATTTTTGGCTGGCGCGGCGCGCGATAGGCAGTATCGGCAACGAACACACCGAGAATAACAACATCGGCCATCATGCGCTCCTAGGCTTCAGGTGGGATCACACCCTTGCGCAGCATAAAGCAGCCGTAGAACCGCCGCTCACCGGTTTGGATGACAGCGTAGGCCTCTTTGGCCATGTCATAAAAGGCGAAGCGCTCAATGCTCACCATCGGGCGGTGATTTCCTTCGGCCGCATCGATGGCAGCCTGAACCTCGTCTTGAACAGGTGGTATGGTGTCCGGTTCACCGACGATTTCCATCCGGCCGGCAAAATCATCGACAAAGGTATCGAGCGGAAAAACGGAGAGCACCGCTTCAACCGCCTCGCCCGCCGTCACATTGCCGATACGTAGCAGGTCACCGACAACGGTTTGCCGGGCTATGGAGTCTGCGGGAAAGTTGGTGTCCGAGATGATCAGCGTGTCGCCATGGCCCATTGCAGCGAGCGTATAGAGCACCTCGGCATTGAGGCGCGGATCGATTCCCTTGAGCATGGCGCTTCCTCCTTTTCGCTAGTGGCCCAGCTGGCGAATCTGGTCTGCCAGCGCAAGGCCCAAGGCTCTATGGCCTTCTTCATCCAAATGAATACCGTCAATCTGCGACATGGAACAGACGCTTCCGGCGTCCCAAACCGCCACGCCGGCGCGTTCGCCCATGGCAGCAAAGCTTTGTGCGAACTTTTGCGACTTCTCCACGCCGCCCTGAAAGAACTCCATCAGGACGCCTGAGTCGGTCAGCGGCGGTGGTGCGACC
The DNA here is from genome assembly GCA_017642935.1 of Hyphomicrobiales bacterium. NCBI lineage: Bacteria > Pseudomonadati > Pseudomonadota > Alphaproteobacteria > Hyphomicrobiales > Hyphomicrobiales bacterium. The sequence goes on from JAEPOK010000001.1 coordinate 994,604, forward strand.
ACCAGCAAGTCAGGCGCCGTTTTGTTCGGACCACATCCGCTGGCACGCACAACTTGAACCAGTGTTTCAACACCAAGTGTGATCTCGGTGGGCGTTACCTGAAAGCGCGATTTCAGATCATTGGTCCCGAGCATGATGACAATGAGATCGATCGGTCGGTGGCTTTCGAGCAGAGCAAGCAACGAGCGCTGGGCGTTCTTGTGCGCGCCTTCGAGGGGGTCGTCGTGCGCCGTTGTTCGTCCTGGATGCCCTTCGGCAAGCACGTGCCACCCCGGACCAAGCGCGCCAGCCATAATCGACGTCCAACGGCTTTCGAACGGGAACCGGCCCTTGTCGCCGAAGGACGCCATTGGCATCGTGCCGTGCGTGTTGCTGTCGCCGAAGCAGAGAACGGTCTTGGCCGTCACAGCCGCGCTCCGGTCTGCGCATCGAAAAGGTGCACCTGGCTGACATCTGGTTTGAGAGTAACCGTCTGGCCGACCGAAAAGGGTTGGCGCTCGCGCACAACGCTGACGATATCCCGGTCACCGACCCGCGATACAAGATGGATTTCCGAGCCCGTAGGTTCCACAACGGCAATGGTCGCCTGAAACCCCTGATCGGCAGGTGTCAGATGCTCTGGGCGCAGGCCCACCGCCACCGCTTTGCCGCTGTGCCCGTTTGCTGCTTGGCCAAGGTTAAAACGAATGCCTTCAGCGGTGAACTCTGTGCCTTCAATTGTGCCATCGATGAGATTCATCGACGGCGACCCAATGAAACTGGCCACGAACGTGTTGGCGGGGCGGTCATAGAGGTCCAGGGGCGCGCCGGCCTGTTCGACATGGCCATCGCGCATCACCACGATCTTGTCGGCCATGGTCATGGCCTCGATCTGGTCATGCGTGACGTAAACGGTTGTTGTGCTCAGGCGTTGGTGCAACTCACGAATTTCAGAGCGCATCTGGACGCGAAGCTTGGCATCGAGATTGGAGAGCGGCTCATCAAAAAGAAAGACCTGCGGATTGCGCACAATCGCCCGACCCATCGCAACGCGCTGACGCTGGCCACCCGATAGCTCGCGTGGATAGCGTTTCAGGTAGGGTTGAAGCCCGAGAATATCGGCTGCGCGGTTGACGCGCTCACTGATTTCCGCCCTCGGCATGTCCTGCATTTTGAGCGCAAAGCCCATGTTTGCCGAAACGGTTTTGTGTGGATAGAGCGCGTAGTTTTGGAACACCATCGCGATGTCGCGCTTGGCCGGCGGCAGATTGTTGATCACCCGCTCACCGATTTGAATGGTGCCGCCGGTGATGCTTTCTAAGCCCGCGATCATGCGCAAAAGAGTCGATTTTCCGCAACCTGACGGACCAACCAGAACGACGAACTGGCCATCGTCGATATCGACGTCAATGCCATGGAGAACCTCAACCGGTCCGTAGCTTTTGCGCACCTCGCGGACGGTGACTTCTGCCATGGTTCTGCGTACTCCCAGCCTTCGTCCCGCCCGCTTTGCGGCAAGCAAGACATGGTACGGTTGCCCCGTACGTCTTTTGGCAAGACCTAGCCGAAGCGCTGCGCTCTGTCCATTCTCAACATGCTAACATGTTAGCGGCTTGACTTGGGTCCTTAACGTTGAGACAGTCCTCAACGTAAGGGCGCAGTCGGGTGTTTCGCCGGGCGTTTTTGCGCAAAGAAATTGGCGCAGTTTTCACGGTCTTCTTGGGCCGCATACCCGGCGCCAGATAAGCCCAAAAACGGGCATCCGGTTGGTTGGAGCGATACTGCCCGGCCACATGATGGGAGGAACCTCAATGAAAGTGGATCTTTACAACTATGCCGTGAAAAGCGGTCTGACGCGGCGACGCTTCCTTCAGGGTTCCACCGCCTTGGCCGGGGCTGCTGCGTTCACTGGCGCAGGCGGCGTTTTGAAGCCAGCCAGGTCTTTTGCGCAGTCGGATGTTCGCGCCGAAATTTTGCGCATCCCAGGCGTCGGCATGGGCTCTCCCACGGATGCTGATTGGCAGCGCGTTGGCGAGCTTTGCCTTGGGCCGACCCGCGAAGTCGTTGCCGAAGGCGAGTTCGAAGGCGTTGAGCTGACCTTTATGGGTCTCAACAACCAGAACCTCCACAACTTCTTGTTCCGTGGTTTCTTGCGCTCCTGGGAAGAGTACACAGGCGCGACAATCAATTGGATCGATCTTGCGCAAGCCGACTACAACGCCCGCCTGCAGCAATCGATTGCCACCGGCACCGTTGATTTTGATATTATCGAGATGGGCGCCCCATTCGAAGGTGACACCGCCGGTCGCGGCCTTCTCAACGAGATGCCCGATTGGGTCGCAGAGCTCATCGATATGGATGACTATGTGGACTATCTCAAAGCGCCAGTCGGCACCTGGGATGGCAAGACCTACCGCGTCTCCATCGATGGCGACTGCCACACCTTCGCTTTCCGCACCGACTACTATGAGAGCGAGGAACTGGCGCAGGCTTGGGCCGACGCCGGCAATGACAGCGCGTGGGAACAGCCAACGACCTGGGAGATGGTCAACGCGCACTCCAAGTTCCTGGCCGGCAAAACTGATCCACTGACCGGCCTAGACGCCCACGGTTATCTCGACCCGCTGAAGGGTTGGGGCGGCTTCGGATTCTACTTCCTGGAAAACCGTGCCGCGCCGTACGTGAAGCATCCCGATGATCCGGCTTGGCTGTTCGATCCAGAAACCATGGCGCCACGCGTCAACAATCCTGGCTGGGTGCAGGCCATTCAGGATGTCATGGATCTTATCGCAACGCCGGGTGCCTATCCGGCTGATCAGATCAATGCCGATCCCGGCACGACGGCCTTCCAGCAGTTCCTGGCTGGAACCGGTGCGATGCTCAACTGGTGGGGCGATGTGGGCTCGAATGCACGCACATCGGACTCGTCCGTCGTCGGTGATGTGGTCGGCTTCGACATCAACCCCGGGACCTCACGGGTCTACAACTCGGTGGCCGGCGCTTGGGAAGACACGCCGAACGTCTCGCCGAACAACGCCTATATCGGCTGGGGCATTTATGTGACCAACCGCGTGGAAGGCGATGATCTGAAGCGCAAGGCTGCCTGGTCGGCGGCTGCGCATCTGGGTGGCAAGGATCTGTCGCTCTGGGCGTCGGCTTACCCATCGGGCTTCCAGCCTTACCGCAACTCACATTTCCAGTTCGATGAGTGGGAAGCGGCCGGGTATGACCGTCCATTTGTGGAGGACTATCTTGGTTCCAACCTTGATAGCTACAATCACCCGAATGCGGCCATTGAGCCCCGGATCCCGGGGATCTTCCAGTACTACTCGGTGGCCGAAGACGAGCTGGCAAAAGGCTTTGCTGGCGAGTACGGATCGGCTCAGGAAACGGCGGATGCCATCGCCGCGGCCTGGGAGCGGATCACCGATCAGATCGGGCGCGAAAGCCAAATCGCGCTCTACCGAGCCTCCCTCGGCCTTTAGCGGCCAACTTGCGGGCTTGGCGGGCACACGTGATGACGAAACGTGTGCCCGTCGATCCGCCTCTTTTGCCCCTTCGGGCCTGCAAGGGATGAGTGCCGGTGGCCGCCCAAGGCGATCTTCTTCACGTTGTCACCAATGATGATATATCGGCTCAACGCAGCGCGTTCGGCCGATTTATCATGTGGGGGTCCTTGGGGCTCCTGATTGCCGTTGCGGCCTTTCAGACTCTCGGTGCAACCGGTCAAATTGACCCAAGCTTTGAGAGCTGGCGGCCAACGCTCTATGCCTATGTTCTATGGGCAATTTGCCTGTGCGCCGGCCAGGTGCTCGTGCGCGGCGAACAAGGCAAACGCGTCTTGTTCGTGTTGCCGGCGACGCTTTTCGTCATCTCGATGGTGGTCTTTCCGCTGCTCTTCGGGCTGGTGATTGCGTTTTCGGACTGGAACCTCTCTTCGCCCGATGGCCGGCAGTTCAACGGTTGGGACAATGTCCGTCAGATGTGGAACGACCCGTTCTACTGGAACGCGCTCACCAACATGGTCTGGTATACGCTGGCCATTCTGGTCGAGTACGCCATCGCGTTCGGTCTTGCCCTGTTGCTCAACAGTCAGATTAAGGCGCGGAAATTTTTCCGCGTGGCGTTTCTGCTGCCGCTGATGCTGTCGCCGGTTGCGGTCAGCTGGATGATCGGCAAATCGATGCTGGAAGTTCGTTTTGGCCCAATCTCCAGATTCCTGCGCGAGATTGGCGTCGAAAATGTATCGTTCTTCGGCAACCCGGAGCTTGCCCGCCTCACCATCATGATCATGGATGCGTGGACGTTCATTCCGTTCATGATGATCATGATTTTGGCCGGTCTTCAGGCGATCCCCAAGGAAGTGCAAGAGGCCGCCAAGGTGGACGGCGCCTCAGGTTGGCGCGGTTTTTGGGAGGTCACATTCCCGTTGATGCTGCCGGTTTCGATCACGGCCATTCTCATCCGCATCATTTTCAAGCTGAAGCTTGCCGATATCATCATCAATGTCACGGCAGGCGGCCCCGGCGGGGCGACGGACTCGGTCACCAGCTTCATCTTCCGTGAGTATCGCGACCGCTCCAATGTCGGCTACGGAACCATGCTGGCGATGGTCTATCTGGTGCTTATTGTGATTGTGATGACGATCCTGATGAAGCTTGCCGACCGCTGGATGCGGCCGCGTTATTAGGGATCAGAGATGGCGGAGCAGCAGATCTTTCATGACAGCGATACCGACCTTGCCCACCGGGCACGGTGGTTCACTTCGAAACTCGTCATCTACGGAATTTTGATCGTCTGGACGATCGTCTGCCTTTTCCCGATTTACTGGACGATCACGACAAGCTTCAAAATGGCTCCAGACGTGATGCGCGGGAACATGATCCCCTGGGTCGATTATCGCCCGGCCTGGCTCGGTTGGCGCTCGCTCGGCCTGTCGCCTGAAACGATTGGCGCGGAGTCCACCGTGCGCGAACAGTTCATGCAGCGCTTTTTCAACTCGATGATCACATCGCTGTCGGCCTCGACGCTCGCGGTGGTGCTTGGCAGTCTGGCCGCGTACGGCCTGTCGCGGTTCTCGTTCAAATTCGGGTTCATGCGCAATCAGGACATCTCGTTCTTCTTCCTGTCGCAGCTCATCCTACCGCCGGTTGTCCTAGCCCTGCCCTTTCTCGTGCTTTATCGCGAGCTCGATCTGCTCGACACCCGCATCGGGCTCATCCTGCTTTACACGCTGACCGTTCTGCCGATCGTCATTTGGATCATGCGCGATCAGTTCGCCGGCATTCCAACAGAACTGGAAGAGGCGGCGCTGGTCGATGGTCTGTCGATATGGCGCGCCTTTGGCACCATCATCCTGCCGATAGCCCTGCCCGGCATGGTCGCGGCTTTCATTCTGTCGTTGGTGCTCACCTGGAACGAGTATTTCTTCGCCGCTTTGCTAACCTCAACGCATGCCAACACACTGCCCGTTATGGTGGCGAGCCAGACCGGCTCTCAGGGGATCAGTTGGTGGTCGATGGCGGCGCTCTCGTTTGCAGCGATCCTGCCGCTGATCGTGATCGGCGTTGCCTTGGAGCGCTTCATCATAAAAGGCATGGCCGCTGGGGCAGTGAAGTAAGGGAGGTAACGCCCTACTCCATGTTGGTGTGGCGTGCGCGCATGGTCTCGGCCGTTTCGCCGAGGCACTCCCGCAATTCGAGGACCATCAACTCGAAAAGCAGAAACAATGCGCCTTCAAACAGCGACCCCATTGGTAGCACTGGCTGTAAGGTTTGGTCATTGGCCATAGTCGTTGTTGGAAGGACAAGCGTCTGCGTTGCATGATCAGCAAGCGGCGCGTCGCCGACGGCTGTAATGAGCAAACGATCAGCACCCGCGTTGCGCGCTTGCTCCATCAAGGCGCGAACCGTTGAGAGATCGCCAGGACCCGCCGTCACCAACAGCAAATCTTCGGGTCCAAGCGGCAGTGCGGTCATGTCGCCCTGCATCGAGACATTGAGCCCAAGATGGTGGAGACGCATGATAAAGCCGCGCAGTTGGATCGCTTCGCGTCCGCAACCATAGCCCATCAGATGATGGCCCCTGGCGGCAACTATGCGGTCAATGAATGCGCTTTTTGCCGCCGGATCGACGGACTCGATTGCGCGCCGCAATTCGTCGAGCGCGGGTGCAATATCCGTCACGCCTTGTCACCCAAACGATGGGCGATGTCCTTGGTCTGTTCGTACAGCGCCTTGAACAACGGGTATTGGGCTTCATAAGCTTCATGGCGTCCCGCTTTGACCGTGCGCGCGGCCGGATTCCAGCTTGGCAGATCGTCTTTTGTCACCTCGCCAAGTGCCAGGCGCGCCAAAAACGCATTGCCATAGCTGGCGCCAGTGGTCACCGAGCACACAATTTGATCAAGGCCGGTAAGGTCAGACGTCGCTTGAAGCCACAGTTCGTTCTTGGTGCCGCCGCCGACGGCCAGCAAACGTTTTGGCACCTGACCGGCTTCGGCATACGTCTCGGTGACGTGCCGCGTGCCCATGGCGATGCCTTCGATCACAGCCCGATAGAGATCACCCCTTGTGTGCGTCAGATCGAGCCCAAAGACAGCACCCTTTGCCATCGGATCATGAATAGGCGTGCGCTCACCTGAGAAATAAGGCAGGCAAAGCAAGCCTTTCGCACCTGGCGGAGAATTCGCAGCTTCCGCGGCGAGGACCGGAAAGGCCTCTTCCTTTGAGAGCTCCTTAGCAAACTGATCGCGGAACCAATGCGTCAGTGTCCCGGATGTCGCCAAGCCAGCCATTGCCGCATACTCACCCTCGAACAGCCAGGGCGCGTGCCACAGGCGCGGGTCGGAAAGCTGGCTCTCCGTCACCGTGATGATGAAGATGGTCGAGCCGTACATCATCATCATGTCGCCAGCGTCGAGCGTTCCAACACTGACCGCCTCGGCGGCTGCATCAATGGTGCCGCAGGTGACTGGCGTGCCTTCCGCCAGCCCGGTTTCGGCGGCTGCTTTGGCGGTTACAGTCCCGGCGATCTCGGTGGACCACATCAACTCCGGCATCATGTCCAGTGAGCAGATGGCCGACCCCAGCGCGTCCGACCAAGTTTGGGCCTTGATGTCATAAAGCGGGGCGGAGTTGGGCGCCGTGTAGTGATCGATGACAAAGCGGTCGGTCAGCTTGAACGTCAGATAGCTCGTCGCGGTCAGGATCTTGTGGGTCTTTGCCCAGAGCTCGGGATGATTACGCTTGAACCATAGGATTTTGGGCCCGACGGCCTGCGAGGTCAGCGCGTTGCCGGAATGCTCAAGAATGGCATCTTCGCCAAGCTCTGCGTTAAGGTCGTCGATCTCCTTGGCCGCCCGCGTATCGACGCCGTAAAGCACGCCATTCATCAGCGGCGCACCGTCGGCATCAACCGGCAACATGCAGGGACCTATTGCCGACGTTGCCACAGCTTTGATGGCCTTCGGATCGACCCCGCTTCCGGCGAGAAGCGCCTTGGTGATGTGAACGAAATCGCCCCACCAATCCTCATCGGGACGATGCTCCGCCCAACCCGCCTGCGGCACGATCATCTGGTGCGGACGGGCAGCCTGCGCGACAATAGCTCCTGACTCATCGACCAAGACGCCTTTGGATTCAAACGTGCCAATATCGACACCCAGCGAGTAGGTCGTCATGCGATTTCTCTTGATAAGGAAAAGTCAGGGCCGATGGCGGCGATGGCGTTGGAAAGGAGGTTGGCCAACGCGTTCAGGTCACGCAGATCGCACAACTCATTGGCCGAATGGGAGTACCGCATCGGGAATCCGACATCGATGCTCGCTACACCCTGGCCGACCAATTGAACGTAAGACAGGTCGGTCAATACGCCGACCTGCGCCGAGCGCTGCAGCGGGATGCCCTGCTCTTCTGCGGTCTTTTCCATCAAGCGCACCATCGCCGGATGCGGAATGACGCCATTCAGCGTGCCGCGCCCGTGGAACGAATAAAGGCTCATCCCCGGTCCGCCGCCCAGGTGCATCTCGCCTCGGTCAGCCATATCGGGCGTATCCGTGGCCAACATCAGGTCGATCTGGATGGCAATATCCGGTTTCAAAGTCTGCGCAGCGACGACGGCCCCACGCAGATTGAACTCTTCCTGCACCGAAAACACCAGGTGAACCGTTGGGCCGCCGGAGCGCTTGGCCAATGAGTCGGCGACGGCCAGTTGCACCGCGCAGCCGGCCCGGTCGTCCACGCTGGTGCCGACGATCCGATGCTCGCCAGCGCGCTCAACACGTGGTCGATAGACCACCGGCGTGCCGATTCTGACGCCGGCCTGTTCGGCCTCCGCTTTGCTTGCAAAGCCAGCGTCAATCACAAGGTCCGGTGCGCGGACGACCTGATACTTCTCCTCAGGTGCCGTGGCGTGGTGCGCCTTGTTGGCAATCACACCAGGCACGTCCCTGCCTTCACCGACGCAGAGCAGAACCGGCTGGGCGGCCAGCGCACGCTCGGGAACGCCGCCAAGGCGCTCGACCTTCATGAATCCATCATCGGTAACCTTGCGGACGACAAAGCCCAATTGATCCATGTGGCTGAACAGCATCACCGATGGCGCGGACGGATCCCCCTCCTGGGTCGCGATGATATTGCCCAGACGGTCTGTGCGATGCGCAAGCCCAATGGCGTCGAGCCGTGCACGAATGGCTTTGGCAACGCGTTCTTCATGGCCCGACAGGCCTGGGATGAGCATCAACGCTTCAAGATCATCGGCGATCGTCATGCGCGCGCCGCCCGCACCCGGTCCATAAAGTCACTGGCGCGGTCCGGATCGACGGCATTCCAGGTGTGCCCATCGACTTTCAGAGCCGAGCCGACGACACATCCATCGGCGATCGCCAACACATCACCAACCGTCTCGTGTTTGACGCCCGTGTTTGCGAGCACGGGCGTGTCAGGCAACGCCGCTTTCACATCTTCCAGATCTTCCATCTTGGCTGCCTCGCCGGTGATCTGGCCGGAAACCAACACCGCGTCGGGGATGGAGGAAAAGACGGCGCTGCGGGCGCGATCCGGTAGCGGTCGGCGATCCAAGCTATCGGCGAACTCGGCTGACACGTTGTAGAGCATCAGCAAATCGTTGCGGCTCAAGGAATCGCGATAGCGCAGCGCTTTGCCGGCGTCCGGCGCCCAGACGCCCATGTCACTGGCATAGGTCCCGGTGAAGATTTCTCGGCAGAAAGCTGCTCCGGTCGCAGCGGCAAGCGCGACGGTGGCCATGGGGTCCCAGAGGACGTTGACACCAAAGGGCAGCGTGATGTCCGGCTTCAGCGCGCCAATGATCGCCGCCATCGTTGCTGTTGACGCCGGATCAACGTCGAAGGCGTACGGGCGGTCGTTCTCATTGCCGAACATGATGGCATCAAACCCGGCGCTCTGAAGCGCCTGAAGGTCTTTGCGCGCATCATCGAGAAGCTTGGTCAGACCCCCCTCGGCATCAAAGAGGGGCGTACCCGGCAAGGCGCCAAGATGGACCATCGCAATGATCGGTTTTTCCGTCCCAAACGCCTGAACAAACCGATCCATTGCAACTCCATTTCTCACGCCATAACCGTCAAATCGCGGTAGGCGTTGCACACTGTTTATACTAGCATGTTAGCAACGCGGGAGGCTTCGATGCAATCAACCACACCCTTGAAAACGCGCCACTGGGATCGGCTCGGCAATGGCGGGCTGACCTTTACCGAGCTTGGCTTTGGCACGGCGCCGCTTGGCAATCTTTATAAGGCGATTTCCGACGAAGAAGCCCACCAAGTGCTGGATGCCGCCTGGGACGCGGGTGTGCGCTACTTTGATACCGCGCCGCTGTATGGGCTCGGCCTGTCAGAGACGCGGCTCAATCATTTTCTGCGCGGCAAGCCGCGCGATTCTTATGTGCTTTCGACCAAGATTGGTCGCTATTTTACGGTCACAACGCCGGATAAACGCGACGGCCTGGACAAATGGTTCGACGTGCCTTCGCGCAACGAAATCTACGACTACACCTATGATGGCGTGATGCGCTCGGTGGAGTTTTCGTTAGAAAGGCTGGGGATCGATCGGATCGACATTCTGTTTGCCCATGACCTCGACATCTTCAACCATGGCAGCCAGGAAGCGCTCGATGCCAAGATCTCCGAGCTGATGAACGATGGCGGTTACAAGGCGCTTTCGGAAATGCGCGAGCAAGGCGTGATCAAGGCGTTCGGTGGCGGCGTTAATGAATGGCAGTCTTGCCAGACGCTCACCGAGCAAGGGGATTTCGACCTTTTCTTGCTGGCCGGCCGTTACACGCTTTTGGAGCAGGAGGCGTTGGAGACGTTCCTTCCGCTGGCCGAGGCGCGCGGCATTGGGTTGGTGATCGGGGGTCCCTACAATTCTGGCGTGCTTGCTACGGGACCGAAACCCGGTGCGTTTTATAATTATGACCCGGCGCCCCAGGAGGTGCTCGATCGAGTTGCCCGCATCGAGGCTGTCTGCGAACGCCACAGCGTGCGCCTGGTAGATGCTGCCTTCCAATTCCCGCTGCGCCACCCGACAACCGTGTCGGTGATCCCCGGCGGCCAGGGATTGGCCGAGATGGAGTCGAACGTCACAGCGGCGCAAGCTGAGATCCCCGCCGCTTTATGGGCGGATCTGAAAGCTGACGGTTTGATGCGCCAAGATGCGCCGGTGCAAGGGTGATAAGCGTTTTAGTGCTTGAACGTCTGAGCGAACGCCTGGATGGCGTCATGGGTGAGGGATGCGCGGGCATCCACCTCCGTCGATACGTGTAGCGCTGCCGCGGCAGAAGCGAAACGGGCGGCCTCGACAAGTGATTGTCCGTTGCAGAGGGCAACGCTCAACGCACCGATAAAGGCGTCCCCTGCCCCATGGGTGGAGATAACTGGCACGGCAAAAGCCAGCACATGCTCGGTCGTATCCAGATCGATCATCCAAAGCCCTTGATCACCGAGCGTTACGATGATGGCGCAGCCATACAGAGCGGCGAGTTGGAGCGTGGCAGCCTTGCCATCGAGCGTGTCAGGGTCAAGGCTCAGCATGTCCGCCGCCTCGACGCGGTTGACGACCAGGAGATCGAGCTGGTCTGCGAGGCCACCAGCCAGTGGCCGGGCTGGGGCAGCGTTCAAGAGAACACGCGCGCCCACCCGTTTGGCTTGCGCAGCCACAGCCTCGTTGACCGGTGATGGCAACTCATTCTGCAGCACGACCCATTGCGTACCAGACGCCATCGCGATCGCCGATGCATCCAGCTCCAAGTTTGAGGCCGACACAATGACCGCGCCATAGCCTCCGTCCGGAAGACTGATGGCAACGCTCATGCCAGTCGGTGTTTCAACACGCTGAACCAGGTCGGTTGAAACGCCAGCTTGGTGCAGAGTCTGGAGCGCTGCGTCGCCTGGCGGATCGGCGCCAACAGAGGCCGCCATGGCGACCGGGATGTTCAGCGCCTTGCCGAGGCGGCCTGCTGCAACGGCCTGATTGCCGCCCTTGCCACCGAACGCATACCGAACGGCGCTTCCTGTCAGGGTTTCATCGATGCGTGGCAGACGCGGTGCATCGACTATGACGTCATGGTGGATCGCGCCGACAACCAGAATACTCATGGGCCGCCGAACAAGGCATCTGACACGATGCGCAAGCTTGCCGTTGCATCTTGCTTGCCAATGGCGTCCGACAGTCTCTCGTCAAGGACCAGATCAGCGGCCACTGCCCGCAGCTTGTCGGCCATCGCGATGTTGGTCGCAGCCTCGGCGCAGGGGTCAAGGCCGCCATGATCGGGAAACGTGTCGAAGTAGATCGTGCCGGCATATCCTTGGCGCGCCAGCTCGACGAAAAGCTCCAGCGTCTGGAACGGATGAACCGATCCGACCATCAAACCGTCGTCGCGCTTGCCGTAGCCGTCATTGAGATGCACGCCAAGCAGCCGCGAATGGCGGGCGATCAGATGCGCTGTATGGGCCGGCATCTCGTCGGCATAGAGCACATGGGCAAAATCGAGCGTGACGCCAAGATTGGCGCGCTCGGCCTCTTTTATGGCCAAAAGCGTCGTGCCGATATCCGGCATCAACGCATAAGCGCGCGGTTCGTTGGGCTTGTATTCAATGGCAATATCGAGCGCGGGATTATGATCGCAGACAGCTTGGATGGCCGCGATCGTGTCGTCCCACATTTGCTGGTAGTTTCCTTGAAATGCGTAGTCGAACCCGTCCTGTCCCATCCATAGCGTCATCAAGGTGCCGCCCATTTCAGCAAGCGTATCCAGACCCTTTTTCGTGATGTCGATGGCTGCTTGGCGCACGTCTTTGTCAGGATGGGTGAACGCGCCGAGGCGAAAACCAGGATCGGTGTAATAGCGCATCGCCAAACCGTTGAGCGCCATGCCGCAACCATCCATCACCGCCCTCATTTCGCGCGCGGTGTGGTGTTCGAAATGATCCGGGTAATTAAGATCAGCGGCGTTCAGCCCGTCGACGCTTGCCGCACGTCGCAGCATGTCCTCGGCGTTTGGCTTGCCGGGCAGGCCAATCTTGAACGCGTTGAGGCGCGCGGCATAACGCGGCGTGTTGGCCAGGTCACGGTTCATAGGCTCACGAAGAGCTCCGGTTTGTAACGCATCATTGGCTCCAGCAAGGCAACCAACTGGCGCAAATGATGCCGTGTGGCGATCCGCGCGGCGTCGGGATCGCGCTTCTCCAACGCATCCAAGATCGCCTCATGTTCTTTCAGCGTCGCCTGCACACGCCCCGGCTGCGGCAAGATCAACTGCCGGGCCCTATCGACATGCACCCAACTGGTTTCGGCAATTTGCGGCAGACGTTTGAAGCCGGTGAACGACATCATCAGCTCATGCATCTGGCCGTCCATTTGGTAGAAACCTGGAAAATCACCATCTCCAACCAGAGCCGCCTGAATGCGCAGGTTCCGCCTTAGTTGCACCAGTTGATCATCGGTGATCGTAGTGGCGAGCAGTTCGACGGTTGCCAGCTCCAGCGCTTCGCGCAGAAACGCGCCTTCGCGAATCTCGTCGATAGAAAAACGCGCGACAAAGGTTCCCGCCTGCGGCACGACATCGACCAGACCTTCGACCGCCAGGCGCGCCAGCGCTTCAGCGACAGGTGAGCGAGATACTCCCAACTGTTGGCAGATTTCAGGTTTTCGAAGAACTTCGCCCGGTTTGAGCTGAAGCGAGAGGATGGCCTTCTTCAGCGAGCCGTAAGTTTTCTGCGCAAGCGTTCCGGGGAAATCATCAAGACTAGCAAGGTTCGGCGGCGTGCCGACGGTTGCCTGTGTCCGGCTCACACGGACCGGTTCAACGGCGTCGGGATCGGTTTGTGAAGGTCGTGTTTGGTCTTGCACCGTCGCCCGATCCAGCTGTAGCATGTTAGCATGTTAGTCGTGCGACAAGGGCTGTCAACTGATTGCCGGTTGCTTGCCACGCGGCCCATCATGTTGGAACGGCGGATGCACCGCAAGGCGACGATGCGCCTAGGTTTGGGGCATCATCGGCCCGTTTGAAGAGGTTTTCCCTGCGTGTCCAAGAACAGTGATGCCTCGCCCGGTGCTGACCGCCGGGCACTCTTGCTCAATCCCAATGATACCGTTGCGGTGGCAACCGAAGACATCGGTGCGGGTGTGCGCCTTGAGGCTCTGGACCTCGTCACGGTCGATCGTATCGCGCAAGGCCACAAAATCGCGCGCCAACACCATACGGTCGGCGATCCCGTGATCCGTTATGGCCAAATGATCGGGCGCGCCAGCGTTCCCATTGCCGTGGGCGAGCATGTACACAGCCATAACTTGGCCATGGGCGATCAAGCCAACGATGGTGCGGTTCGGTTGGAGGCCGATCGTACTGACGCTTTTTCGGTCGATACCTCAGCCGATCTTCCGATGACGTTCATGGGCTATCATCGTGCAGACGGACGTGTCGGGACGCGCAACTATCTGGGTATCGTGACCTCGGTGAACTGTTCGGGGTCGGTGGCACGTTTCATCGCCGAGGCGGCCGAAAAAAGCGGCCTGCTTGATGCGTTTCCCAATGTTGATGGCATTGCACCGATCGTTCACGGGACCGGCTGCGGTATGGCCGCCGACGATGAAGGCTACGACACGCTGTTCCGCACATTGTCTGGTTATGCTCAGCATCCCAATTTCGGCGGAATTTTGCTGGTTGGCCTTGGTTGCGAGGTCATGCAGGTTAGCGATCTGATCGGCAAAGGGCGGCCAAGGGCCGATGGTGCCTTTCGCTACATGACCATCCAACAATCGGGCGGCACCGCCAAGACGGTTGAGCGCGGCGTCAGCCTGTTGCGCGAACTGGCAGAAGTCGCCAATGCCGTCGAGCGCGCGCCCGCGCCGCTGTCGCACCTGACGCTTGGCCTGCAATGTGGTGGATCGGACGGCTATTCGGGCATCACGGCCAACCCGTCGCTCGGCTATGCGTCTGATCTGCTGGTTAAAGCAGGCGGCACGTCTATTCTGTCCGAAACGCCGGAAATCTATGGCGCCGAACATTTGCTGACACACCGTGCGGTGTCCCCGGAAGTTGCCGACAAGCTGATGGAGCGTGTGCATTGGTGGGAACGCTACACGTCGATGCATGGCGGCAAGCTCGACAACAACCCCTCGCCCGGCAACAAACGCGGCGGGCTGACGACGATCCTGGAAAAGTCGCTGGGCGCTGTCGCCAAAGGCGGTGCTGCACCGCTGGTCGATGTCTACAAATATGCCGAACCGATAACGACGCATGGCTTCGTTTATATGGATTCGCCAGGCTACGATCCGTGTTCGGTCACAGGTCAGATCGCGTCCGGCGCCAATTTGGTGGCCTTCACCACGGGGCGCGGGTCTGTGTCCGGTTACATCCCGACCCCTTGCATCAAACTGGCAACCAATACGCCGATGTATGAGCGCATGGCCGATGATATGGACATCAATTGCGGCGATGTGCTTTCCGACGGCGTCAGTTTGAAGGAAAAGGGCGAGGACATCCTGCGTAACCTTGTCAGCGTGGCATCGGGCGAAAAGACCAAAAGCGAACGGCAAGGGTTTGGCGGCGCAGAATTCGTGCCCTGGCAGCTCGGCGCGGTGATGTGAGCACCGGCTAGCTGACGTTCTTTGCCCCTTCCGACAACGTCGTAAGCTTGGCCCAGGCGATTTCAGGATCCACCGCGCCGAAACCGGCAAAGGTACCAAACCCGCAATCCGACCCGGCGATCACGCGATCAGAGCCGACAAGATCGACAAACCTCTGCAAGCGCTGGGTCACCAAGTCGGGATGCTCGACGAAGTTGGTGGTCGTATCGACGACGCCGGGTACCAACACCTTGTCGTCTGGGATGTCGGCCTTGCGATCGGCAAACACCGTCCATTCGTGGCCATGGCGCGGATTGGAGGTTTCGAAAAGAACGTAACGTGCCCGCGTGCTCATCAGCGTGTCGAACATCTTGGCCATGCTGATGTCGCAGACATGCGGTCCCTCATAATTGCCCCAGCAAATGTGCACGCGCACCTTGTCTGCTGGGATGCCTTCAAGAGCCTGATTGAGGGCGTCAACGTTCTGCTGCGCAACTTTCACGAACTCATCGTCGGACAGGTCGTTGAACAGCATGTGTCGCGATAACGCGAGGTCCGGACAGTCCAACTGTAGGTCAAGGCCAGCATCGACAATCGTGCGGTATTCGTCGCGCATCGCTTCGGCGAGCGCTGCCAGATAGGCCTCGCGGTTGGGATAGAAATCGTTTGGCAAAAAGAGCGAGATAACACCTGGTGAAGCTGCATTCATGAAGCCGCGTTCGACGCCATACATGTCCATTGCCGCTTTCAAGTTCGCGATATCCCTTTCCAGCTCACCCTGCCCTAGTGATTGTACCTCACCGACACACATTGGCCGCGCGTATTTGGGCGTGCCGTCGCTATCGGCCAGGCGCTTGAGAAAATCTGGAAACAGTTTCAGGTCCGCCGGCGCGTTGCGTGGGCTGTCGCCATCAAAGCCCGAATAGCGATCTTTCACATAGGTCGCGTAACTGATCTTGGAGGTCTCACCGTCGGAGACGATGTCAATTCCTGCTTCGGCCTGACGGCGTACGTCTTCCATCACATGTTCGGCCATCGCCGCATCGAAGGCGACTTGATCGAAGTCTTCCTTGCGCTCGCGGGCGAAGATGAAATCAACAACCTTTTGGCTGCGCGGCAGCGAGCCGACATGGGTGGATAGGACGGGCATGATGCGTTTCCTTAATTGGCGGTCTGTTTGTTGCCTGCGAGGATGACGGAGTGGAAGTCGCAGTCCGGGTCTTCCAGAACGTACTCAACAGATTGAAATCCCGAAGCTTCGAGGAGCGTCTGGTAGGCATCGATTGCAAGGCTCGCGTGATAGACGGTCACGCCTTCCACTGTCCCGGTCACTTCGCCGTCTTCGTGGCCGATGGTCAGCAGCAGCGCCCCGCCTTCACAAACATGGTCGGCGATGATTGGAAGCGCGGCTGATTGCTCCTGCCGAGACAGATGAAAGAACCCATCCCACGATAGAACGCCGTCGAATTGGCGACCAAGATCAAGCTGCCGCATGTCGCCGTGCAGCCACGTCGCTTGAGGAAAGGTTCGCTGGGCGATGTCCAGCATCGCTTGCGCACCATCAAGACCGATCACCTGACACCCTTGTGACAGCAGATACCGGTCAATTGGGTCACCGGTCCCGCAGCCAAGGTCGAGGACATCCGCGCCGTTCGGCAGTTTCGCCAGAAACCTGTCAAGCCACGGTTTTTCGAACAGCCGTTTGGCGCGGTGGGCATCATAGGCTGCGGCGTGCTCTTCATAGACCTCGCCGGTTCGGTCGTGCGTGGCGGCCAGTTCCGATGAAACGGTATCGTCAGCCATTCCACGTTGGCCCGGCAGGGTCGTTGGTGGCGACGACGTGGTAAAGCGCAGCCTCGCCGGTCATCGACGGCATCGCGCGATGCATCACATTTTCCGGCACGCTCATCGTGTCGCCGGGCGCGAGAACCGTCGTGCCGCCCTCCCAGTCGACACGCCAATGGCCTTTCACCGGCATCAGGACCGACGGCCTGTCATGGCTATGCATGGCCTCGCTGGCGGAGGCCCGAGTGATGAAATCCATCTCGAATCCTGGCTTATCTCGCAGCATGCCGTGCTCGCCGATGACCTTGGCTGGTGTTCGATCCGCCAGCGCCACCATGTCCCAATGGCGGGCCACATAGCGTGGGACGACGTCAGCCGTCACAGGTTCCGGATAGGCATTCAGCTCCGCTTCGGTGAGCAGCGGCATTGGCTTCACTCCGTCGGGTAAGTGTTCGGCTTTTTTGGTGTCGTAGAGTTTGCCTTCCTCGGACAGAACCAACCCATGGCCAGTCGCCTCTTCGATCACCTGTGGCGCCCAGATGACGCCGCCGCCGGCATCATCGCCGCCCAGGATGGCCATGATCATCCCATAGTCCGTGCCGATATTTTCAAAACCGCGAAAGATGCCCGTCGGGATGTTGAAGATATCGCCTTCTTCAAGGATGACCTCCCCGGCGGTGCCCCAACGTCCCCAGAAGAATCGCCAGCGCCCAGACAACACAAAGAACACTTCAGCTGTGCGGTGGGAGTGCAGCGAGTTGCGGCACTTGGGCGGTTGCCCCGCTGCGCCGATGTTGAAGCCGTGTGGGATCGCAATGTGCACATGCTGATCGGGCGACTCCGATACGCCGCCACCAATGATCGTGAAATTCTCTTTCTGATCCGACCCCGGCGTGTGGGCATCAATAAAGGCCGTCTTGCAGGGCCTCAGTTCGCCGTAGCGCACGATGCGCGATTCCATTTCCTCTGGGGTCATTGGTTATCCTGTGGCCAATAGGATCTGTTTCCAGATCGCAACTTCATCAAAAAGAACGAACTCTCGGCGCAGCCCCCATGGGCCAAATTCGGCATGGCTTGCGCCCATAATGTGGACCTCGGCGCCAGACGGTGCACCGAAGGCGCCATGGCCGGCATGCTTTCCCGTCAATGACCAGCGAATAGCCGCGCGCTGCGGAAACCCATCAGCATTGTCCATGCCAATCTGATGGTGGATATCGAACGTTGCATCGGGAAAGGCAGCGCGCAGGCTGAGCCAGAACGCATCCACAGCCTGCCAGCCATGGTCGGTCCGGTAGCCGGGCATGTCGATCTGGCAGGCGCGATCATACGTGTCGCGAATGGAGGCAAAGTCAGCCCGCATAAGGCGCTGCAGGTTGTCGGCATAGCGTGCGCCAACCTCATGATCATTGCCGGTGCCCTTGTAGCGCCCGGGTTTGTCAGCTGAGGGCGTGAAAGGCCGCGAAGCGTAATCGAGCCCACCTTCCGTCTCGATTTGATGGCGGGCAAAGGCTGCAACATCCCAGCCGACCTGGCGGGCAATGGCGCCATTGTCGCGGATCAACCACTCGTCAAAAATCGCATCATCCGCCGCCGCGCAGTCGGCAATGATCCGGTAGCGAAGCTGCTTGCCGGTTGCCTTACCGTAAACACCGTCGCGGCTGTGCGTCGCTGTCGACATCAGCCGGTGCGAGGACAAGAGATCGCCGGTTTCAGCGCTACCTGACCAGATAACGTCCTCGCCAAGCAGTTGCCGATCCGGTAGTTCGGCGAGCACCGCCATGGTGGAATTGATCGAGCCGCGATTGCCGACTGAGATGCCCGACGGCATACGCACGATGACATCATCGGCATAATAGTGTTCGAGCGTCGCGATGCCGCGATCTTCCCAGATTTCCTTGGTGATGCCCAAAATGTAGTCGGGAAAGTCCTTCCATCGCTGGCTGAAACCCTTCATGCAAACGCTCCTGCGATGGCTCGCCCGGTGAACGGTTCAAAGCCTTGTTTTGATTTGTTGAAGTCGCGCATGCGCGCCAGCACATCGACCCCGATTTGATTGTACATGTCGAGCAGGTCGACCATCACCCAGTTTTCCCGAATTTTGCGGTTTTCCAGCCGCCAAAAATCAAGTGATCGCATGGTGATGCGCTTGTTGATGGGTGGAATGCCAAGCCAACCATCATGACTGATGGTTTGGATCATGTTCGGCCAGCCGGTTACGGCTGCGTAATTGCGATCGCCAAAGAAGTGGTAGGTGATCTCGTCCACATATTGGCCGCGATCGGGCATACCGGCCAAGAACGGGATCTGATGCCAGTTGCGGAAGCCTTCATACCCCCTGCCCGTCCCGATACCGCTCGGGCCGTACCAGCTCATCTTCTCATGCCAAAATCGGTCCATCTCCATGACCTCTGGACCGCCCTGCGACGGGTGGCGTTTCATCGCCTGCAGCATGTCAATGATATGCTGGCAGGTGGCGCGGCTCGTCACCTCATCATAAGGCCCTGAAATCAAGCCATCCTGGGTTGCCGGAGCCGGAACTTGCCACTCGCGGCCAAGGCTTGGCTGCATCGGCCAGGCGCCAGCCTGCATCATCAGCTCAGGGATATCCCAGAGCGCCTGAATTTCCACCACCCTGCCCTCTTCAAATCGAAAAAATTCATGAAAGCGTATCGCTGCCATGTGACCGGTTGGTGGAATATCCAGAAAGGGTCGTTGGAACGTGCCGGCGTAATAGCCACCACACCCGACCCAATGCTGCCCTTCGGGCGTACGCCCGGCCATCACGATGGTGTCACGGCGTTCGAAATCGGGGAAAGCGTTGGCAAGCGGCGCAAAGGTGCCGACAAACATGGCCGCCGGGCCCACAAGGCTGCCTATCGGATGGCTGAAATTGGCATCCACATTGATACAGAACAGATCATCCATTACCGCCAGCAATGTGTTTTCGTCATAGTCGTAGAGGGCGGCGCGATAGGGCGCGAGCAAGGCCTTGTGGCGTGTAGGTGCATCCATCATGCTGCCTCCGATGCTTGCGGTTTGGGCGGTTCACGCTCACCACGATCAAAGGCTTCCCACCCTTCGCCGCCAAAGACATCGACGCCAAGTTGAGAAAGGACATCGGGAAAATCGACCATCACCCAATTGTCGGTGATGCGCCCGTCCTCGACCTTCCAGAAATCCATGTAACGGATCGTGATGCGTTTGCCGGTCGGTGCAATGCCCATGAATGTGCCGGAATGAGTCGCCTCTTGGCGACCGAACGCGGCGGCCCACTCGCCCATGAACAAACGGGCTTCGTCGATACAGACCTTGTCGGAGAAAGCCGCTTGAAACGGCCTTTGCCAGTTGGCCTGAAAGGCTTTTAGACCGTTCTTGGTGCCGCAGCCGAAATTGCCCATCCAACGGAAAGACTCGGCGAAAAAGTCACCCATGTCGTCGATGCGATGGTCATTGAGACCATCAACCATGGCCTCGATAACACGGCGTGTTTCATCTGTTTTGGATAAGTCGGTATCACGGCTTAATGCCGCGTGCTCAGGTCGCGAACCTGTCATGCTTTGCCCTCATAAGGAATTGAAGTGATGAGATGCGGTGTCTCAACGCCTTATGAAGTCGCGGGGCATGCGATTGAGGGCTGGGTGGCGACGCATTGCGCCATGGCGAGCGTTGGAACTCATTTCTCGACGCTCTGCTCCGTTGCAAGCAACGACCACTCTGCTGTTGCGCTCATCCTTTGACCGCTCCTGCCGTGAGGCCAGAAACGATCTGACGCTGGAAGATCATAACCAGAAGAAACAGTGGGGCGGTGATCGAAACGGCTGCTGCCACAGCCTCCACCTGATCAGTCGTGGTGGTTTCTCGGTTAAAGTATCCAGCGATAGCCGGCACCATTGTCTGGTTGGACTGGTCAAGCAGCAGCGATGTCACCAGGAAATCATTGTAGGCGAGCAAGAACGAGAACAAGCCGGTGGTGATCACGCCCGGCCACATAACAGGCATGATGACCCAACGAAACGCCTGGAAATGTGTGCAGCCGTCAACACGGGCCGCCTCGTCCAGCTCGGCCGGGATGCTCATGAAGAACGATCGCAGCATCCAAATCGTGAAGGGTTGGTTGATGGAAACCAACACCGCAATCACCGCCAGGGGCTGGCCGTAAAGGGTGGGTGCGTTCTCGCCAAGAATCGGTTCCAGGATGGCTGCCGAGTTCACGAAGACCGGCAAATAACCTGCAACAAGCACCGAATGCGGCAAGGCGCGGAATATGAGCGCGATGATCAGGATCCAGAACGCCAGCTGGGATCCTGAGCGTGCCAACGCATATCCGGCGAGCGTGCCGACGGTCAGCGAGATCGTCACCACACCGACTGTAACGATGAGAGAGTTGACGAAATTTCGCCAAAACTCGTTCTCCACCCAGACGGCTTGGTAGTGAACGGTGGTCAGACCTATGACCGGCTCAAGTCCGAGCGCCCCATTGATAGCACCGAGGATTGGCGGCAGCAGGCCGAAGAAAACCAGCACAAAACCAATAGCGAACGCCGCGCTGGCGAGCACCCAGCGAAGGACCGGGTTGCTCCATGGCGCGTCGATGGCAACGAACCTTGGCAACGCCCGTACGGCCACTTGAAACGCGGCGTAAAGCGCTGCGATGCCGACGACAATATCGATCACCGTCAGACCCTGGCCAGCAGCGCGGGTCATCGGGCCCAAAATGACGTCCAGAGGATTGCCGGCGAACGCATCCACCGGCGCCTTGAAGCTCATCACCGCGATCCAGAAGATCGGAAACGCCGCGAGCAAACACCAAAAGGCCAAGAAACTGCCAGACGCGACACGCAGGGCGAGAGGTTGGCGCAATGCCTTGGGGCCGGACATCTAGCGGGTCCCCCGGTGATCGCGCCAGGTTTTGCGCAGCAGAGGGATGAGCAGGATGACGATGCCGATCATCGTCAACATGGCCGATGCAGAGGCGCGCGAGACGGCCCGGTTGCCGGAATCATCTGGCTGCAGGAAGTCGTAAGTCAGCCATTGCAGCGAAATGACATGGGCCTGCGAGGAAAAGCCGACGATCTCCTCAAATACCCGGTAGGCATCCATCAAGTGGATCAGCGCAACGAAAACGATCAGCGGCATCAGATGCGGCACGATGATGTACCAGAGCCGCTGCCAACGCGACGCGCCATCAATGATCGCCGCCTCCACTGTGTCGGAGTTCACCGTCTGAAGGCCGGCATAGAAGATCACAAATGCAAACGGCGCGACGTGCCAGACGCGATAGAACAGCATCAAAATCTCGATGGTCCAGCCTTGTGCGAACATCGCGATGTCGCGCTCCAGATACCATTCAAGCCCGCGGGTCAGGATGCCGTCACCGACGAAGAGCCAGCGAATGGATAGCGCACCAATCACAGGCGTGATGATGAAGGGTAGCAGGGAAACGAAGATCACCGGGCCGCGGACCGCCTTGGCGGCATTGTTGACGGCTAGCGCAATCGCCAGCCCGACGCCGATCACCAGGGGCAGCGTGATCAATGTGAAGGTGAGCGTGAAGCGCAGCGCCTTCCAAAAGTCGATGGCGAGCAGCCCACCGATATCGAAGTTGGAGACTGCCGCCCAGGCACGTTCGGGTTCCAAGACGTTGCGATAGCTTTGCAGCCCGACAAACGTCGTTTCGCGAACCACCCGACCATTGTCATCCAAAACCGGTTGGCTGCGGGTTTCGGTGGTGCAGGTTTGTTGCAGAAAACCTGGCGTGCAGACCTCTTCGGTCACCAGTTCGACGACCGGCTGCGTCAGGTAGAAACTCTGCGTGAAGACGCTGACCAACGGCGCCGCAATGAAGAGCAGCATCAGGAAGATGGATGGGCCAACAAAGGCGGCGAAAGTGCGGAACTTCATGCCATCTCCCTTTCCGTGGTTTTGCCGAATGGGCCTTGCTGCGGACCGGGACCGACCCGTGGGCCGGTCCCGGCGTTTTTCGGTTTAGAGAATCCCGGCTTCTTCAGCGGCCGTGAGATATTCGGTTTCCACTGCTTCGAGCGTTTCTTCGGCCGACAGTTCGCCGGTGAAGAAGGCTGGCAGCTGGTTGCCAAGCGCAGTGTGCATCAGCCCCATTTCTGTCGATGACGGATAGGATTGCGGCGCAGGGTCGGACGTTGCCGTGGCGATGGCACCTTCGGCCAAACGGTTCGGCTCATAGCCCGGGATCAGCCAGATGGCATCCTCGTTGTTTTCCATCACCATGTCGGTGTCGATGCCTTCCAGCGCGACCTGGAAGGCGGCTTCGGCTTCGTCGTCGGTGATGTTGGAGGCGATTACGATGCCGTCCCACCACAAGGTGGTGGCAGGCGCACCGTTGGGCATGGCGCGCGGTGCAGCAGCCGTGCTGACCAGGCCCACAACCTGGCTCTCATCAGGATTGTCCATGGCCGCAGCGCGCGAGGCCCAGAGATTGGCCATCGCGATGGTGCCCTGCTGGAACTGCTGCTGCACATAGGTGCTGTCGGAGACCAGGTACTCCGGGTCCATGAACTCCGTCAGGCGCGCCATCATCTCCAGGGCGTTCACGCCAGCGTCGGAATTGACGTTCGGTGTGCCGTCATCATTGACGAAATTCCCGCCAAACCCGAGGAACATGTTGTTGAAATCCTGAGCGATATTCCACCCGGCTTTCATCGTTCCGCCAAGCGGATACTCCACCACGCCAGCTTCCTGGATCGCTTCAGCAGCGATAATGACCTCGTCCCAAGTCGTTGGAACATCCAAGCCAAGATCATCGAAGATGTCCTGGCGGTACATCAGATGCTGGGTGTTCACCATCATCGCCACGGCCATGATCTGGCCATCGACACGGATCAGCTGGTTGGGTGACAGATCTTGGCCATACGCAGCCACCAGATCATCAAGCGGGCGGATTGTGCCTTCGTTTAGCAGCGGCGTGACCGTCCCGTTCGACACGCCACCGATCTGATAAAGGGCGGGGTCAGCGGCGAAGGCCGCCGGCTGCTTGGTGCGGAATTCCTGATCAAGCTCAGCGGTGAAATTTCCGCATTCAGCCATCGCGTCGGTGACCGACTTCCAGGCCTCAAATCCTGCGGTCAGCGACGACAGTTCCACATCATTGTCGATAGCGCAGTCGGCATACGCCACCGAGCCGGACGCCATGATCGCACCGATCGATACGGCACTGGCGAGAAGAAGTTTTTTCATGAGATTGTCTCTCCCTTGGTTTTGGCCGGCCTCTGGCTCGGCGATTATCTCGAAGGCCGAAACGGCCCAAATCTTGGACTCAACTAATCGGCGATCCGCAGACCGCTCTCGGCATCAAATAGGTGACAAATGGTGGGCGGCACCGCGATAGCAGCCGGCGCTCCGATCTTGGTGCGGTAGTCTTTATGCGCCTTCACGGCGATGAGGGCGCCACCCGCCTTCACGGTAATCATGGTGGCATCGCCGAGAAGCTCGACCGAATAGGCCGGCGCATTGATCTCACCGGCATTGGTGATCTGCGCATCTTCGGCACGGAAGCCGAGCACTGCAGGACCATTGGGCCCTTGAAGTCCCGACACTTCGACATTGTCGCCCTTGAAAGTGCCGCCCTCCAGCCTGCCTTCCATGAGATTCATTGCAGGCGAACCGATAAAGCCGGCCACAAAGGTATTGGCCGGCTTGTCGTAGATCTCGGTGGGCGTTCCAACTTGCTGGACCACACCCTGTTTCATGACCACCACGCGGTCGGCGAGCGTCATCGCTTCGATCTGGTCATGCGTCACGTAAATCGTCGTGACGGCCAGTTCATGGGACAGGTTCTTTATCTGCGCGCGGGTCGACACGCGCAGCTTTGCGTCGAGATTCGACAGCGGCTCATCCATCAGGAAGACATTCGGCTCACGCACAATGGCCCGGGCAAGCGCGACCCGTTGGCGTTGCCCGCCGGACAGTTCGGATGGCTTGCGGTGCAGAAACTCATCCAACTCCACCATCGCCGACGCGCGACGCACGCGCGCATCGTGCTCAGCTTGCGGCACCTTGCGAACCTTAAGCGGAAAGCGAATGTTCTCGTAGACATTCATGTTCGGGTAGAGCGCGTAGCTCTGGAACACCATGGCAATATCGCGATCCTTGGGATCGAGATCGTTCACCCGCCGGCCGGCAATGTTGATATCGCCGCTTGTAGCTTCTTCCAGCCCTGCGATCATGCGCATGGTTGTGGTCTTGCCGCAGCCTGAAGGGCCAAGAAGGACCAGAAATTCTCGGTCGGCAATGGTCAGATCGAAATCATCGACGCCGATAAATGAGCCCCAACGCTTGCACACATTGCGCAATTGAATCTCAGCCATAGCCACTCCCACACGGTGTTATTGTTTTTCAATCCGTGCGTCGGCGAGCTTTCAACACAAAACAAACCGTGGCAAGAGCCAATTTGCATACCTTTGCAAACCATTTTGGCACTTCACGGTTTTCGGACGACATATGACTGATTTTCGAGCAAATGCGCACACGTTTCTAAACATGCTGGTACGCGCACCGGAATCAGTGCTCACCGATCTCGTTCATGAGCACCTGGCGCCTGACTGCAATTGGGAACTTTCGCATCCGATCAACCGCCTTGTCGGGCCGGATGCTGTTCTCGACGGGTTCTTGCGGCCCTTGCGCAATGCCCTCACCCGCGTGCAACGGCGCGATGAGATTTTCATTGGCGGCGACAATCGCCGAGAAGAAGGTGGGCAATGGGTGGCTTCGGTGACGCACTATCTTGGCAATTTCGATGCGCCGTTTCTCGGGATCGAGCCATCGCATCACCTCATGTTTCTGCGCGCCGGCGAGTTCTATCGGATCGATGATGGCCTGATCACCAAGGCGCGGATCATTCTTGACATCCCGGACATGATCCGCCAGTGCGGCATCGATCCCTTTGGCCTGTCTTATGGGTTGGAGACCCTGTTTCCTGGCCCGGCGACCCATGACGGCGTGCTGCCCACAGGCGGCGCCAGTCAGGGGAAGGCGTCGCTTGATGTGGTGGAAGGCATGCTGGCGGACCTCCATCACTTCGACCCCAACACGTTTTCATCGAGCAACCAGACGGGTGCGTCGGGCTACTGGCACGAGGACATGCTGTGGTTCGGACCGGCAGGTATCGGATCGAACTATCTATGGTCAGGGTTTGTGAAGGACCACCGGGAAGGTTTCTTACGCGCCTTTCCAGACCGCGAGGGCGGCAACCATTACTGCCGGATCGGTGACGGCAATTATGCCGCGATCTCCGGCTGGCCCTCGATGACCATGACGTTTCAGGGTGACTATCTCGGTGTGAAGGCCGATGGCCGTGCTTTGACGCTGCGCGTGATGGACTTTTATCGCTGCGCCGATGGCAAGATCATGGAGAACTGGGTCTTGCTAGATTACAATGATTTGATGGCGCAGATGGGGGTCGATTTGATCGCCCGTGCCCAAAGTCTGGCCGGTTGAGCACCTATGTCATTGCAAACGGCAGATCGGCATCGGTGATGATCTGTGCGTCTGCCGCCTCAGCGTTGGGATGTCCTAACCCGAGCGCATAAATCGCCGCTTTGACCGGATCGTCGCTATGACCGAGATCGTGCGCCACCTGCGCGTGGTTGAGGGCCGCCGAAGGACACGCCGTCAGGCCATGCGCTGTGGCGGCCAGCATAATGTTTTGACCGATGTGCCCGGCCTCGATGAGCATGACGCGATAAGCGTTCGCATCATCATATTTCCACATGCTACGGGCGAAATCGGCCCGCATTAGGATGAAGCACGCCATGCGGTCGGGCCAATCCTGCCCGCCAAGCATTTCTGAGAAGCTGCTGCCCGCTTCACCGACTGGCACCAAGGCATGGGCAAGCGGCGCATAGCGATAGATGCCTGGCGCCAAGCCGTCGACCGCATCAACGTAGACAAAGGCGTCATAAGGATTGCGCGCGCCGCCCGATGGCGTCAGCCCATAGGGCAACCTTACACCGGCTTCATTTTGCGTGTAGCCATTGATGCCAAAGCCGGCGCGCAGGCAGTCGGATAGAGCGTCCAGCGACACCGGCGCGCCGGTGACCTCGCGAACGCTGCGCCGGGCATCCATCGTCGCGCCAAGTTTGGCACCGTCGACCGCCCATGCGCGCGGCAGCTCGATTTTGTCTGCGTCGGTGTCGGGCACGAAATAGGCGTCAGGCTGATCGGTGGTGTCGATCTTCTCGCGCTGTTTTTCCAGGGCCTCATCGACCGACATAACCTGTCGATCCTGGACGATGTGGTGGTAAAGGGCGGCCGGCGCCCCCCATTTCCAGGCGGAGAAATGCGCGTCCTCGAGTGCGGCTTCGCTCGATCCTTCGCGGATCACGATGCCAGCATCGGCAAGGTTTTCAAGATTTTGGGAAAGGAGTGCCGGGTCGGTCACTCCGAGAGTTTTGGCGAGGGCATCGACCGTGTTCCAGTCGCCCATCGAGCTTAGCAAAGTGATGATGTCGGCCTTGCCGGCAAATCGCTTGTTTTGGAGGTAGTTGAGACCGATCAGTCCAGTCTCGCCTTCGGCATAAAAAACTAAGGCGTGCGCCGCCCGATAGTGCATGCAATTCCCCTGATAGGCTTAACTGGCATGAGGACGAAGACTGGCAGCTTGTTAAGCTGCCAGTCTGCAGTCCAACGCCTTAGCGCTTGTCGTAGGACATTGCAGGTGTGTCAACGCCGTCGATGGAAGAGACAGTGATTACGGTCAGATCAAGGGTCATGGTCATTCTCCAAAAAGGTGTTTTTCGCCGCCTCATTGCGACCGCCTTGACCATGAAATTTCGGACCGAAGTTCGCGAGCAGCACCTATTGCGAAGGGTGCGCGCAGATTGAACGATGCGCACACGCCCTTCGCACAAAGTGCGAAGGGTGCGAATGTATCGCTTCCGGAGGCTGTGGAGACAACGAAAAAGGCCCGCCCCTTTCAACGGGGCGGGCCACAATGGCTTATCGATTTCGTTTGAGATCACGGCGGAATGGCGTGGATCAAGGGGGCCGGTTTCTTGGCGAGATTGTGTCGCTCGATATCCAACAAATCGATCACGTCCATCGGTATGGTCGGTGCGTCCACCGCGTGCGAGCGGGCATTGCGCAACGCACCGCGCAAATTCATCGCTTTCGGTGCAGCGGTGATCACGGCTGCCATCGTTGTTGGTCCGGTTGGGCCGATGATGGAAGCATGACCGACCAGCACAAACCGATCGGTTACTGCGTAGCGCAGCACCAGCATCGATGGTTCACGGGTCCCGGTGCTGTTAATGCCCAAAAAATAGAAATTCCCGCGACGCTCTATGATGACGCCCTGGTGATCACCATAATATTGGGACCACCAGCTGCTCCGACGCTCCCCGAACCCAGTGATGCGTCTAAATGCCATGATGTTGCCAAGGCGCCTAACGATGAGCACAGACCGCACCACAGTGTTCTCGTGTTGCGGGCCAGTGAAATCGACAAAATAAAGCCCGGGGTCGATATGGGCGAGTTCCTCGTCGTCCAGCATGCTCATGAGCTGATGGCTGACGGGGTGTTTGTTTTTGAGGTCCTGGTTCGCATCGACCAACCTATTGGAGCTGAACAATTCGGCTTCGACGATGCCGAAATACTCGCATATTTTCTCAAGATTCCCCGCATTGGGCAAACCCTTGCCGCTCAGGTAACGTGCGAACTGTTGGCGGTTAATGTCGACATCTCTGCAAACGCTTGCAATGCTTGGCTGCGTTTCACACAGATTGCGCAGATTTCGCGCGAACACTTCGCGTACTTCCATCGTCGATCCCCGGGGCGAAAGAGCGCCCTCTTCTGCTCACATCAAGACATGCATTGGCGATAGTCTGAGGTCCTGATCACATCCATGCCAATGCCGGTGCCAACCGAAGGCCCAACTTCACCGAAGGTTGCAACCGTCGTCAAGGATCGAACAAGTATTCCTGGTACCGCCAGTGCGCAGATTGGTGAAAATCCGCTGAATATCGTGAATAACCGATAGTGAGCCGTCTTTTCAATTTTGAACGTGCATGCACGGAACAGGTATCCAACCTTTCAGTCGATCACATTTGGCAGTCGAAACGCGATGTCGCTGATAATTGGCTTGCCGGTTTTGACTCACTGATCCACCCTCATAAGAAAACACCTTGAGGAGGAACCAGCATGCGGATCACCTTTGCCCTAACAGTGGCGGCGTTGATGACGTCCACGGCCTTGGCCCAGCAAGCAGCCGATGATGTTTCACCGGAAATGGCGTCGCAAAGCGCATTTTCAGAGCTCAGCGATGCGGCCATGGCCGCGATGGAGGCCAAAGAAGCCGGACTGCCTGTTGAGGCGGACAATTGGATGGTCGCAGCGGCCAATCCGCTGGCGGTTGAGGCCGGCGCCGATGTTCTGCGCGCAGGTGGGACAGCTGCCGATGCGATGGTCGCCGTCCAAGCGGTTCTGGGTCTGGTCGAGCCGCAGTCCTCGGGCCTTGGTGGCGGCGCGTTTCTGGTTTGGTACGATGCGCAATCCGGCGAGGTCACAACGCTTGATGGGCGCGAAACGGCTCCACTTTCGATCACACCAACGCTGTTTCAAGACGAAACTGGTGAGCCGTTACGGTTTTTCGATGCGGTGGTTGGCGGTTTGTCGGTTGGCACGCCAGGCACCCCTGCCCTCATGGAGGCGGCCCATCGCCAATGGGGCAACGCCAATTGGGGCAGCTTGTTTGACGCTGCCATCAATCACGCCGAAGAGGGCTTCACTGTCTCGCCGCGCCTCGCAACGCTGGTAGCTGGCGATGCTGAACGGCTCAGCCGTTTTCCTGCGACGGCGAACTATTTTCTCCCCAGCGGCGCACCGCTCGCCGAAGGATCAACGCTGACCAATCAGGCCTATGCCGATACGCTCCGCGCCATCGCGGCCGAAGGCACATCGGCTTTCTACACCGGCCCAATCGCGGAGGGTATCGTCGCGGCGGTGCGCAGCGCTGAGGGTAATCCCGGGCATCTCAGTCTCACCGACCTGGAACTCTATGAGGTGATCGAGCGCGAGGCGGTGTGCGCTGATTATCGCGGTCACGACGTCTGTGGCATGGGGCCACCGTCGTCCGGTGCGCTGACAGTGGGCCAGATCCTCGGCATGGCGGCCTCCTACGATCTTGCAGGCATGGGACCGGAGAGTGCTGACGCGTGGCGGATCATTGGCGATGCCTCGCGTTTGGCGTTCGCCGATCGCGGTCGCTACATGGCCGACAGTGACTTTGTTCCGATGCCGACCGAAGGGCTGGTTGATCCAGGCTATCTGGCCATGCGGGCCGAACTGCTGGCCGGTGATGATGCTTTGCCGGAAGTATCAGCCGGGATGCCCGAATGGGATCATGCAATGCTGCTGGCGGATGATGAATCGCTGGAGTTTCCATCGACCAGTCACATCTCGATTGTCGATGCCTTCGGCAATGCACTGTCGATGACAACAACGATCGAGAACGGATTCGGATCGCGCGTCATGGCGCCGGGCGGGTTCCTGCTCAACAATGAACTGACTGATTTCTCCTTCAGAACCCAACGTGACGGTGTGCCGATTGCCAACCGGATCGAGCCTGGCAAACGGCCGCGCTCATCCATGTCCCCAACCATCGTATTGCAGGATGGTGCGCCGATCCTCGTCATCGGGTCGCCGGGTGGCAGCCGGATTATCGGTTACGTCGCGCAAACGATCATTGCCCATCTGGATTGGGGCATGGATGTTCAGGCGGCCATCAACATGCCGCATCTGGTCAATCGCTTTGGCACCTATGACGTTGAGGAAGGTACGAACGCTGTCGACTTTCAAGGGCCGCTGGAAGAAATGGGCTATGAGGTGAATGTCCGCGCATTGACGTCTGGCCTGCACGCTATCGCCATCGGCGATGGCCTGTCCGGTGGCGCCGACCCACGCCGCGAAGGCATTGCGCTCGGCGAATAACGCCCTGAAATTTCAACAAAAAAGCCCCATGGGAAACCATGGGGCTTATTCATTTGGTGCGGTCGAGAAGACTCGAACTTCCACCCGTGTTACCGGACAGCGACCTCAACGCTGCGCGTCTACCAATTCCGCCACGACCGCAAAATGTTCTGAAATTTTCGTCCAGAGCGGCGCTGATACCAAAGGCCGCTTACAGTCTCAAGGGCTGGTGTCAGCGAAAACATGTTTTTTTCGCCTACCAACCAAAAGGTCTTTGAAATCAGGCGTTAAAGCTCAGACTTGCCGATTTGCGTGATCGCAACGGCAATGGCGTCGCCGCTGACAACGACTTCGGCTTCGGCGATCTGCATATTGTTGGCCAAAACCTTTACATGCTCGTTGGGCAGCGTTTCCAGTTCAATGACCGCGCCACGGCCCATCCGCAGAAGCTGGTGAACCGGCATAACGGCGGCGCCAAGCTCGACGGCGATATCAACGGAGATGCTTTCAATGGGATTTTGCATCGGGCACGGAAACTCATTAGGAGGAACGATTGCGTTCCCACCATTGGGGCCGGATGGTTAACGCATGTTTAAGGCCCTAGCGTTGGCGGGCCTTCCGCGCCCCTCGCACCGGAAATCCAGGAGATCCATCCCATTCTTCGCGAAGCAACCCTTGATGGCGATCAGCTGTTCTTGGCGGACCAGCCCATTGAATGGCGCGTTGAGCCCGGCTTGGTGGACTATGATTCTGCTGTTGAGGCGATGGAGGAGCGTGTTGCAGACATCCGCCATGGTCGCAAAGATGAGCTGATCTGGCTGGTCGAGCACCCGCCACTTTACACGGCTGGCACCAGTGCAGACGCCGCCGATCTGGTGGCGCCGGATCGGTTCCCTGTCTTCAGGACCGGTCGAGGCGGCCAGTACACCTATCACGGCCCCGGCCAACGCGTTGCCTATGTGATGCTCGACCTCAACAGGCGCGGCAAGGATGTGCGCGCATTCGTTGCCGGTCTTGAGGCTTGGATCATTGCGACGCTTGATCGCTTTAATGTTCGCGGCGAGCGGCGTGAGGATCGCGTTGGCGTTTGGGTGCGAAGGCCGGAAAAGCCCTCACCCATTCCTGGGACCGTTGCTGAGGACAAAATTGCGGCGATTGGCATACGGGTGCGCCAATGGGTGAGCTTTCACGGCATCAGCATCAATGTTGAGCCGGACCTGGAGCATTTCTCCGGCATCGTGCCGTGCGGGGTGACCGAGCATGGGGTCACGAGCTTGGTCGATCTCGGACTGCCCGTGACGATGGAAGATCTCGACCTGGCCCTCAAGGGGGAAGCGGAAAGCCTGTTTGGGCCGCTCGCGGTGTCGCAACCGGCTTAGTCCGCCACCACTTCCCAGGGGCGCGTCCGGCGCTCAAAGGTCGGCCAAAAGCGCAATCCAGACGGTTCAACGTCATCGGCGACCAAAGTCACGGCGCCATGGTCACGCAATGTGCTTGCATCGATGATGACGGCTGCCTCACAGTCTGATGGCGCGTCAAGCTCTGTGATCACGACTGATGCTAGCCGACAGTCCTCGTCCAGCGCGGCCGGGTCGAGAATGTGGGCGACGACGACACCTGTGTCGAGCCTTGCCACGCAGCCGAGCGGATCACAGGTCCAGAGCGATGACCCGTTTGACTGAGACGGATCAAGCGCTAACCGCTGATGCCACATATCGACCGAAAAGCGACTGCCGCGCCTGATCGACCGATCGATGCTGGTTACGCTGCCTTGTGCATCATCAACCAGGGCGACCGTCTGCGCCTGACGTTCCACGATCAGCAACGGCACGGGTTGAAACAGACCGACCACTGGAATCAGAGCGAGCGGCACGCAGCCCAGCAAACGCGCCCTGCCGACAAAAAGCGCCGCCACGCATCCGGCAAAGGTCATCAGGAGCAAGGCTTGCGGCGTGATCGCCGGCACGCCAATGCGCGATGCCTCAAGGCTCGCGACCCATCGTGCAACGGCCATGACCGCGTCGATCCCAAACCCCATGGCCGCGAGCGGGGCGGATTCCAGCGCAAAGGGCGTCAAAAACAGTGCCAACAGGCCTGCCGGCATGATGACGAGCGAGACCAGCGGCAACGCCAGCACATTGCCAATCAATCCGAGCGGTGCACCGAAAGAGAAGTGGTAGGCGGCGAACGGCGCTGTGGCGAGCCCCGCGACCAGCGAGGTTAGCGCAATTCCGCCAATTACCGAGAGAGGTCGGAAGAGTGCCCCTGCCCGACTGGTCTCCAACGCCATGCGCCACGCCCAGGTGCTGCGCGAGGTCGTCCATGCGCCGTAGAAGGCGATTAATGCGAGCGTGGCGGCAAAAGACATCTGAAAGCTCGGCCCGAGGATGCTCTCGGGGTGGATGACCAACACCACGATGGCGGCGAACGCCACGCCGCGTATCGTCAACGCTCGCCGGCTCGCCATCATGGCCACCAGCACAAGCACGATCATGACGAAGGCACGCTGCGTGGCCGTGCTGGCGCCCGACAAGGCCAGATAACCCGATGCAATGATCAACCCGCCGAGCGCTGCCCATCGCATCGTGGAGCTTGCCGCTGATGCTGACGGGTGAAGCGCGAGCAGCAAATTGATGAGCGCGATGGCCGACAGGGTCATCATGGCCATGTGCATGCCTGAGATCGCCAGCAAATGGGCTAGACCAGCACGACGCAATTCCTCGGCGCTTTCTTCCGATAGTCCATCACGGATACCAACCAAGAGCGCCGCAGCGATGGCGCCGGTGTCGCCAGGCAGGACCTCGGTGATCCGCTGCGCAACACCTAACCGCGTCCGCTCAATGGCCTGGTGGACCGAACCGACGCCAAGATCGTCCACCGACGGCGCACTGATGCGCGTTGGTCGGCCATAGCTAAACCCCGTTGCGCCGATGCCATCAAAGTAAAGCTCACGGCGCATGTTGCGCGCACCAGGCATCACCGGTTCGGGCGGTGATCCAAGCCGGGCGAGAACCTCGATGTGATCGCCGGGCGCTAGGGTGCCGGGTTCAGCGATGACGGTGATGCGGATGCGGTCAGGCGTGGCGTCGGGCGCGATATCCTCGATCGCGAGTTGATCGAGCGTCAGCCTGGCGCGCGTCGGCGTGCGTTGTTCCAAGCGAACAATCCGCCCCGTGACCTCGTCCGTCGTCTCGCGCAAGATTTGCGGCGCATCGGCGATGCGCGCGGTTTGCGCACCGAGAAGCACGCCAAGAACCAAGGAGAACGCCAGCAGAACTCCATGAATTGATGCCTGATTGCGATTACGCCAGCTCAAAACTCCCAGCACCAGCGCCGCAGGATACAATGCCCAGAGCGCCGGTTCGTGCGGTAGCGCGAAATAGCCGATCAAGCCCGCGCCGAATGCAACCACCAACCAAGCAGGGCCATGGCCCATGGATAGCGAGGCATCCACCGCGCGGCCAAGGGCAAGAACCCCGCGGGAAACCCAA
Organism: Hyphomicrobiales bacterium; assembly: GCA_017642935.1. Lineage (NCBI taxonomy): Bacteria > Pseudomonadati > Pseudomonadota > Alphaproteobacteria > Hyphomicrobiales > Hyphomicrobiales bacterium. The sequence continues at coordinate 1,028,901 of JAEPOK010000001.1, forward strand.
GATTTTTCGTTGTCCACATCGTCTTCAACGACGCTGAACGGTCGCGATCGGCCGACGCCACCGACGGCGACAAGCCGTTCCAGCGCAATGGATGAGAGCGCCTTTGGATTGGCGCCTGTCTTGTGGTTTTCCTCAGCCATGGCGCGCGAGCCATACGTTCTGGGCGTGCTGGCCAATGGTTGTGTGCAGCGCCAAACATGGTAAGTGCGAGCACGCCATTTCCCTGAACACCCTCATCTGCCGCCTTGCAGCCTACGCGCCGCGCGGCGATCCTATCCTGCCACAAGCGAGCCCTGCCTGATATGAGCCAATCCGGTCACGCCACCCCGCCGATCGTCACCCGTTTTGCCCCCTCGCCCACCGGCTTTTTGCACATTGGTGGCGCGCGCACGGCCCTGTTCAACTGGCTCTATGCCAAGTCGGTTGGCGGTGTAATGCGGCTGCGCATCGAAGACACCGACAAGGCGCGATCCACCAGCGAGGCTATCGACGCGATCTTGGACAGCCTTGCTTGGCTTGGTCTCGATCATGATGGCGAGACGGTTTTCCAGTCGCAGCGTGGCGACCGGCATGCTGAGGTGGCCAACCAACTGCTCGCCGAAGGCAAAGCCTATAAGTGCTACGCGACACCGAACGAGCTGACGCAGATGCGCGAAGAGGCGCGCGCCGCCGGTAAACCACCCCGCTATGATGGTCGCTGGCGCGACAGGCCCGACAGCGATGCACCAGCCGGCGCGCCCTTTGCGGTGCGGATCAAGGCGCCGCAGGATGGCGCGACGGTGGTAGACGATAAGGTCCAGGGTTCGGTCAAAACGCCGAACAAAGACCTCGACGATTTCATCATCTTGCGGTCCGACGGCACGCCGACCTATATGCTCGCCGTCGTCGTGGACGACCATGATATGGGCGTCACGCACGTCATTCGCGGCGATGATCATTTGACCAATGCCGCCCGACAGAGCGTCATCTATGATGCGCTCGGCTGGGACCGGTCGGTGTTTGCCCACATTCCCCTGATCCACGGCCCCGATGGGGCGAAGCTTTCCAAACGCCATGGCGCTGTGGGGGCAGAAGCCTACCGCGCCGATGGGTTCCTGCCGGAAACCATGCGTAACTATCTGGCGCGCCTCGGTTGGGCACATGGCGACGATGAAATTTTCTCCACCGAACAAGCCATTGAATGGTTCGGATTTGACGGCATGGGCAAGTCAGCCGCGCGCTTTGATGTGCAGAAACTGACGGCCCTCAACGCGCACTATATGCGCTCAATGGACGAAGCCGACTTCAAGGTGGCCTTGGCGACAAGCCTGCCCTACCTGCCCAATCGCGATAAACTGCCCGATCCGCTTGAGGGCGAGGCCAAAGACCGTTTCGACGTGGCGCTACCGGGCCTGCGCGAACGTGCCCGCACCCTGGTTGAACTCATTGACAGCGCTGCGTTCCTGTTCGCCGCGCGCCCTCTGGTTTTGGAAGAAAAAGCTGCCGCTCTGCTGACCGACGAGGCCCGCGCCCATCTGAAAGCCCTTCATGGCACTTACTCGGGTCTTACCGATTGGGATGCTGAAGCGCTTGAAGCGGCCACGAAAGCCTATGCGGAAAACGCCGGCATCAAACTCGGTGCCGTTGCCCAGCCCTTGCGGGCCGCGTTGACGGGCTCGAAGACCAGTCCTGGGATCTATGATGTTCTGATTGCGCTGGGCCGCGATGAGTCCTTGGCGCGCATCGGCGACCAAGCTGCCGCATAGATTTCTCAACGGTTTGAATCTATGGCATATTTTGACGAAGACAGGCGTCAAAACTCGCCTGTCTATGCGTCCTTTGGCGGCTTGTGGGCAGGCGGTAATTTCGCTACCCACTCCCCACAGCCTGACCGATGGGTGCGTTGCGGCATAACCATCCGTTTTTCCCGACTTGGGAAAGACTGATGGATCGACCTCGCCCAGCCCACGCTCCGGTCCGACAAAAAGAGGAGAGCGTCTCATATGGGCGATACCAACGGCAACAAAACAGCGACCCTGAGCCTTGATGGCAATACGCATGAATTCAAGGTGCGCTCCGGAACGATTGGTCCGGATGTCATTGATATATCAAAGCTTTACGCGACGACTGGCGCTTTCACCTATGATCCTGGGTTCACCTCAACCGGATCCTGTGAATCCGAAATCACCTATATCGATGGCGACAAGGGCATTCTGCTGCACCGCGGTTATCCGATCGATCAATTGGCCGAGCATGGTGACTTTCTGGAGACCTGCTACCTGCTGCTTTACGGCGAGTTGCCAACGTCCGCTCAGAAGGCCGACTTTGACAACCGCGTAACCCGCCACACCATGCTGCACGAGCAGATGGCGCGGTTCTTCACCGGTTTCCGTCGTGACGCACACCCGATGGCGATTGTGTGTGGCGTCGTCGGCGCTCTGTCGGCGTTCTATCACGACTCCACCGACATTTCCGACCCGCACCAGCGGATGGTGGCCTCGCTTCGCATGATCGCCAAGCTGCCGACGATTGCGGCGATGGCGCTGAAATACTCGATCGGTCAGCCGTTCGTTTATCCGCGCAATGATCTCGATTACGCAGCCAACTTCCTGCACATGTGCTTTGCGGTGCCGTGCGAGGAGTACAAGATCAATCCTGTGCTCGCCCGTGCCATGGATCGCATCTTCATACTGCATGCCGACCATGAGCAGAACGCGTCGACATCGACGGTTCGCCTGGCAGGTTCGTCTGGCGCCAACCCATTTGCCTGCATCGCGGCTGGTATTGCCTGCCTTTGGGGTCCTGCCCATGGCGGCGCCAACGAGGCCGCGCTTAACATGCTGGCCGAAATCGGCTCGGTGGAGAACATCCCGGCCTATGTCGCCCGCGCCAAGGACAAGGACGATCCCTTCCGTCTGATGGGCTTTGGCCACCGGGTTTATAAAAACTACGATCCACGCGCCAAGATCATGCAGAAGACCTGCCATGAGGTTCTCGGCGAGCTCGGCATCACCGATGATCCCATGCTGGAAGTGGCGATGGAGCTGGAGCGCATTGCGCTGACGGATGAGTATTTCATCGACAAGAAACTCTACCCGAACATCGATTTCTATTCCGGTATCACGCTGAAAGCGCTTGGGTTTGCGCCGAACATGTTCACCGTGCTGTTCGCGCTTGCCCGCACGGTCGGCTGGATTGCCCAGTGGAAAGAGATGGTCGAAGATCCGCAACAACGCATCGGCCGCCCGCGCCAGCTCTACACGGGTGAAGCGCAACGCGACTATGTGTCGATGTCGCGCCGCAAATAGGTTCGTTGAACAGTCAACGAGCAAACGAGAAAGCCGGCCATTAAGGCCGGCTTTTTAATGTTCTGTCTAAAGATAAAAACCGATCAACCACCACGCGCGCGCGCGCAGCGGGGCTTTGATCATCCGGTCCAGCCATCAGCGCATCAAGCTCTTGAAAGGCTTCAATCTGCGCCCGGCGCTCGGGCGTGTCCGTTATCAGCGGCACAAGCGCGCGCGCCAGCGCCTCCGGTCGCGCGGTTTCATCGACATATTCGCGCACCACAGGTCGTCCGAGCACCAGATTGGGCAGGATGATGGTCCAAACCTTCACCAGACGGCGAAACAGGTGCGCCAAAAAATCCAGCTTGTAGAGTACGACCATGGGGATACCAGCGAGCGCGACCTCCAGAGTCGCCGTACCGGACGCGACGATGGCAGCATGGGACCTGCGCATCGCAGCACGCTTGCCCTCCTGATCACCGACAACGGTGATCGTCACCGGCCAGTCTTTCACAAACTGGGTAATGTGAGCAGCGTGCTTCGGCACGGACGGCAGGACATAGATGGGTGTCGGCGCGCCGCGTTGCCTCATCAACTCATTGGCACGGGCGAGCGTCTCCCTCAGAACCGGCAAGTGGCGGGCGATTTCACCGCCCCGGCTTCCTGGCATGACGAGAACAGTCGTGGCGCCTTCGCCGAGCGCGGGACGTTCGTCGGCGGACTGTGGGCGCAGACTTTCCAACTCGTCGATCAAGGGATGGCCAACATAGCTGGCCGGCGGCCCGCCAAGTCTTGAATGGGCCTCGACCTCAAAGGGTAACAGAACCAAAAGGTGATCGATGTAGGCACGCATTGTCGCCGCCCGGCTCTGACGCCACGCCCAGACGGATGGCGACACCCAACCGATGATCGGGATCTCGGGCGTCGCTTTGCGAACACGCTTGGCGACGCGGTGGGTGAAGTCGGGACTGTCGATCAAGACGACCACATCCGGCTTGGAGGCGATGATCGCATCAGCCGTTTGCTTGATCCGTCTCAGGATCGTCGGTAGCCGCGCGACCACGGGCGCAAGGCCCATGACCGCGATGTCTTCAATGTCGAAAAGGCTGTCCAAGCCTTGCTCGGCAAGCCCTTCGCCGCCAAGACCTTCGAACGTGACCGCATCACCATGACCTTGGCGCAGTTCGGCAGCCAGCGAGGCGCCTAACCGGTCGCCGGACGCTTCGCCGACGACGAAAAACACGCGTTTGGGATCGGCAGCTGGCTCGGTCATGCTGGCATATCTTCAGCACTGGTCGGCACAAACGCCGATCGCGGCTCAGCTATCAGCGTGACCTTGTGTTTTTTGCACAAAGCCACGACGTCCTTGCGCTGGCTGACAAGAACATGGCCAGCCTCCAAGACAATGGCCGAAAGCCCGGCATTGGCAGCGTTCTCGATGGTGCGCGGCCCAATGGTCGGCATATCAAGCCGCAAATCCTGCGACGGGCGTGTGCATTTGGCCAACGCGCCTTCGCGCATCTTGGCAGAAAAGCGCTTGGCGGCGCGCATGGTTCCTACCCGCTCCAACAGGCCATCGGTGCCCTCAGCGCCTTCCATGGCGACGATACGCCCGCCCACAGAGATGCCGCCTTGGCCCATATCGAGGTGGCCGGCGGTCCAAGCTGTGCGCATCGCCTTCATAACATCGATGCGGCCTGCATCGGTGAGTTTAGGCCCTGCCAAATGCCCTTCCTCAGCAAGAAGGGACGGCGCCACGTCCTGCGCGCCGACCAAATCAAATCCAAGGTCAGCGAATAGCTTGGCGAGCTTGTCGAGCACCGATGCGTCACCGCCTGCCAAAAGCGTCGTCAGAAGCTGCGGCAGAAGCTGCACCGCGCCCCAATCGAGCTTGACGGTCTTGTGGTCGGGCCTGCGCGCGATGCTGCCGATGATCACCAGTTTTTCGGTCTCATGGTCTTTCAGGTGTCGCTGAAGCGCGCCGAACTGGCCCCAGCCAACACATTCTTGGCGTATCTCGGTATCGATGTTCGGAAGGTCGGCCTCGTCGGCGATGCCGATCACCAGCACATCGTGGCCGCGTGTGCGTGCGGCATGCGCCACCTCGACCGGCAGATGCCCGCCGCCTGCTAGAATCGTAAGGTTTGGAAGGCTCGCCATCGGCGCGCCGCTAGTCGCCAGCGTGCGGCAGGCAGAGCGCTCTGTCGGATCGCGAGCGGATGAAGTCGATGATGCGCTGCACGCCCGGGCTTTCGGTGAACATGTTGGCGACGTCCTCAACCCGCTCAGCAAGCGTGCCTTCATCGGAGAACAAAAGGCGGTAGGCTTGGCGGATGGTGTGCACTTCCTCACGGTCGAAACCACGACGGCGCAGGCCGACGATATTCAGGCCGCTGAGCGAGGCACGGTTGCCGATCACCATGCCATAAGGAATGACATCGTTCTCCACGCCTGTTAACCCGCCGACAAAGGCATGTTCACCAATTCGCACGAACTGATGCGCCGCCGAGCCGCCAGAAACGATGACGTGGCTTTCCACGGTGCAGTGACCCGCCATCATCACATTGTTGCCGAGGATGACCTGATTGCCGATCATGCAGTCATGCGCCACATGCGCCGACGCCATGAGCAGACAGCTATCGCCGACCTTGGTGATCATGCCGCCATGCTCGGTGCCCGGTTGCACGGTCACATATTCGCGCATGGTCGTGTTGTTGCCTATCTCAAGCGTCGATGGTTCGCCGTGATACTTCAAATCCTGCGGTCTATGGCCGATAGAGGCAAACGGAAACAGATGGCACCCGGCACCAATCGTCGTTCGCCCGGCCACGACAACGTGGCTTTCCAGCTTGGTGTGATCGCCAAGCTTAACATCGCCACCAACATGGCAGAACGGCCCGATGGACACCCCCTCACCCAGTTCGGCGCCTGACTCGATCAGAGCCGTTGCATGGATGGAGGTGCTCAAGCTGTCGCCTCCGGATGGACGATCATCGCACTGATTTCAGCTTCGGCCGCCTTGGCGCCATCGACTTTCGCGACAGCGGCAAACTTCCAGATGTTGGCGCGTTGGCGCACTTTGGTGACCTCATAGTGCAGTACATCGCCAGGAATGACGGGCTTGCGGAATTTCGCGTTGTCGATGGTCATGAAATAGACCAGCGGTTGAATTGGGCGTTTGGGACTGGCGGCAATGCAAAGTGCGCCGGCGGTCTGCGCAATCCCTTCAATGATCAGAACACCGGGCATAATCGGATGCCCCGGAAAATGCCCCTGGAAATGCGGCTCGTTCATAGTGACGTTCTTGATGCCGACACCGTAATTGTCGCCGTCCATATCGACGATCTTGTCGACCAATAGAAACGGGTAGCGATGGGGCAAAAACTCCAGCAGCTGCTGAATATCGACGCTGTTCAGTACGGTGGGTGTTTCTGTCATATCCATCACGGGCCTTTAGGTCTGCGTAGAAAGCTCAGCCCTTACAGCATGTTCACGGTGTTGGTTCAAATGGCCGGAGGTCGAAAACCGGGGATCGTCTTCGAGAGATCGAGGGTTTAGTCCATGGGCTTAGTGCCCTGTTCGCCCAATCGCTTGATGGCGGCCAGCTCGCGGAACACTGTTCTGGCAGACTTGGCGGGCGTTCCCGCCCAGCGCGCGCCCGGCGGGACGTCATCTTTGACGTTGGATGCCGCAGCGATCTGCGCGCCCATGCCGATACGAAGATGGCCAGCCACGCCCGAGTGCCCACCAATGGCGACAAAATCTTCCAACACCGATGAGCCGGCAATGCCGACCTGACCGACCAGAACGCAATGGCGGCCTATCTCGACGTTGTGACCGATCTGAACGAGGTTATCGATCTTGGTGCCTTCGCCGATGATCGTGTCACGCGTCGTGCCTCTGTCGATACAGGACCCGGCGCCGATCTCCACATCGTCTTGAATGATCACGCGGCCAAGCTGCGGCACTTTCAAATGGCCCATCGGGCTCATAGCAAATCCAAAACCATCTTGGCCAATATTGACGCCGCTGTGGAGGATCACGCGATCACCGATCAGTGCGTGTTGGACGACCGCCTGGGCGCCAACATATCCGTCACGGCCAATCTGAACATGATGCGCAATCACCGCGCCGGCACAAACCGTCGTTCCAGCTCCAACAGCCGCATGGGCGCCAATAACCGCCCCGGATTCAATCGTTACACCCTCTTCCAGCGTGGCAGAGGGATCGATATGCGCCGCTGGAGAAATACCCTCGCTGAGTACTGTGCCTTGCAGCTTGACGCCTGAGGGCACCATCAACGCCGCAGCGCGCGCGAAATCGCGATAGGGTTCTTTGGACACCAGGCCGACGACGCCCGGCTTCAGTCGGTCCTTAAAACGGTCAGCGAGGATGACGCAGCTGGCGTCTGTCGTCTCCAGATGCCCGGCATACTTGGCGTTATCGAGAAACGACAACGTACCTTTGTCGGCCTGTTCAATAGGCGCAACGCCTACCAACTCCCGCCCGCTGGAGCCGACGTCGCCTCCAACCAGTTCCAAGCCAAGTGCCTTAGCGAGGCTTTCAGCTGAATGCGGCACGAGCGGCGGAAAAAAGGCTGGGCTGGTCATTGGAAACGAGTCACGCGAAAATTTGGTTCTGCACCTGATCCTTAGCGTGGATCCTCGCGCCTTGGCTACGGTCAACAGAACCTGTTTCGGTCGCACTTTCCGAACGTGCCTGCAGCCGAGTTCTTGCCAAAGAAACAGAAAAGGCCGTGGCTTTCATAAGCCACGGCCTTTGAAGATGTCGTAGAGACCGGCGGTTCAGATTTCCTAGAACCGCGCACCCGCACTGAAGCGGAATGCCTGCTCATCATCGTAAGTCTCGGATGCCAAAACATAGGCATAGTCTGCCCGAAGGGGACCAAATGGCGAGTTCCAAATCAAGCTCCCGCCAACGGATGCGCGGATCGAATTATCATCGTTGACGACCAATCCGCTCGTCGCGACCAAATTGTTGACGCTACCAACCGGGTCAAACAGTGTTCCAGCATCGGCGAAGACGGCGCCACGAATACCGACAGCCTCAGTCACATAGGGCAATGCGAAATTCAACTCACCAGAAATTCCAGCATAGGTTGTGCCGCCGAGCGCGTCGCCGGTCGCCGCATCACGGGGACCCAGACTGTCAAACCCGCGGACTAGACCAGCGCCTTGGAAAAACCCATCGGTAATGAGCAGGCCACCATCGTCCCATGACCAGACATTCCCAGCTTGGACGCGAACCGATGCTACAAGGTCGAGATCCGTCGAAAGTGTGTGATATGCGCGGGCGTCCAACGTAGTTTTGACAAATTCTACGTCACCACCCAAGCCTGCAACGGTCTGACGTAACCGCGCGAAGTATCCGTCACGAGGCGTCGTCCGATTGTCGACCGTGTCATAGACCAACGTCCAGGTCAGGCTGGAGGTAACGCGATCGTTAGACCGGTCGACCGCGTCAGCAATGCCATCGACAGTCGCTCCCACAAGCTGCTCAATCGCCCTCGAAGCTGTTGTGCCCGCATCCAGTTCATACTCAGACACGTCTAATCCATAACTCAGGCCGAAGTCCAAATCATTGGTGATCGGAGCAACAATTCGCAATGCGCCGCCCGTTGCTATTGTAGTAAAGGCATTGTCATCAGAGTCACCCGACTCACGACGGTATAGATCAAACCCAGCGGCCAACCGACGACCCAAGAAATATGGTTCTGTGAATGAGAAATCGAATGTCCGATTCTCGTCAAGCCCCCCGCCAACAGCGGCACGGACAAACTGTCCACGGCCAAGGAAGTTGCGCTCGGTAACCGAAAGTTCCAAAGTCACTCCGGACGTCGTTGAGTAGCCGACACCGAAAGAGAAGTCGCCAGTCGATTGCTCGACCACGGCCACATTCAACACAATACGGTCGGCCGACGAGCCCTGGGCCGTCGTGACACGAACAGATTGAAAAAAACCGAGAGCTTCCAAACGACGCTGGGCGCGGTCCACCAGAACACGGTTGAACGCATCACCCTCAGCAAAGTCAAACTCGCGCCGGATGACGTAATCCCGGGTGCGTGTGTTGCCGGAAATGTTGATCCGCTCGACATAGGCCCGCACGCCTTCATCGACGAAATATGTCAGGTCGATCGTGTTATCGGCAGCATTGCGATCGCCGCGTGGCCGCACCTGGACGAAGGCGTAGCCAAAGCTCGCAACCTCGATCGTCAATGCCTCGATTGACCGATCCACGGCTGTGGCATCGTAGGTGTCACCTGGTCGAGTTTCGAGGACCGAATACAAGTCTTCCGGATCAAGCTCGCGTAAGGTCGAGTCAATCTCAACATTACCGAACTGGTAACGGGGACCTTCATCAACGGTGAAAGTGATGAAAAAGACGTTTTGCTCGCGGTCGAGTTCAGCCACAGCCGAAACAACGCGGAAGTCAGCATAGCCTTCACTCAAGTAGAAGCGACGCAGGCGCTCGCGGTCAGCATCCAAACGATCTGGATCGTAGACATCGGATGATGACAGGAAGGACAGCAATCCAGACTGCGTGGTCGTGATCGTGTCGCGCAACTTTCCGTCACTAAAGGCTTGGTTGCCAATGAATGTGATGCGCGAAACGCCAGACCGCTCGTCCTCTTCGATCTCGAAAACCAAATCGACGCGGTTGTCGCCAACGTCGATGAGCTTTGGCTCAACCCGAGCGGCAAAGCGGCCATTGCGGCGGTAAGCTTCCAAAATACGCTGCGTATCGGACTGAACCGCCGACTCGGTCAAAACGCGGCGCGGCTCAAGCTGCACCACCGTGTTCAGCGCGGAATCATCAATGCGGCGATTGCCCTCGAAAACCACCTGCCGCACGACCGGGTTCTCAACAACCTGGACCAAGAGCACCGACCCACGGCGCTCAAGGGACACATCGGAAAACAGACCGGTCGCAAACAGCGACTGCAAGGATTCATTGAGGTCACGAGCGCCGAAGCTGCGGCCTGGCACGACCGTGACATAGGAAATGATTGTTGAGGATTCGATCCGACGATTGCCTTCAACCTGGATGGAGGAAACCGTGGCGGCTTGGGCGGAGGCGGGCACAAGGCTCAAGGCGCCATGTCCTGCTGAAATCGACAGCGGCAGAGCCGCCATCATCATCGCAAACACGAACGAAATACCCAAACGGTTCATAGTCATATTAATCCTTTACCCCTTGCGAGGGCATACCAAACCAGCCGAGTCAGTTCGGCATCGCACTCAGTCTTCTATCGAGGCTACCGTAAGACGCAAGCCGTTGGCGGCGTTGAGTGATCCATTTATGGTCCTTTGCGGCACTTAGTTGCACGCGCGCAACGGTCACTTAACCTTTCGCAACCGTACATCACCGCATCAGATTGACGATGTCGTTCCACGTCGCAAACACCATAAGAAACATCACCATAGCCAGGCCAATGCGGAATCCGATTTCCTGGCTGCGGTCGCTCAAAGGTTTTCCACGGATTGCTTCAGCGGCGTAGAACGCCAAATGGCCGCCGTCGAGCATGGGAATAGGGAACAAGTTGACCATGCCAATAGAGACGGAAATCACGGCGGTTAGTTGCAGAAGCGCAAGAAAGCCGAGTGTGGCCACATCGCCTGAAATCTTAGCAACCCGCACGGGGCCCGAGAGTTGATCGGGTGATTCCTGACCGACCAGTATCCGCCCGATATAGGTCAATGATTGAGTGATCACGAGACCGGTCTGTTCCACGGCACGGCCCGTAGCTGCCAATGGGCCATACTCAATGACAGTTACGTCATCCTCATCGGCCTCATGGACAACACCAATCACGCCAACCCGCTGCCTGTTGCCGAAACCGTCATCGATTTCCCGGCGTTCCGGTACGATGGTGAGATCAAGCAGCGTTCCGGCCCGGTCGAGTGTGAAAAGCAAGGGCCGCTCGGCAGACAAAGTCACCACGCGCTGAACATCGGCAAAGGTCTCAATCGCGTTGCCCTCAATGGCAACAACGATGTCACCTGCTTCGACGCCTGCTGCTTCGGCAGCAGAGTTTTCCTGCACGGTATCGATTCGTGGCACCGTCACGGTCTCGCCGAGCGTCATGAATACGCCGGCGAAAATCACGATGGCAAGAATGAAATTAGCGAGCGGACCAGCCACGACCACAGCAGCACGTTGCCATAATGGTTTCAAATGAAAGGCCTTTTGCCTTTCTTGTTCATTCATCTGGGCCAGCTCGGCATTGTCGGGCACGCTGGCTACGTTTTCATCGCCAGCGAACTTCACATAGCCGCCCAGCGGAATCGCCGAGAGTTTCCAGCGCGTGCCGTGTTTGTCGGTAGTGCCCAATATCTCCGGGCCAAAACCGACCGAAAAGGTCCGCACGCCAACGCCGCACCACCGCGCAACAGCGAAGTGACCCAGCTCGTGGAAGAACACCACGATGGTCAACACAAACAAGAATGGCACGATCGTTCCAATGAGAAACGATCCGCTGCCTGCGATGAGTTCCATTCCCGCTATCCCTTTTTCCCAAGCATCACTTAGCTTGGCGCGCTTATCCGGTGCAATTGGTCCTCGACGATAGCGTTAGCAAGGTGTTGACCATGCTGATCCGCCGACAGCACGTCATCGAGCGAGGCAAATGCCCCTGCCGACAGGTCACCCAGGGCCTTGTCCATGGTCATCGCGACAATGGTGGCGATTTCGTGGAACGCGCAGCGGCCATCCACAAACGCCCTCACCGCCACCTCATTGGCGGCGTTGAACAGGGCCGGGGCCGGGCCGCCTTCGCGCATTGCATCAAAGGCAAGACCCAGCATCGGAAAGCGGTCCAAGTCTGGCGGTTCGAAATCCAGTTGACCAAGCATCGCTAAATCAAGCCGATCAACCTGCGGCGCGGGATACCGATTGGGCCAAGCCAGCGCCGCCGCAATGGGCGTGCGCATATCGGGCATGCCAAGCTGCGCCAGGACCGATCCATCGGTGTAATGGACCATACCATGGACGATCGATTGGGGGTGTACGACAACCTTGATGGCATCCGGGCCAACGGCGAAAAGGTGATGCGCCTCAATCACTTCCAGGCCCTTATTGGCCAAAGTGGCTGAGTCGATGGTCACCTTCTGACCCATCGTCCAGTTGGGGTGATTCAGCGCGTCCGTGAGGGTGGCAAAGCGGATTCGCTTCTTGTCCCATGTACGAAATGGCCCACCGGACGCTGTGACAGTGATTGCTTCGATCTGCGTATGATTTTTTTCTTCAAAGACCTGAAACAGCGCGCTGTGCTCGGAGTCGAGCGGCAGGATCCTCACGCCTTTGTCGGCGGCAAGCTTCATCATCACGGGTCCGGCACACACCAAGGCCTCCTTGTTAGCGAGCGCCACCGTGTTGCCCGCCTGGATGGCCGCCATCGCAGGCTCAATGCCAGGCGAACCCACCATGGCGCAGACGACCAAGTCAGCCGACTCAGCGGCGGCGTCGATAACAGCGCCCCGCCCGGCCGCTACATCGATCGGCGTTCCAGCTAGGCGCTCTTTCAAGGCCTGATAGTGCTGCTCATCGGCGACAACGGCGCGCTCCGCATTAAGCTTTATGGCGCGTTCTGCGAGCTTATCGACATTGGAATGGCCGACCAGCGTCGTCACACGGAACCGCTCGCGGTTGGCCAAGATGATGTCGGTGGTGCTGTCACCGATCGAACCGGTGGCGCCAAGGATGGCAATCGAGCGGGTCGTGTTGCTGTTTGGCATGGTCAGACTGCCCCCAGCGTGAGCAGGCCTTCGGCCACTGTGCCCTGCCCTTTCAGGGATAGCCCGATCAAGAACGCAGCAGCGCTGGCAAACACCAGCCCATCGACGCGATCCATGAACCCTCCATGACCTGGAAGCAGCGTACCGGAGTCTTTTGCGCCAAAACGACGTTTCAGCCCCGACTCAAAAAGATCACCGGCTTGCGATGCAACGCTTAAGACCAATGCCATAAGACCAATATAGGCTACAGAGACCCAGGTCATGGCATGACCGGTGGTGCGGGCCGAAACATGGACATCCGCCCAGGCGATGTAGCCAACGCAAATGATCATGGCCGCCAACGCTCCTGAAATGGCGCCGGACCAGGTTTTATTGGGTGAGACCGAGGGCATCAGCTTTGGGCCACCAATGGTGCGCCCGCCGAAATAAGCGGCGATGTCGGTTGCCCAAACGGCCGCAAACACAAACAGAATGGCCGAAAGGCCGACGCTGTCATGGCCGCGCAGGCTGACAAGGCTCACCACCAACCAAGTCGCGTAAGAAACCCCGGTCAGCGACCACCGTTTGGGGCTTTCCAGAAGAGCAGCACCCAGCGCGACGAACAGAGAGCCGATACCGACGGCCATTGCCGCGACAGGGCCGAAAAAGAAGGCGACCGAGGCGGCCACGGCGACAACCATCATGCCAAGCACGAGGCGGCGCTGGGAGTTCGGCCCCGTCAATCGTTCCCACTCGCTCAAGACGAAAAAGCTAAGCACCGAAAAGGCAACGACGAGGACCAAACCGCCGGTCCATGTCGTCACCAACGCGACCGCCATCAAGACGACGCCGGAGAGCACGCGCTTTGTCAGTTCAGACATTGGGCGACTCACGGTCGATTTGTCAGGTGTTGGGGAATTGGGGGCGGTCATGCACCTTGGCATAGGGCGTCTGGCCACGTTTGGCCAGATCGCCATTGGCGGCGGTTTGCCGCTTACTCAGCAGCCACTTGGACGGCGCTTGCCCGGCCACCAAAACGCCGGTCGCGACGTCGAAATTCTTCCAAGGCACCGTCCAGCGCCACGGCATTGAAATCGGGCCAAAGCGTTTCAGTGAATACGAACTCAGCATAGGCGGCCTGCCAGAGCAGAAAATTGGAAAGGCGCATTTCACCGCTGGTGCGGATGATCAAATCAGGGTCCGGTGATCCGCAGGTATCAAGCGCGCGCTCAAAAAGGTCCGATGTGATGGCGTCTGCATCAAGAACGCCTTTTGCCGCCTGTTCAGCCAGCTTGCGCGCCGCACGGACGATTTCATCACGCCCGCCATAATTGAAGGCAATGTTGAGAAAAAGGTTGCGGCCATCGCGAGTCACGGTCTCGGCATGCTCAAGCAGTTCGCGAATGTCAGGCGCCAGGTCTTCGCGCTCGCCGATGACCCGAACCTTGACGCCATTGGCTTTGAGCTCGCCAAGGTCGCGTTTGATGAACACGCGCAAAAGCATGAGCAGGTCACGGACTTCGGCCTTTGGGCGCTTCCAGTTTTCTGACGAGAACGCGAAAAGCGTGAGATACTTCACCCCGCGCTCGCCAACATCGCGCACCGCCTGGCGCAGCGCTTCGACGCCGCGCCGATGGCCCTCGACACGTGGCAAGCCCTTACGTTCGGCCCAGCGTCCATTGCCATCCATGATGATACCGATATGCGCCGGCACATAACCGAGACCATCGGTCGCCGAGGGAACAGCGAACGTGTCCTCGTCAAAGTCCTGAAGACGTGCGGCGGATGACGGTGGGTTCATGGCGTTCTATCAGGCATCGACCAGATGGCAGGCATCTAGATCTGCATGATCTCCGTTTCTTTGGATGCGAGCATCTTGTCGACCTCGCCAACAAAACGATCCGTCAGTTTTTGCACCTGATCAGATTTGCTGCGGACATCATCCTCGGAAAGTCCGTCAGCTTTCTTAATGCTGTCCAAACCGTCGCGGCGAACGTGGCGGATGGCGATCCGAGCCTGCTCGGCATATTTTTGGGCGACCTTGGTCAATTCGGTCCGACGTTCTTCGTTGAGCTCGGGGATGGGAAGGCGAATATTGGTGCCATCCACCACCGGATTGAGGCCTAGATTCGACTGCCGTATGGCCTTTTCGACCGCAATTAAGGTGCCTTTGTCCCAAACGTTGATCGAAATCATGCGCGGTTCTGGCACGCTGACCGTAGCCACCTGGGTCATCGGCATCATGCTGCCATAGGCCTCGACCATGATTGGTTCGACCAAGCTGGAAGACGCTCGACCGGTGCGCAAACCACCAAACTCAGATTTGAGGCTTGCCACCGCCCCCTGCATGCGCCGTTCAAGGTCGCCAAGATCGATCTCTTCACTCATCGTTTTCACCTATACGCAGGGTTTGATAGACAGGCGGTGGAGGGGCAGGACAACCGCCGGGCACGCTGTAACGCTTTTTTCTGCTCCGTGTCACGCCATTAAGGCGTGATCCGCGAGCCAACATCTTCACCTGCCACAACGCCGCTGAGCGCACCTGGCTGATGAATCGAAAACACGACAATGGGTAGAGCGTTATCGCGCGCCAGGGCAAGGGCAGCGGTGTCCATCACCTGCAACCCTTTGGCTAAGGCCTCATCGAGGGTCAGTTTGGCATAGCGCGTAGCGCTCGGGTCCTTTTTCGGATCGGCGCTGTAAACACCGTCAACCTGTGTCGCCTTCAACACGGCATCGGCACCAATCTCAGCCGCTCGCAAGGCGGCGCCCGTGTCGGTGGTGAAAAACGGACTACCCGTGCCACCGGCCAAGACAACGACTTCGCCGGCATCAAGGGCGGCGGTGACGGCGCGCTGGGAAAAGGTCTCGCACATAGTGGGCGCAGGGAAACCAGAGAAAAGGTTGGCCTTTGCGCCCGCCTCGCGGATCGCCTCGCGCATCGCAATGCCGTTAATGAGCGTGCCAAGCATGCCCATATGGTCGCCGGCAACACGGTCTCCGCCTTCGGCGGCCATGCGTGCGCCGCGAATGATGTTGCCGCCACCGACAACGATCGCCAGCTGCGCACCTTTGCTGGCGCAATCGGCTATTTCACCGGCAATGCGCTTCATCGTCGCTGCATCATGGCCAAAGCCTTGCGAGCCGGCCAGCGCCTCGCCGGACAATTTCAGCAGATAACGGGGAGCAGAATCAGCCACCATTGACCCTTTTCATAAGCGCGCTCCGGATACAGCAAGGGTGCCGCGCTGTCACGCGGCACCCCATTAGTTCAAGCTTACGGCCGTAACGACACGTCGCCCCGCTGGTTAGCCTTGAGCGACGGCTGCCACTTCAGCGGCGAAGTTGGCTTCTTCCTTCTCGATACCATCACCAAGCTTGAAGAGCGCGAACGCGGTCATATTGATCGGCGCGCCGACATCGCCCTCGGCATCTTTGATCGCCTGGGCAACAGTCACGTCCGGGTTCATGACGAAGGACTGGTTCAGGAGAACGCTTTCTTCGAAGAACTTACGGATGCGGCCTTCGACCATCTTCTCGATGATGTTTTCCGGCTTGCCCGACTCGCGTGCCTGCTCGGAAAACACGTGACGCTCGCGCTCCACGACCGCTGGGTCCATGTCGTCAACCGACAGCGACAATGGCGTGGTGGCGGCGACGTGCATCGCAACCTGACGACCGATGCCGGCCAGCGCTTCCTGGTTGCCTGACGACTCCATCGCGACCAGCACACCGATCTTGCCAAGTCCCGGCGCGACAGCGGAGTGCACGTAACTTGCGACCACGCCTTCGTTCACCGAAAGCTTGGCGACACGGCGCAGGTTCATGTTCTCGCCAATGGTGGCAACGGCATCCTTGATGCTGGCTTCGACCGTTTTGTCCGAACCATCGAGCGTTGCTGCCTGCACAGCATCAACCGAACCGTCGGTGCCGAGGGCCGTTTTAGCAACGCCCATCACCAGGCCCTGAAACTGCTCGTTGCGGGCAACAAAGTCGGTTTCGGAGTTGAGCTCGATCATCGCAGCCTGCTTGCCATCGGCAAACAAACCAACAAGACCTTCGGCCGCAACGCGGCTTGCCTTCTTGGCAGCGCGGGCAAGGCCTTTGGTGCGCAGGTAATCAACAGCGGCTTCCATGTCGCCGCCGGTTTCCACCAACGCGGCCTTACAATCCATCATGCCTGCGCCTGTGGTTTCGCGCAGTTCTTTCACGGCGGCTGCGGTGATTGCGGCCATTGGTCTGATCTCCTATCAACTGTGTCGTTGCTGGCTGGTACACGGCTCCAGTGGAACCTTTGCGCCGAGCCGCATTCCTGTGCGGGTGGACTTGCCGATCAACGATGACACATCAGTGTCAACGCGGGGGCATGCACCATCTCGCGATTTGGCTGGGTTTTGCGGCGTGAGCAGCATGTATGGGTATGCAGCTCACAACCTTCAAGCGTTGGCCAAACGGGCCTCTGCCATGCGTTCAGCGCTGAACTAAGCGCTGGGCTTTTCTTCAGCGGGCGCTTCGGCTGTGGCTTCAGCCGCAGCAGCTTCCTCAGCCACGGGTGCGGCCTCTTCAGCGGCAGCCTCAGCTGGCGCTTCTTCAGCAGCTACTTCTTCCAAAGCCGGCTCAACCGGCGTTTCTTCCGTCGCGCCCAGATCGATGCCCATGCCGGTTTTGTTGCGACCGATGCCGTCAAGTGCGGCGCGCGAAATCAGATCGCAAAACAGCGCCACCGATCGGCCCGCATCATCATTGCCGGGGATCGGGAAGGTGATGCCGTCGGGGTTGCAGTTGGTGTCAACAACGGCAACCACCGGGATACCCAAGCGATTGGCTTCCTTGATAGCAATCGACTCTTTGTTGGTGTCGATCACAAACATCATGGAGGGCAGGCCCGGCATGTTCTTGATACCACCAAGCGCGCGCTCAAGTTTGTCGCGCTCACGGGTGCGCAGCAGGCGCTCTTTCTTGGTAAGACCCGACTCAGGGTTGGCCAGAATCTCTTCCAGATGCTTCAAGCGCTTGATCGAATTGGAAATCGTGTTCCAGTTGGTCAGCATGCCGCCGAGCCAGCGGGAATTTACATAATACTGAGCGCAATTGCGCGCCGCTTCAGCGATCGGCTCAGCAGCCTGGCGCTTGGTGCCGACGAAAAGAATGCGGCCACCATCGGCCAGCACATCGGAAACCGCCTGCAGCGCGCGCTGCAACATCGGAGCGGTCTGACCAAGATCGAGAATGTGGACGCCGTTACGCTCACCGAAAATGTAGGTCCCCATACGTGGGTTCCAGCGGTGGGTTTGGTGTCCAAAATGGGCGCCAGCTTCCAGAAGCTGACGCATGGTGAAGGCAGGAAGTGCCATGCGGAATATCCTCTTTTCCGGTTTAACCTAGCGCACCGTTGGGCCATCACTCAGGCAAGAACCTGAAGCCCACCGGATGGTCGATCAACTGCCATCGACCGGTCGGTGCGTGTGGAATGAAGGGGCGCTTAGCGGGTTTTGCAGTGCAAAGCAAGCATAACCGGCTGGCAGGGACGAATGGCGGCAAACACCTGCTTGGCTAAACCAGCTCGGCGTGCTCGACGCCTTGCAAGGCGCGAATAGCTCCGGCGAGTGCCGGGGTTACGGCATAGGAGCCCGGCAGGGCAATTTCGATCTCCTGCGCGGCTTCGCCATCCATGACAATCACGCTCACCTCGCCGCGCGGCCCAGGCTTGAGATAGGTCGCCAGCGAAGTGACTGTCTGCGGCTCACGCACAAAAACCTGCAATCGCTGCACACTGGATTTCGCGATGTCCTCCAGAAGCTCGATGGCGGTGATGCGCAAGCGCAAATCGCCATCATTCATCCGCCCGGCAACGCTGAGCAATAAGGACCGCCCAACCTTCACATGGGCGCGTACGTCGCCAATCTGCTCCTCATAGGCGGCCACCTCGTAAAGCCCGGAATGATCGGTGAGTTTGATGATCGCCATGGCCCGGCCATCGCGGGTGCGACGCTCATAACTGTCTGAGACGGTGCCCGCGAGGCGGGTGGCATGCATCGGGCCTTTGCGTTCGCGACCATTGGTACTGGCGACCGGCATCTCATCGTCATCGGGGCTGGCATTGCTCACGCCGGCCAAAAACTCGCCATAGGTCTGAATGCGCAGTCGCTTGAGCACCTGTTCGTAATCGTCCAGCGGATGGGCGGAAAAGAAGAAGCCCAGGGCATTGAGTTCGTTCTGCAGGCGCTCGGCCAACGGCCATTCATTGCCCGCCACGACCAAATCGGTCTGGTCGGCTGGTGCATCGCCGAACAAGCCGCCCTGCCCTGAGGCACGATCCTCATGGCGACTGGCCGCTTCGGCCATCAACCGATCAACGGAATGGGTGAGGCGCGCGCGCGATCCGTGCAAGCTGTCGAAAACGCCAGCGGCGATCATGTTTTCCAATGAGCGCTTGTTGATGATGCGCGGATTGATGCGGGCCACCACATCGTCCAGGGAGGCGAACGTTCCGTTGGTCTGGCGAATTTCGGCGATGTGGTCGGCAACGCCCTCACCAACGCCCTTGATGGCGCAAAGCGCATAATCGATGGCGCCATCACGCACCGAGAAACGCGCCAAACCATGATTGATCGATGGCGGGTTGACGGTGATGCCACGTTTGATCGCGTCCTGGCGAAAGTCAGCCAGTTTTTCGGTATTGGTGAGATCGTAGGTCATCGACGCGGCGAGGAACTCAACGGGGTAATTCGCCTTCAAATAGGCCGTTTGGTAGGAGACCAGCGCATAGGCGGCGGCGTGGGACTTGTTGAAGCCATAGTCGGCAAATTTTGCCACTTTTTCGAATATGTCGCTGACGACCCGCGCATCCAGACCGCGCTCTTCGGCGCCCTGCAGAAAGCGTGACTTTTGCTTGTCCATCTCCGAGCGGATTTTCTTGCCCATCGCGCGGCGCAGCATGTCGGCTTCGGCGAGCGAAAAGCCTGATAGGACGCGGGCGATTTCCATCACCTGCTCCTGGTAGACAATGATGCCGTGGGTTTCTTTGAGCACCGGTTCCAGCAGCGGGTGCATATAATCCGGCTCTTCATGGCCATGCTTGATGGCGGCGAAGCGCGGAATGTTGCTCATTGGTCCCGGACGGAACAGCGCGACCAGCGCGATAATGTCCTCAAAACGGTCTGGTTTGATGGAGAGCAGCGTGCGCCGCATGCCCGCCGATTCCACCTGGAACACACCGACGGTGTCGGCCTTGGCGTAAAGCTCGTAGGCGGCAGGATCATCGAGCGGGATGGTTTCCAAGTCGATCTCAACGCCGCGTCCTTCCAGCAAGCGCAGCGTTTCTTGAATGATGGAGAGGGTTTTAAGGCCAAGGAAATCGAACTTGACCAGCCCCGCCGGCTCCACCCATTTCATGGAATATTGCGTGACCGGCATGGGTGTGCCGGGCTCTCGATAGATCGGCACCAGCTTGTCGAGCGGACGATCGCCAATCACGACGCCGGCCGCGTGGGTTGAGGCGTGGCGGAACAAGCCTTCTAAGCGCTGCGCGAGATCCAGCAGCTTGGCAACAATCGGCTCATCCTGCGCGGCGGCGCGCAGCGTATCGACCTCTTTCAGGGCTCGGTCGAGCGTATAAGGATCGGCAGGGTTGGCCGGCACCATCTTGCACAGACGATCGACTTGGCCGTAGGGCATTTCGAGCACGCGGCCGACGTCGCGCAGCACCGCGCGGGCCTGCAGCGTTCCAAAGGTGATGATCTGCGCGACGCGATCATGCCCGTAGCGGTCCTGCACATAGGTTATCACTTCATCGCGCCGGTCCTGACAGAAATCGATGTCGAAATCGGGCATCGACACGCGCTCGGGATTCAAGAACCGCTCGAAAAGCAGGCCGAACCGCAGCGGGTCCAGATCGGTGATCGTCAGCGCCCAGGCCACCACGGACCCAGCGCCCGACCCGCGCCCCGGGCCGACTGGAATATCATGCTGTTTGGCCCACTGAATAAAGTCAGCAACGATCAAGAAGTACCCCGGAAACTTCATGCTTGCGATGGTCGAGAGCTCGAATTCCAGACGCTTGTCGTAGTCCTCTCGGGTCGTATTCGGCGCCAGACCGTTGGCTTCCAGGCGGGCATCGAGGCCCGCCTTGGCCATGCGCACCAGTGCTTCGGTTTCCGTTTCTTCGCCATCTGCGTCGTTGCCGGTGGTGAAATGCGGCAGAAGCGGTGGTGATTCTTTCGGGCGGAAGGAGACCCGTTGGGCGATCTCCAGCGTGTTGGCGATGGCCTCAGGGCAATCGGCGAAACGCTTGCGCATTTCCTCTTGGCTGGCAAAGGCATGGCTCGGCGTCAGCCGGCGGCGATCATCTTCGGAAACCAGCCGGCCTTCGGCGATGGCGAGCAGCGCATCGTGCGCTTCGTAATCCTCTTTGCTCGGGAAAAAATTCTCATTGGTGGCAACCAATGGCAGATTGCGCGCATAGGCGAGCGCGATGAGTCCGGCTTCGGTCGCTTTTTCCTGCTCCATGCCGTGGCGTTGAAGCTCGACGTAAAGTCGGTCTCCAAAGACACCCTGCAACTGATCAAGGCGCCGCTCGGCCGCTTCCTTGTCGTCTTGCCAAAGCGCCTCGCCAATAGGTCCGTGGGCTCCTCCGGTGAGCGCGATCAATCCGTGATGGGCGTCTGACAGTTGGTCGACGGTCAGCGAAGGACCGCCATTGGCCACGTCCTCATAGGCGAGCGAGGCAAGCGCCAGCAGATTGCCGAACCCTGCTTCGTTCATGGCGATCAGGACAATGGCGGGCAATGTGTGTGCGGCATGGCCCTTGCCGGCCGGCTTGCCACCCATGCGACCACCGCCGCTTTCCTCCTCACCGTCGAAGAGCACTGGAATTTGCAAACCGATGATCGGCTGCATGCCCGCCTTGGCCGCTTTTTCGGAGAATTCGAGGGCGCCGAACAGATTGTTGGTGTCGGTGATGGCGACGGCAGGCTGTCCATCGGCCTTGGCAAGCGCAATGAGCTTGGGCACCTGCAACGCACCCTCAAGCAGCGAATAGGCCGAATGGGATCGTAAATGGATGAAGGGCTGGTCGGCTGCCGCGAAGCTCATGCGCCCTCGCCTCTCGCTGTTGGGACTCAGCCTCTCACGCTAAGGACAGCGAAGTGGTGGCGAAAGGGGGCACGTGCGTAAGGCTTGGTTATGCACAGGCCCGAGTGACGTGCTTACCCAAGCGCACGGGTCGGTCTCCGGCCAAGTCTGTCGATTGGCCAAACTCAAGCGATAATGCCGACCGAAACCACCAGCAGAGCGATGACCAATAGCGCGCAGCTTTCTTTCAAGACGATCATGTTCAACTCCCTACACAAGAACATGAAGGGAACTTAGTTCCTCTTTTGTTCTTACGTCAAGTGTTGAATCGCAATGAAGGAGCTGCGGGCGCTAAGCGGCTGATTCGATGGGTTCTTTGGGCACGACCCTGCCCTGATCTAGCGTGATGATACGATCGGCCCGCGCGGCCAGCGCCAGATTGTGGGTCGCGATCAGCGCCGAGACGCCCGCTGCACGAACAAGCGCCAAAAGAACCTGAAAAACGTGATCCGAGGTGCCGGGGTCGAGATTGCCAGTTGGTTCGTCGGCCAAAAGCAAACCCGGCGCATTGGCCATGGCGCGGGCGATGGCGACGCGCTGTTGCTCACCGCCGGAAAGCTCTGCCGGGCGATGCGTCGCACGCGGACCAATATGCAAATAGTCGAGAAGCTCCATCGCGCGATCACGGGCAGTTGCTTTGTCGAGGCCCGCGATAAGCTGCGGCATCATCACGTTTTCCAGCGCATCGAACTCTGGCAACAGATGATGAAATTGGTAGACAAAGCCGATCTCCTGGCCGCGCAGACTGGAAAGGCCCGTATCATCGAGGCCGGTGGTGTCTTGCCCGTTGATCAGCACCGTGCCGCTGTCAGGACGGTCCAGCAGGCCGCAAATGTGCAGCAGCGTCGATTTCCCAGCACCGGATGGCGCGACGAGCGCAACCAGCTCGCCTGGATGCACGGCAAAATCGGTGTTCGTCAGAATATCAAGGCGCGCTTCGCCGGTCTGAAAGCCGCGCGAGACACTGTGCAATTGAAGTCGGGGCACATCACTCATAGCGCAGCGCCTCGACCGGATCGAGTTTGGCGGCGCGCCAGGCGGGGTAGAGCGTTGCCAACAGCGACAGTGCGAGCGCGATCAAGAGAATGGCGACCGTTTCCATCGGGTCCATATCGGCGGGCAGCCGCGAGAGATAGTAAAGCTCCGGCGAAAACAGCTCGGTGCGCGTCAGCGTTGAGATCAATTGGCGGATGTTTTCTGCATTGAGGCAAATGATCGTGCCCAGCACAAAGCCGCAGGCTGTGCCGACAAGCCCGATGCTTGCGCCGGTCATAACGAACACGCGCATGATCGCACCGCGCGAGGCGCCCATGGTGCGCAGGATCGCGATGTCGCGGCCCTTATCCTTCACCAGCATGATCATGCCGGACACCACATTGAGTGCCGCGACGAGCACGATCATGGTGAGGATGAGGAACATCACGTTGCGCTCCACCTCGAGCGCGGCGAAAAAGGTCAGGTTGCGCTGGCGCCAATCGACGCTGAACAGCGAACGCTCGGCAGCCGCCTCGATGGTCGCGCGCATCTCGCCAATGGCATCAGGGTCTTCAACATAGACATCGACGCCCGACACCGTGGTGCCCATGTTGAAATAAGCCTGCGCCTCGTTGAGCGGCATGAACACGAACACCAGATCATATTCCGACATGCCGATCTCAAAGATCGCCTGGACCTCATAGGCCTTGATGCGCGGCGTGACGCCAAACGGCGTCACCGAGCCGCGCGGGGTTACGATGGTGACGCTGTCGCCGACGGCCACGCCGAGTTGGGACGCCAAGCGCGAACCGATGATGATTGTCTCGCCGGTCTCGCCTTCGGGCGGATCAAAACCGTCCAGAGTGCCGCCGCGCAGTGATTGCGCCAGAGCCGGCAGTGAGAGCAAATCATTCTCACTCATCCCACGCACCACGACGCCATTGCTGGCGTTGGCGCCCGAGGCCAGCGCCTGGCCCTCGACGAATGGAACCGCGATCTCAACGCCATCAACACCGGTCACACGGGTCTGGACGTCACGATAATCGTCGAAAGGCCGGTCCACGGCCTGCAAAACCAGATGGCCGTTGATGCCGAGAATCTTGTCCAAAAGCTCAGCACGAAAGCCGTTCATCACCGCCATTACGACGATGAGCGTCGCAACGCCGAGCATGATGCCAAGGAACGAGAAGCCGGCAATGACGGAGATGAAGGTTTCCTTGCGCCGGGCGCGCAGGTAGCGCAGCGCGATCATCCGTTCAAAGCGGGAGAATGGCCCGGTTTTTGGGGGCTTGTCAGCCGCGCCATCGCTGGTCACACCGCTTTGATCGGTCACACTCACCAAGTCTCTCTCCTCCTGCGCGAGGTGTGGCACGATTCGCCACCGGTCGGCGAGCGCGCCCGCCGGACCCTTTCGGTTCTGTCCTTAGCGTGGGAAACCAAGGCCAAAGTGAGGTGAAAAGAAGCGGTTTTCGATCAGGATGCCGTGAGCGCGTTCACCGCCGCATCTGGGCCCATCATGGAGCGCTCGCCGGTCCTCCGGTCCTTGACCTCTATCTCGCCTGATTTCAGCCCTTTGGGGCCGACGATGATCTGTTTGGGCAGTCCAATCAGATCCATCTGGGCGAATTTGGCGCCGCCGCGCGCATCGGTGTCGTCGTAAAGCACGTCGACGCCGGCCTTGCCGAGCTGCGCTTCCAGATCAGCACAAGCCGCATCGCAGGCCTCATCGCCGGCGCGCATATTGATCAAACCGACATCGAAAGGCGCGACGGAGGCCGGCCAGATGATGCCATCATCATCGTGCGAGGCTTCAATGATAGCAGGCACAAGGCGGCTTGGGCCGATACCGTAAGACCCCATTTCCACCGGCACGTCCTTGCCATCGGGGCCGGTGACAACCGCGCCCATGGGCGCAGAATATTTGGTGCCGAAATAGAAGATGTGTCCGACCTCGATGCCGCGCGCTGAAACGCGTCGATCCTCAGGAACCTTGGCTTCAAAAGCGGCCTGGTCGTGCATTTCGTCAGTGGCCGCGTAGGGCTCAAGGAACGGCGCAACCAGGCCGGAAAGATCGCCGGAGAAGTCTGTGTCCTCGGCGGGAATCGGCAGTTCAAGCATCGCCTTGTCGCAGAACACTTCGCTCTCGCCGGTGTCGGCCAGAATGATAAACTCGTGGCTGAGATCACCGCCGATCGGCCCAGTGTCGGCCCGCATCGGGACGCTTGTCAGTCCCATCCGCGAGAAGGTGCGCAGATAAGCGACAAACATGCGGTAATAGGCGCGTCGTGCAGCCTCAGGATCCAGATCGAACGAATAGGCATCCTTCATCAGGAACTCGCGCGAGCGCATGGTGCCGAAGCGCGGCCGCACCTCGTCACGCACCTTCCATTGGATGTGGTAGAGGTTAAGCGGCAAATCCTTGTAGGAGCGCACACCGGATTTGAAGATCGCGGTTATCATCTCTTCATTTGTCGGGCCATAGAGCATCGGGCGATCATGGCGATCGGTGATACGCAGCATTTCTTGCCCATAGGCATCGTAGCGCCCGGATTCGATCCAAAGATCGGCAGGCTGAAGCGTCGGCATCAGCACTTCGATGGCGCCGGAGCGATCCTGCTCCTCGCGGACGATCGTGCAGATCTTATCGAGCACACGCTTGCCGAGTGGCAGCCACGAGTAGATGCCAGCGGCCTCTTGGCGGATCATGCCGGCGCGCAGCATCAGACGGTGCGAAACGATCTCCGCTTCACGGGGCGTTTCTTTCAATGTCGGCAGAAAATAGCGCGACAGGCGCATGGCAGGCCTCATCAGTCTGGGAATTAGGGCATTGGACGCTTAGGTGCGCTTGCGCATGTGCATGAAAGGCGGCAGCTATGGCAAGGCCAGATATGCTGCAGTGGGCCGACGAAGGCTAGCAGGGATGGTTCTGCGTTATCGTCAGAGTGGCGCCGCCGCTCTCCGTTTGGATCGAAAGCCCCTGGCGGCGCAGACGCAGCCTGGTTTCTTCCTCCCAGCCATAAACCTCTTGGATATGCGCCAACGCACCCACATCAGCTGGCAGACCAAGACGCACCGTTCGCACTGTGGCGTGCGGAATCACAACCGGTGCACTCTGGTTGGTGCAAGATAGATGGTGGCGGTTGCTGAGCGAATCAGCGGCGCTGATTCCAGCCGATGCCATAAGCATCGCGGTCATGATCGAAAGGGAGATCGGAAATTTTCGGAAACTTTGAGCCATGGTCCTTTTCTAGCATAGCCCAAACCGATTGCGTGGATGCGTTTGCAACGCGGTAAACGTTGCGCAGACGGCAAACATAGACCCGATTTTGTCCGTTGACTCATGGTTAGCTACGTAAATTTACGCAAGGTCTACAGGCGTTACGAGTAATCAACGGCATGTCGCGTATTTGTTGTGCAGCGCAGCACATTTTTTACGTGACACCCAACGGGAAAAACGCCTACAAAGTGGCCATAAGCGGTGCCAAACCGCACAAAACAATGCCAGTGGCTCAAGTCTCGGGGGGAGACGCGGGGTTTATTGGATTACTGCAGGCAGGATCGAAAGATCCTGCCTTTTTATTTGGCAGATCAAAACCTTATCATAATCTCTGAAAGCGGTTTCGAGGCGCCAACAGCGCACGCTCGCCTAATGGCAATGCGCTGCCTCATCTCATTCTTTACATGAAGAAATTGCCGTAACTTATTGATATTAAACGTTCGGCAGTGGAACATCCATGATCGATAGGCCCGAATAGACCAGCAGCCAGTAAATGAAGGCGAAGACCAGGCTGGCCAGGACTGTGTTGCGGATCGCAATTTTCAAGAACGACGTCTTCTCAGGAGCGCTCGCCGGAGCGCCCGGAACCACGTCACCTGCTTCCGCTTGCGTGCGCACGCCGAATGGTAAGACGGCAAACAGCGTTACCCACCAGACAACGAAATAGATCGCAATGGCGCTGCCAAGGCTCATCGCTCAGACCTCTTCCAGTTCGATCAAGGTTCCGTTGAAATCCTTCGGATGCAGGAAAAGCACCGGCTTGCCGTGCGCGCCGATTTTTGGCTCGCCGGAGCCAAGCACCCTCGCCCCATCGGCCTTCAGCTTGTCGCGCGCGGCCATGATGTCATCGACCTCGAAACACATGTGGTGAATGCCGCCCGATGGGCTTCGATCGAGAAATGCTTGAATGGGTGAATTCTCACCAAGCGGCTCCAACAGCTCCACCTTGGTGTTGGGCAGTTCGATGAAGACCACGGTCACGCCGTGATCGGGCTCGGCCTGTGGCTCGGACACCGTCGCGCCAAGCTGATCGCGGTAGAGCGCGGTCGCGGCGGCAAGGTTCGGCACAGCAATGGCAACATGATTCAGGCGTCCGATCATCAGGTCGCGTCCTTATCGATCAACAGTGCGTGCACATGTACCACAGGGCGTTTACCCCAGGCTTCGCGCACTTTGCCGCGCACTGATTTGCGCAAGCTCTCCGACACGCTGTCGACATCACGCCGCCGGGCCATGGGCAGCGCGCGCAGCGCTTGGCTTGTGGCGTTAAGGACGAAGCTGTCGGCGTCCTCATCATCGAGTTGATCGGGCAGACCATCGACGATCACTTCAATATCGCTCACCAGCTTACCTGCGCCCGATAGGCCGAGGGCGATGGTGATCACGCCGACCTCGGCCAGGGTGCGGCGCTCATAGACGCCGCTGTCGCCTGGCAAGGTGAGCAGATTGCCGTCCTTGACGTAGAAGCCCTGCTCAATTCCATCGACGATATCGGCACCATCGGCGCGGATCTCCAGAATGTCGCCATCATTGATGATGGTCACGCCATAACCGTGCTCTTTGGCAAGCTTGGCATGGGCGTTCATATGACGGGCCTCACCATGCACCGGCACAATGGTTGTCGGTTTCAGCGCCGAATAGAGATGCACAAGCTCGCCGCGTCGCGGATGGCCAGAAACGTGGATGGGGGCGTCGGCATCCGTGATGATCTTGATGCCGGTAGCCGCCAGCTTGTTCATGATGCGCAGCACGCCGCGCTCATTGCCCGGGATGATGCGCGAGGAAAACACCACTGTGTCGCCACGCGTCAGCGAGAGATGCGGATGATCGTGTTCAGCGGTACGCGACAGAGCGGCGCGCTCCTCGCCCTGTGACCCGGTCAGCAGGATCAACGCCTTGTTGCGGGCGATCCGGTCAAAGCTGCGCATATCCTCAATCGGCGGCAGGTCGGTGAGGATGCCAAGATCAACGCCGACACCAATCACCCGTTGAAGCGCCCTGCCCGCGAGCACCACCGTGCGGCCAGCGTCGCGGGCGCCATCCAGAATGGATTTGATGCGCGCCATATTGGAG
This sequence comes from Hyphomicrobiales bacterium, assembly GCA_017642935.1. Lineage (NCBI taxonomy): Bacteria > Pseudomonadati > Pseudomonadota > Alphaproteobacteria > Hyphomicrobiales > Hyphomicrobiales bacterium. Next base: position 1,057,358 of record JAEPOK010000001.1, read on the forward strand.
GAGAAGAGCGTCACGCAAACGCGCTGCTCGGCTTCCTTGATCACTTTGGCGAGCGCCTTGCCGACTTCGGCTTCAGTTGGGCTTTCACCGTCGCGCATGGCGTTGGTGCTGTCGCCCATCACCGCATCGATAGGTCCGGCGTCGCGGAAAGCCTTGAAATCGGCCAAAGACGTCGGTTCGCCAATGATCGGCTCGGCGTCGAGTTTCCAATCGCCGGTGTGCACAACGCGGCGGTCGCCGGCCTCAATCATAAGCGAGTGGCTTTCCGGGATCGAGTGCGAAACCGGCACCGCCGTGATCGTGAAATCACCGACAGTGAACGGCGCGCGCGGCTCAAAGCGTTTGAAGTCGATGGCCTTGAAAACCTGATCAGACGGATTCTTGGCCTCCAGCAGCGCCTCGGCGAATTGGCTGATATAGACCGGTGCTTGCAAGTGCGGCCACAGCGTCAACAGCGCACCGATGTGATCCTCGTGCCCATGGGTGATGATGATCCCATCCAGCTTATCGCGGCGCGTCTCGATGTAGCTGATGTCGGGCGTGATCAGATCGATGCCCGGCAGATCCGGCCCGGCGAACGACACGCCGCAATCGACCATGATGAAGCGGCGACCTTTGCCAGACCCATAGCCGTAAAGGGCCAAATTCATGCCGATTTCGCCCACGCCGCCCAGCGGCATGAATGTGAAGGAGGGAGCTTTGCTCATGATGGCTCTTTGTTTGCGGCCAGGCGCGCGGGACTGGCGGCTTATTGGGGCTTGATGACGATATCGCCGGTGCGGATGGCGCGCATGGCGCCTGAATCCAGCCGTACCATCAAGGCACCGTCGGTTGCCAGATGGTCGAAGGTTCCGTGCAACGTTTCCTCGCCCATCCGCACCGAAATTGGCGATCCGACCCCGGTTGCGCGCTGGGTCCATGCCGGGATGATGGCCTGAGGCGTGCGCTCCAATTGCATGAGCGTTCCCGACAAGGTTTCTCGCAAAGCGGCAAACACCTCACCAGGAGTCGCGATTGCCCCCTGACCGGCAAGATGGGCGACCGCGCGCCCAGCGATTTCTGGCGCGTGCTCGACATTGATGCCGATGCCGATGGCAATCAGCGGTGCCTGACCGGTTTGGGTCTTCTGCTCAATGAGAATGCCAGATGTCTTGGCCCCACCGATCAGCACATCGTTGGGCCATTTCAGGCTGATCGCCACGCGACGGTCTTCCGGCAACAACCTGGCAATCGCCTGATAGACTGCCAGTGAAACCGCGAACGGCAGGAGCTGCAGATCAGCCGGTGGCGGCGTGACGTAGGTGGAATAGAGGTTGCCGGGCTTGGACACCCAGTGGCGGTCCATGCGCCCGCGCCCTTGCGTTTGCTCGTCGGCTGTCAGCCAGAAGGGCGCAGCTTCGCCCTGACCGACCATGGACCATGCTTCACTGAGCGTTGAGCCAACGCTGGCGAGATGAAAATGCGGCGTGGTGGGCAAGGTCCAGGGACGAGCGCTAGAACAGGCTTGCTGCTGCGCGGTCTGCCCAGGTCGTCAAGGGACCAGCGACGAACACGAAGAAGATCACGAACAGGCCCGATGCCCAGGTCACCGTGCGCAGTTCAATCGCTGCCGGGATAAAGCCTTCCACGGGCTCATCGAAATACATGATCTTGATGATGCGCAGATAATAGACCGCGCCGACAACGCTAGCGAGCACACCGATGACGGCAAGCACGTAAAGCTCCGCTTCGATGGCGGCCAGGAACACGAAATATTTGGCAAAGAAGCCGGCGAGCGGCGGAATACCGGCCAGCGAGAACAGAAGCATCGCGAGGAAGAAGGCCTGCAGCGGGTTGGTCTTGGAAAGGCCAGCGAGTTCATCGATCTCTTCGACCATGCCGCCTGCCCGTCGCATGGACAGGATGATCGCAAAGGCGCCGAGCGTCATCGCGGCGTAGATCGCCATATAGATCACGACGCCTTGCACCCCAGCTTGCGTCCCGGCGGCAAGGCCAACCAACGCAAAGCCCATGTGACCGATGGAGGAGTAGGCCATCAGGCGCTTGATGTTGCGCTGACCGATGGCGGCAAAAGCACCGAGCACCATCGATGCGATGGCAACGAAGGTCAGAACCTGCTGCCACTCGCGGGTTGCCGGTTCGAAGGCATCGACGGCGATGCGCACCAGCAGCGCCATGGCGGCGATTTTTGGTGCTGCGGCGAAGAAGGCCGTGATCGGTGTCGGCGAGCCTTCATAAACGTCCGGCGTCCACATGTGGAATGGCACGGCAGAAATCTTGAAGACGAGGCCAGCGAGGATAAACACCAGGCCAAAGATCACGCCCGTCGAGACACCGCCTGCTTGCAACGTGTCGGCGATTGGGCCGAACTCGGTGTGGCCGGTGAAGCCGTAGACCAGCGAGGCACCGTAGAGCAGCATGCCCGACGACAGCGCGCCGAGCACGAAATATTTGAGGCCAGCCTCAGAGGCGCGGGTGGAATCGCGGTTGATGGCGGCCGTGACGTAGAGCGCCAACGACATCAGTTCCAGGCCAAGGTAGAGCGCGATGAGCGTGGTGGCCGAGACCATCATGCCCATGCCAAGCGTGGCGAGCACGATCAATACTGGCAGCTCAAACCGGCCATAGCCTTCGCGCTGGACGAAATCGACGCCCAGCGACAGCGCGATGGCCGCCGCCGCGAAGATCAGGATCTTCATGGTGCGCGCGAACTCATCCATCACGAACGCGCCATTCATGGTCATGCCGGCCGGCGCCAAGATCGTCAGCACCAGCGCCACGATGAACAGACCGATGGCAAGCCCGGTGATCAAATTGGTGCTGTCGGCTTTGCGGAACGCGCCAAGCATCAGCATCACCATGGCACCGATGGCCAGAATAATTTCCGGCAGCGCTGGCATCAGGTTTGGAAGATCAGGCTGAAGCATGGGGTTCTCGAAGATCTATTGTGTGGCGGCCATGTTGAGCGCGTCTGCCGCCTGCAGAGCCTGCTCAACGCCGGTGACCATGTTGGCGACCGATGCCGCTGTGACATCATTGATCGGCGAGGGATAGACGCCGAAGAAAATCGTAAGAAGCACCAGGGGAACAAGCACGATTAGTTCGCGGGCGTTCACATCGGTGATGGTTTTCAAATTCTCTTTTTCCAGCGGACCAAAGATCACCTGACGGTAGAGCCAAAGCGCGTAACCTGCCGACAGAATGACGCCGGTGGTGGCAAACAGCGCCACCCAGGTATTGGCCTGGAACGCGCCCATCAGCGTCAGGAACTCGCCGACGAACCCGGACGTGCCCGGCAGACCGACATTGGCCATGGTGAAGACCATAAAGATCGCCGCATAAAGCGGCATGCGGTGGACCAAGCCGCCATAGGCCTTGATCTCGCGGGTGTGCATGCGGTCGTAGACAACGCCGACGCACAAGAAGAGCGCGCCTGAAACGATGCCGTGCGAAATCATCTGGAACAGCGCGCCCTGAATGCCCTGCTCGTTGAGCGCGAAGATGCCCATGGTCACGAAGCCCATATGGGCCACCGAGGAATAGGCGATGAGCTTCTTAATGTCCTCCTGCACCATCGCCACCAGCGAGGTGTAGATGATCGCAATCACCGACATGGCAAAGACCAGCGGGGCGAACAGCTCGCTCGCCTCGGGGAACATGGGCAGCGAGAAGCGCAGGAAGCCGTAGCCGCCCATCTTCAACAGGATACCGGCCAGGATCACCGACCCTGCTGTCGGCGCTTCCACGTGCGCATCCGGAAGCCAGGTGTGGAACGGCCACATCGGCATCTTCACCGCGAAGGACGCGAAGAAGGCAAGCCACAGCCAGAATTCCATGTTGGCCGGGAAATCATGGGCCAGGAGCTGTTCGATATCGGTCGTGCCAGCGCTCCAGTACATGGCCATGATGGCCAGCAGCATCAGCACCGAGCCGAGCAGCGTGTAGAGGAAAAACTTGAAGGACGCATAGATGCGCCGCTTGCCGCCCCACACACCGATGATGATGAACATCGGAATGAGGCCGCCTTCGAAGAAGATGTAGAAGACGACGATATCGAGCGCGCAGAAGACGCCGATCATCAGCGTTTCGAGCACCAGAAACGCGATCATATATTCTTTCAGGCGCGTCTTGATCGCTGCGCTCGCCAGAATACAGGCCGGCATCAGGAAGGTGGTTAGTATGACGAACAGCATCGAAATGCCGTCCACGCCCATCTTGTAAGTGACTAGGCCGCCGAGCCATTCGCTCTCTTCGACCATCTGGAAGCCCGGGTTGGAGCTATCGAACCCGCCCCAGATGAACAGCGAGACGATGAACGTCACGATGGTCGTGAACAGCGCGATGTTACGGATGTTGCGCTGTGCGATGTCATCATCACCGCGGATCAAAAGGATCAGCGCGACCCCGACAAGCGGCAGGAACGTGACGATGGAAAGGATGGGCCAATCGATCATTGGTTAGACGCCTGACGCAAAGACAAAATAGGTGATGAGCGCCGCCACACCGATCAGCATGGCAAAGGCGTAGTGGTAGACGAAGCCGGTTTGCAGCTTGACGACCCGGTTGGTGACATCCACGACGCGCGCGGCGATGCCGTCGGGGCCAACGCCATCAATGACCTTGCCGTCGCCACCCTTCCAGAACAGGCGGCCGAGCCACTGCGCAGGGCGCACGAAGATCATGTCGTAGAGTTCGTCAAAGTACCATTTGTTGAGCAGGAACCGGTAGAGAATGTCGTGCCGCGCGGCGAGCTGTCCCGGCAGATGCGGGCTGCGGATATACATCCAGTAGGCCAGCAGGAAGCCAAGGATCATCATCACCAACGGCGAGCGGATCACCCACTGCGGCACATAGTGCAGATCGTGCAGGATCTCATTGGTCGGGAGCATGAAGATGCTCTCGCGGAAGAAGTGTGCAAACCCATCCTCGTAGGCGAAGGAATGCTCGAACACGATACCAGAGAACAGCGCGCCAACGGCCAACAGCGCCAGCGGCACCGTCATCACATAAGGGCTCTCATGGACATGGCTCATCACATCGGCGGACGCGCGTGGCGTGCCATGGAAGGTCAGGAAGATAAGGCGCCAGGAATAGAAGCTGGTGAGCATTGCTGCGAGTACGGTCATCCAGAACGCGTAGCGGGCAATGCCGTCGCCTGCGGCGAAGGCGGCCTCGATCACCGCATCTTTGGAGAAGTATCCGGCAGTGTAAGGGAAGCCGGTCAGCGCGATCGTGCCGATGATCATCATCGCATAGGTGAACGGGATGTGCTTCCAGAGCCCACCCATGCGCCGCATGTCTTGTTCGTTGGAAACCGCGTGGATCACCGAGCCAGCGCCAAGGAAGAGCAGCGCCTTAAAGAAGGCGTGGGTGAACAGGTGGAAGATGCCGACCGAATACGCCCCGACACCCAGAGCGACGAACATGTAGCCAAGCTGCGAGCAGGTTGAGTAGGCGATCACCCGTTTGATGTCGTTCTGCACCAGGCCGACAGTTGCGGCGAAAATTGCCGTCGTGCCGCCGATGAAGGTAACAAAAGCTAGCGCGCTCGGGGCATATTCGAAGATTGGCGACATACGCGCGACCAGGAAAACACCGGCGGTGACCATGGTCGCGGCGTGGATAAGCGCGGAAACAGGTGTCGGGCCTTCCATCGCGTCCGGAAGCCAGGTGTGCAGTAGGAACTGGGCCGATTTGCCCATCGCGCCCATAAAAAGCAGCAGACAGATCGTGGTCAGCGCATGCACTTCCATGCCTAGGAAGTTGAACGTGGTGTCAGCATAGTCGCCGGCTGTTTCGAAGATCACGTCAAACTCGGCCGAGCCGAACAGCACGAACACGCCGAAGATGCCGAGCAGATAGCCGAAATCGCCGACACGGTTGACGATGAACGCCTTCATCGCCGCCGAATTGGCCGAGGCCTTTTTGTACCAGAAGCCGATGAGCAAGTAGGACGCGACACCCACGCCTTCCCAGCCGAAGAACATCTGAAGCAGATTGTCGGCGGTCACCAGCATCAGCATGGCGAAGGTGAAGAGCGAGAGATAGGCGAAGAAACGCGCCCGGTGCTCGTCATGGCTCATATAGCCAATCGAGTAGAGGTGAACGAGCGCTGATACCGAGTTCACAACGACCAGCATGACCGCGGTCAGCGTGTCGAGGCGGAAGGCCCAATCGACGGTGAAATCACCCGATGAAATCCAGTGCAGCACCTGCACGCGCTCATGGCCATGCACATCACCGAAGCCAGTTTGGATAAAGATGATCCAAGACAGGACGGCTGCGATGCCGACCAGGCTGGTCGTGATGATCTCCACCGGGCGGTGGCCAAGAAGCTTGCCGAAAAGCCCGGCGATCAGGAAACCGATGAGAGGTAGAAAGACGACTGCCGACAGCATGAGCGATCAACCCTTCATCATGTTGATGTCTTCGACCGCGATGGACCCGCGGTTGCGGAAGAAGACAACGAGAATGGCAAGGCCGATGGCCGCCTCGGCGGCGGCGACGGTCAGGATAAAGAGCGCGAAAATCTGACCCGCCAGATCATTCAGATAGAAGGAGAACGCCACGAGATTGAGATTTACCGCGAGCAGGATCAACTCCACCGACATCAGGATGATGATGACGTTCTTGCGGTTGATGAAGATCCCGAACACACCAAGCGTGAATAGGATCGCCCCGACCGTGAGATAGTGGCCAAGTCCGATGGACATGTGCGTATCTAACCCCCTGAACGCCGTGGAAGGACCCGCGGCGGCAAACTCTTAAAGACCTTGGCCCGACTTCACCTTGACCACCTCAATGGCGGCCTCAGGCGTGCGTGCGTTTTGAACATTGATATCCTGCCGCTTGACGCCTTCGCGGTGGCGCAGCGTGAGCACGATGGCCCCCACCATCGCGACCAACAGCACCAGGCCAGCGGCTTGGAAGAAATAGACATAATCGGTGTAGAGCACGAGGCCGATCGCCTCGATGTTGGAAATCTCTTCCAGAGGCGGCATCGGCATGCCCGTGTCGAGCGCAACCTCAGCATCGAACACCGAGGCGCCGAGCACTAGGATCAACTCCAACACCAAGATCACCGCGACCAGCGCGCCGATGGGCAGATATTGCAGGAAGCCCTGGCGCAGCTCGGCAAAATCGACGTCGAGCATCATCACGACGAAGAGGAAGAGTACGGCCACCGCGCCGACATAAACCACGACCAAAAGCAGCGCGAGGAACTCGGCGCCAACCAGCATGAAAAGCCCAGCGGAATTGAAGAAGGCCAGGATCAGAAACAGCACCGAATGCACCGGCTGGCGCGAGGCGATGACCAGAAAAGCTGATGCAACTGTGATGGCGGCAAACAGATAGAAAAAGAAGCTGGTCAGAACCATCTAAACGCCTGTTTTGCCGCTGCAATCAGCGGTCCTACCTTTTCATCACATCATCGCTGCTTGAGAGCGATGTCATTTCACTTGTCGACGCAGAACGCGCCTCTGTTCAACTCAGGTTTGCCAGCCCGTAAGCCCACTCAATCGGGGCTCAACTGGGTGGCGTGTTAGCCAAAGCCATGCTGGTCGTCTAGCCCAACTTTGTAGGGTTCGACGCGTGCTTGTGGCCCTAGCGGTAGTCGGCGTCCATCTCCAGCGATTTGGCGATGTCACGCTCCCAGCGCTCGCCGTTCTCCAGCAGCTTTTCCTTGTTGTAGTAGAGCTCTTCACGCGTCTCGGTGGCGAACTCGAAGTTCGGACCCTCAACGATCGCATCCACCGGGCAGGCTTCTTGGCAGAGGCCGCAATAGATGCATTTGACCATGTCGATGTCGTAGCGGGTTGTGCGCCGCGTACCATCGTTGCGGCGCGGTCCAGCTTCGATGGTGATCGCCTGCGCTGGGCAGATAGCTTCGCACAGCTTGCACGCGATGCAACGCTCTTCGCCATTGGGGTAGCGGCGCAGCGCATGTTCGCCGCGAAAACGCGGGCTGACATAGCCTTTTTCAAACGGGTAATTCAGCGTCGCCTTGGGTTTGAAGAAATACTTCATCGACAAGGCAAAGGCGCCCACAAACTCCTTGAGAAGGAGCGATTTGGCGGCTTGATCGAGCTGCATGCTGGTCTCCTTGAACTTGGGGTTAGGGCGCAGTGCCGGTGAACTGAAGGAAAGCCGCCACGAGCACAACCATTGCCAGCGAAAGCGGCAGGAACACCTTCCAGCCAAGACGCATCAGTTGGTCGTAGCGATAGCGCGGCACGAAGGCCTTCACCATGGAAAACATGAAGAAAACACCGAAAGCCTTGAGTGAGAACCAGACAATGCCCGGCACCCAGGAAAGCGGTGGAATGTCGATGATCGGCAACCAGCCACCCAGGAACAGGATGGTTGTGAGCGCGCACATCATGGCGATGGCGACATATTCGCCCAGCATGAACATCATGTAGGGCGTGGAGCCATATTCCACCATGAAACCGGCAACCAGTTCCGATTCGGCCTCTGGCAGATCGAAAGGCGGACGGTTCGTCTCAGCAAGCGCTGAGATGAAGAACACGATGAACATCGGGAAGAGCGGCAGCCAGTGCCAATCTAAGAACGATGGCGGCAGACCAATCGACGTGCCGATACCGGTGTTTTGTGCGAGCACGATTTCCGACAGGTTGAGCGAGCCGACCACCAGAAGCACGGTGATGATCACGAAACCAATAGAGACCTCATAGGACACCATCTGTGCGGCCGAGCGCAGAGCGCCGAGGAACGGATATTTCGAGTTCGACGCCCAGCCAGCCATGATGACGCCGTAGACGCCGAGCGAGGAGATCGCGAGGATGTAGAGAATGCCGACATTGATGTCGGCAATCACCCAACCTTCTGCGACCGGAATAACGGCCCAAGCCAGCAGCGCCAGCGACACGGTGACGAGCGGCGCAAGCAGGAACACCGGTTTGTCGGCGCCCGATGGGATCACCGGCTCTTTGAGCACGAATTTCAGAAGGTCGGCAAAGGATTGCAGCAGACCCCAGGGTCCTACCACGTTCGGCCCGCGGCGCAGTTGAACCGCCGCCCAGATCTTGCGGTCGGCATAAAGCACATAGGCGATGGTGATCAGGAGGATCACCAGCAGCAACAGGCTCTGCGCGAGCATGATGATGAACGGCCAGGCATAGGTGGACCAGAAGGCTTCCATCGGGCTTACTCCGCCGCCACGGCCATATCGGGCCGGTTCAATGTCGCCGAGCACTCGGCCATCACCTTGGAGGCGCGGGCAATCGGGTTGGTCAGGTAGAAATCGTCAAAGGCACGGGCAAACTTCGCCTTGCCCGCGCTCTTGGGGGCCTTTTTCGCAAGATCCGCGAGCACCGACGCATCGGCCTCGGCGGTCTGCTCTAGTTCAGCCAGATGCGGATGCTCGGCGTAAAGCGCGGCGCGCAACTGCTCCAACGTGTTGTAGGGCAGCGTTTTGCCAAGTTTTTCCGACAGCGCGCGGATTATCGCCCAGTCTTCCTTGGCTTCGCCCGGTGGGAAGGCGCCGCGCTGCGTCTGCTGCGGGCGGCCCTCGGTGTTCACATAGGTCGCTGATTTCTCTGTGTAAGCTGCGCCGGGCAGAATAACGTCCGCGCCATGGGCGCCACGATCGCCATGGGTCCCGATATAGACGGTGAAAGCCCCGTCAGCGATTTCAAGTTCGTCGGCGCCGAGATTGAAAAGCAGATCTATCTCGCCGCCGGCAATTGCGCCAGCGTCCTTGCCACCCTCACCTGGAACAAAGCCGATATCCAATCCGCCAACACGGCCAGCTGCCGTATGAAGCACATTGAAGCCGTTCCAACCGTCCTTGATGACACCGATTTTCTTGGCGACCTTCGCCGCGAGCGCGAGAACATCTGCCCCATTGGGGCCGGACAGTGCACCCTGGCCAATTATCATCATCGGACGTTCGGCCTTGGCGGGCGCGTGATCGGCCAGTTTGGCCAGCGCTTCGACACTGTCGCCAATATGGGTGTAATCGTAGGTCAGATCGACGGCCTCACCGATGAGACCGATCATGGTTGGGGCGGCGCGCCAGCGCTTGCGAATACGCGCGTTGAGGATCGGCGCTTCGTGGCGTGGGTTGGTGCCGATCAGCAAAATCGCGTCAGCGTCTTCAATGCCGTCAATGGTGGAATTGAACAGGTAGCTTGCCCGGCCATGGGTAGGATCAAGCGCGGTACCATCGGTGCGGCAGTCCATGTTGGCCGAACCAAGCGCTTCGATCAGGCCTTTCAGCGCGAACATCTCTTCGATACCAGCCAAATCACCGGCGAGCGCGCCGATTTTTTCTGGCTTGGACTTCGAGGCCTTGTCGGCAATCACAGCAAAGGCTTCGCCCCAGCTGGCCGGGCGCAGCTTGCCGCCATCGCGGATGTAGGGCCGGTCAAGGCGCTGCGAGCGCAGTCCGTCCCAGATGAAGCGGGTTTTGTCGGAAATCCACTCTTCGTTGATGGACTCGTTCAGCCGCGGCATGATCCGCATCACTTCGCGGCCCTTCACGTCCACACGGATGGCCGACCCAACAGCGTCCATCACGTCGACACTGTCCACCTTGGTCAGCTCCCAAGGACGCGCTTTGAAGGCATAGGGTTTAGAGGTCAGCGCGCCGACGGGGCAAAGATCGATCACATTGCCTTGGAGTTCTGAGGCCATCGCCGCTTCCAGGTAGGTGGTGATCTCCATGTCTTCGCCGCGACCGGTCGCGCCAAGATCGGATACACCGGCAACCTCGGTCGTGAAGCGAACACAACGCGTGCAGTGGATGCACCGCGTCATGATGGTTTTCACCAGCGGGCCGATGTTCTTGTCTTCGACGGCGCGCTTGTTCTCTTCAAAGCGGTTCTTGTCGACGCCATAGGCCATGGCCTGATCTTGCAAGTCGCACTCGCCACCTTGGTCGCAGATCGGGCAATCCAGCGGGTGGTTGATGAGCAGAAACTCCATCACCCCTTCGCGGGCTTTTTTCACCTTCGGCGAACGGGTAGAGACTTCCGGCAGTTGACCCTCAGGTCCCGGGCGGCAATCGCGCACGCCCCAGGCACAGGACGCGATGGGTTTTGGAGCGCCCTTTAGTTCAACCAGGCACATACGGCAGTTACCGGCGACCGACAGACGCTCATGGTAGCAAAAGCGGGGAACCTCAGCGCCAGCTTCCTCGCACGCCTGCAGCAGCGTGTAGTGCTCGGGCACTTCCACCTCAGTTCCGTCAACGATGATTTTGCGCGTATCGCTCATCTGGTTTTCCGTTTTACTCCGGGCTCACTGGTCAGCCGCACTGCTGGCTTTGCCAGAGTTTGACATGAGGCAAGTGATCCCAGCCAAAAGCTGTGTCGGTGTTGCCGTATTCGTGCAGGTGGTCAAGCCGTGCCTTCGCCTCGTCCAAGGTCGGCAGATGGCCCGGATCAACCCACCACATCACGAAATGGGCCATGCGCATGTGCGCAAACCAGTCGTCCTTGCGGCGATAGATCGCGCGGTGCACCGTGTTCCACACATAATTCTCAAGCGCATGCGCATCTTCCCAGACGCTCATGTTCACAATGACATCCTGGCCCGACCAAGGATGGTCGAGGCGGATGGCGTTACCCGCCTCGTCTTTCAGCCGCCACACAAAGCCCGGCGAGCGGTCGGCAACCGCATTCACGGTGTCGATCGCGCGCATGAAAGGCTGCGCCGCGTCGCTTTGCGGATCAATCTTCCATTCGGCAATGTTTAGCTCAGCCAGTTGCATCGCGTTACGCTGCTTCCTTGGCAAGCGCTTTGGCCTGACCGATCCAGCCATCGCGGTCGATGCGGCCTTTGAAGCGAAGATAATCGTCGACCCAGGCGATTTCTTTTTTCGTCCAGACTGCGATCTGATCGAAATGGTAAATACCAAGGTCGTTGAGCACGCTTTCCAGCTTCGGGCCGACGCCGGAGATCTGCTTCAGATCATCGGCCTTGCCGCCTTTGGGCGCATCAAGACCCGATGGACGATCATCCACCTTAGGCGCAGCTTGCTTGGCCTCGGCCGGCTTGGTCGAAGCAGGTTTTGCTGAACCTTTGGCAGCTGGTTTTGGTGAGGACGTTTTGGGCGTCGCAACCTTCGGTGTCGCAGAATTCGCGGCCGCCTTGGCTGCCGTTTTAACAGTAACCTTGGCAACGGTCTTGGTTTTCGGCTTGGCCGAACGCGCAGCGCTATCGCCGGTGAGCGCGGAAAAGGCAGCAGCGCCAGCAAGCGGCGCACTCATCACCAGGCCAGCCCATGTTGCAGCCGCCGTATTGGCAACAACTGCACCAACCATGGCTGGCGCCATCACAGGCGTCGACATGGACGTCAGCCACATGGGCATGTCGCCATCGGTGACGCTTGGCACGGCGTCATTCATCGCCGTCCAGCCATTGACCATCGTTTCAGGACCTTTGGTCCACAAATTCATCCAAGCATCGAACATGATGCATCCTTTCTCATTGCGGTTGCCTGACCCCCGCCCCTCACGGAAGGTGTCGGCTTACTCAGCAGCAACGAGCGTTTCCCCTGGTTTAGAATTGTACGTGTAGCTGTCGATCCGATCTTCGATCTCGTGTCGGAAGTGGCGGATCAGCCCTTGCACCGGCCATGCTGCCGCATCGCCGAGCGCACAAATGGTGTGACCTTCAACCTGATAGGTCACATCAAGAAGCATATCGATTTCGCGCTTGTGCGCCTCACCTTTTGCCATGCGCTCCAGCACGCGCCACATCCAGCCGGTGCCTTCGCGGCACGGCGTGCACTGGCCGCAGCTTTCATGCTTGTAGAAGTAGGAAATGCGGGCAATGGCGCGGATGATATCGGTGGATTTGTCCATCACGATCACCGCAGCCGTGCCGAGGCCCGATTTCAGTTCACGCAAGGCGTCAAAATCCATCGGCGTGTTGATAATCTCTTCGGCCGGTACGCAGGGCACAGACGACCCGCCGGGAATGACCGCCAGCAGATTGTCCCACCCGCCGCGAATGCCGCCGCAATGCTTGTCGATCAGTTCCTTGAAGGAGATCGACATGGCTTCTTCGAAGGTCGCCGGCTGGTTCACATGGCCCGATACGCAGAAGAGCTTGGTGCCAGTGTTGTTGGGACGGCCAAAGCCTGCAAACCAGGCGCCGCCGCGGCGCAGGATCGTTGGCGCGACAGCGATCGATTCCACATTGTTAACGGTCGTCGGGCAGCCATAAAGGCCGACATTGGCCGGGAACGGCGGTTTCAGGCGCGGCTGGCCCTTCTTGCCTTCCAGCGATTCCAAAAGCGCCGTCTCCTCACCACAGATATAGGCCCCTGCCCCGTGGTGAACGTAGATGTCGTAGTCCCAGCCATTTTTGTTGTTCTTGCCGATCAGCTTGGCCTCATAGGCCTGATCGATAGCGGCCTGCAGACGCTCGCGCTCGCGGATGTACTCGCCGCGAATGTAGATGTAGCAGGCGTGCGCATTCATCGCGAAACCGGCGATCAGGCAGCCTTCGATCAGCGTATGCGGATCATGGCGCATGATTTCGCGGTCTTTACAGGTGCCGGGCTCGGACTCATCAGCATTGATGACGAGGTAGGCCGGACGACCATCCGATTCCTTCGGCATGAACGACCATTTGAGGCCGGTCGGGAAACCAGCGCCGCCACGACCACGCAGACCGGAGGCTTTCATCTCATCGATGATCCAGTCGCGGCCCTTTTCAATGATGCTCTTGGTGCCATCCCAATGGCCACGCTTCATCGCGCCTTCCAGACCCCAGTCGTGAAAGCCGTAGATGTTGGTGAAGATGCGATCTTTGTCTTCGAGCATGGCGGTCATGCTTTGCTCTCCTCAGCAAGCGTTTTAGCCTGCGGAATCCACTCTTCGCGCTGGATGCGCCCCTTAAAGGACAGGTGGTCGTTCACCCAGTTCACTTCTTCGATTGTCCAGGCGGCGATCTGGTCGAAATGGAAGACGCCGAGCCCGTTGAGTTTGTCTTCCAAGACTTTGCCGATACCCTTGATCTGTTTCAGATCATCGGCGCCGGCGGCACGCGCCTTTTTCAGCATTTTCGGCTTTTTGGCCGCGCCGTCGCTGGCATCTTCCGGTTGCGATCGCGCTGCGGCTTCGCTTGCCGAGCCTGTCGGTTTCGGCTTGGCGGCTTTTTCCGCCTTGGCTTGCGGCATCGCGGCCTTGGAGGCTGCCGCTTTTGAAGTTGCTTTGGCGGACTTTGCGGGCGCTTTCGGCTGCGCCTTTTTCGCCGCTGCTGGTTTGTCGCCACCGCCGTTCAGCGCGAAACCTGCAACCGAATCAATGGTTTCCGTCGCGCCATTGACCACCTGCGGCTGCGGAACGCCGCCTTCGGGCCCACCGTCGAAATCAACCAGCGTCGTCAATCCACCTTCCGGCACCGAGAAATGGCGTCCGTTTTGCGGCCCGGGCGTGATCGGTTTGCCCGCCGCAATATCGTCGATCAGCTGCTCCAGCTTTTCTGGTGTCAGATCCTCATAGGTGTCCTTGAAGATCTGCAGCATCGGCGCGTTCACGCAGGCGCCCAAACACTCCATCTCCTCCCAAGAGAAGTTGCCGTCTTCCGACAACTCAAACTGGTTTTCAGCGATCTTGCGGCGGCACACATCCTTCAGATCATTGGCCCCGCGCAGCATGCAGGGTGTCGTGCCGCAGACTTGAATGTGGGCCTTTTTGCCCACCGGTTGCAGCTGAAACATGGTGTAGAAGGTCGCAACTTCGAGCACGCGGATATAGGGCATCTCCAGCATTTCAGCGACGGCACGGATCGCCGGTTCCGGCAGCCAGCCCTCATGCTGCTCCTGCGCACGCCATAGCAGCGGGATCACCGCCGAAGCCTGGCGGCCTTCCGGGTACTTGCCGATTTGCTCTTTGGCCCAATTCTCATTGTCGGGCGTGAAAGCAAAGCTTTCGGGTTGTTCTTCGTGGAGGCGGCGAACAGCCATGAAGTCAGTCTTTCCTTGATGGGCACGCGCCGCGCGCCTGCCCCTATTCCTTGTGAAGCGGCCTAGCGGTCCACTTCCCCAAACACGATGTCGAGCGAGCCAAGAATGGCCGAAACGTCAGCCAGCTGGTGCCCACGGCAGATGAAGTCCATCGCCTGCAAATGCGCAAAGCCTGGCGCGCGGATTTTGCAGCGATAAGGTTTGTTTGAGCCATCAGAGACGAGATAGACGCCGAACTCGCCTTTTGGCGCTTCAACGGCGGCGTAAATTTCGCCCTCGGGCACGTGATAGCCTTCGGTGTAGAGCTTGAAGTGATGGATAAGCGCTTCCATCGACTTCTTCATCTCGGCGCGCTTGGGCGGCACCACCTTGTTGTCTGTGTTGGCGACCGGACCTTTGCCCTCTGGGGCATTCAGCTTGGCAATCGCCTGCTTCATGATTGAGGTTGATTGGCGCATCTCTTCCATACGGATCAGATAACGGTCGTAACAATCGCCGTTCTTACCGATGGGGACGTCGAACTCGAACTCGTCATAGTTCTCGTAAGGCTGGCTTTTGCGCAAATCCCAAGCGGCGCCCGAGCCGCGCACCATGACGCCGGAGAAGCCCCAGGCCCAGCATTCATCGAGCGTCACAACGCCGATATCGACATTGCGCTGCTTAAAAATGCGGTTGCCGGTCAGCAGTTGATCGATATCGTCGACAACCGGCAAGAACTCATCGCACCAGGTGTCGATATCGTCGATCAAATCCTGCGGTAGGTCCTGGTGCACACCGCCAGGGCGGAAATAGGCAGCGTGCAGGCGGGCCCCGCAGGCGCGCTCATAAAACACCATCAGCTTTTCGCGCTCTTCAAAGCCCCAAAGCGGCGGCGTCAGCGCGCCAACGTCGAGCGCCTGCGTGGTGATGTTGAGGAGATGCGAAAGGATGCGGCCGATCTCGGAGTAAAGCACACGGATCAGCTGACCGCGGCGCGGCACTTCAATGCCCATCAGACGCTCAACGGCCAGGGCAAATGCGTGCTCCTGGTTCATTGGCGCAACGTAATCGAGGCGGTCGAAATACGGGATCGCCTGCAGATAGGTCTTGTGCTCAATCAGTTTTTCGGTGCCGCGATGGAGCAGCCCGATATGCGGATCAACGCGCTCAACGATCTCACCGTCCAACTCCAACACAAGGCGCAGCACGCCGTGGGCCGCAGGATGCTGCGGGCCAAAGTTGATGTTGAACTGGCGGACCTGCGTTTCGCCGGTCGTGTTGGTTGGCATCACATTCATATCAGCCAGCCTTCTCTTCGGTCGCCTTCTCATCGCCCGGGATCACGTAATCTGTGCCCTCCCAGGGTGAGAGAAAGTCGAAGTCGCGAAATTCCTGGTTGAGACGCACCGGCTCGTAAAGAACGCGCTTCTGTTCGTCGTCGTAGCGCACCTCGACAAATCCCGTCAGCGGGAAGTCCTTGCGCAGCGGATGGCCGTCAAACCCATAATCAGTCAGCAGGCGACGCAAATCCGGGTGGCCGGAGAACAGAATGCCATAAAGATCATAAGCCTCGCGCTCGAACCATTCAGCTCCGGGAAAGAGCTCTGTGATCGAGGGCACGGGCGTGCGCTCATCGGTCTCGACGATCACACGGGCACGGGCGTTCTGGGTCGGCGACAGGAAATGGTAGACGACGTCGAAACGGCGCTCGCGGGCCGGGTAATCCACGCCGCAAATGTCGATGATGTTGACGAAGGCAAGTTTTGGATCATCGCGCAGGGTGCGGATCGCCTGAAACAGATCGTTGATCCCGACGCGCACCGTCAGATGGCCGTGGGCGATACCGACCTCATCGGCCTCCATGTCGAGGCTCGCGGCCAGCGTCTCGGCCAGTTCGCCGAGCGCATCATCCTGTTCGCTATTCACATCAGCCATTTGGGTCTCAGGTGCGGTTATCGGGTCGCGTTCGCGCTGGGTCAGCGCTCAATGGTGCCGGTGCGGCGAAGCTTTTTCTGCAAAAGCAACACGCCGTAGAGCAGTGCCTCTGCGGTCGGTGGGCAGCCCGGCACATAAATATCCACTGGCACCACGCGGTCGCAGCCGCGCACCACCGAATAGGAGTAGTGATAATAGCCGCCGCCATTGGCGCAGGAGCCCATGGAAATCACATAACGCGGTTCCGGCATCTGGTCGTAAACCTTGCGCAGCGCCGGTGCCATTTTGTTGGTCAACGTGCCGGCGACGATCATCACATCGGACTGACGCGGGCTAGCGCGCGGTGCAAAGCCGAAACGTTCCGCATCATAGCGCGGCATCGACATCTGCATCATTTCAACGGCGCAGCAGGCAAGGCCGAACGTCATCCACATCAGCGAGCCTTGGCGCGCCCACTGAATAAGGTTGTCGGTGGAGGTAACCAGAAAGCCCTTGTCGGCCAGTTCGTCGTTCACGCCGGTGTAAAAGGGATCATCCCAGCCAACAGGCTTGCCGGACGCATCGGTGGCGCCGACCGGTTTGGGCGCAACAAGTGTGCCGCCACCTTCAGCGGCAGCGCGAAGAGGTTCACCTTTTTGGTCGATCAATCCCATTCCAGCGCACCCTTCTTCCACTCATAGATGAAGCCGATGGTCAGCACGGCCAGGAACACCATCATGGACCAGAAACCGAACAAGCCAAGGTCGCCGAACGTCGCGGCCCAGGGGAAAAGGAAGGCAACTTCAAGGTCGAATATGATGAAGAGAATAGCGACCAGATAGAAGCGCACGTCGAACTTCATACGGGCATCGTCAAAGGCGTTGAAGCCGCACTCATACGCGGAGAGTTTTTCCGGATCAGGGTTTTTGTAGGCGACCACGAAAGGTGCCACTAAAAGGGCTAGGCCGATCACCAAACACAGCCCGAAAAACACAAGAATCGGCAGGTATTCCGCGAGCAACGCTTCCACAGCGCGCCTCCTTTGAGTCTTCGCTATTCCTCAAGCCCCGTGCTTATCCAACTGGCGGATGAGGTCAATCCCGCCTTTTGTAAAAGTCGATCTGCGGAGCTGATCTAAGCTAGCGCATCACGCGAGCCGGCGAAACCGGTTCCGGGTCGTTTCGGCAGGGTGCGGGAAAATGGCGCGGCTGACGGGGCTCGAACCCGCGACCTCCGGCGTGACAGGCCGGCACTCTAACCAACTGAGCTACAGCCGCGCGAAACGCTGTGAATGCGTTAGAGATGCGCCGGGATAAGGCAGGGCATGGGGCAAGTCAAGCAGGATCGCGCCGCCTTTTTCGCACCATCAGCGACTTGGGGAAATCAGGCCAGTTTTCAGCCCTCGTTCGCATCGCGATCGGCCGCCTCATTGCGCGCACGAACCCGGCGCAGACCGAAGTAAACCAGCAATCCGACCGGTACCACGAACAGGGACTGTACCGCGTCCTTCGAGAGAGCGCCATATTCGATCGGGATGCCCTTCACCAGATAATAGATGATGCCGAGCGTGTAATAGGTGATGGCCGCGACCGACAGGCCTTCCACCGCCTGTTGCAGGCGTAGCTGGGCGCGGGCGCGCTGATCTATGCTTTGCAGTACCGCCGCATTCTGGTCCTGCAGCGCCAGATCGACGCGTGTGCGCAAGAGCTCGGTCACATAGCCAATGCGTTCGGCGATTTTTTGCTGGCGGCGGAGCAGCGCATTGCAGCTGCGCATCGCCGGATCAAGCCGGCGCTTGATGGCCGTGGATATACGCTGCGAGCCCTCAATGCGTTGTTCACGCAGGGATTCCAGGCGCTCATCGACAATGGCGGCATAGGCAAGCGAGGCGGCGAAGCGAAACTCAGAAGCTGAGCCAATGGATTGCAGCTCAGCCGACAGGTTGGTGAGTTCGGTCAAAATGGCCGCTTCTTCATCAGGCTTGGGATCAAGCGCTGCCCGTTGGGCAATTTCGTTGACCCGGGCTTCCAGTGCGGAGACTCTAGGGCCGATGCGCTGCATCATCGGAACCGCCAAATAGGCGAGCAACCGATAGCCTTCGATTTCAATCAGCCGTTGTACAAAACGCCCAACGCGGCGCGGACTCATCGGCGCGGCATCGTCGTTGATGAGGGTCGCGCGGTACTCCACCATTTTCGCGCTGTCGTGCAGCAACGTGGTTTCGACCTGAATGTTGTCGCCAACGACCAATACCCGCTGCACCGGCGTATCCGCGCGCTTGATCGCCAAACTGTCGCCAGGCATGCCGACCAGGACGCGGGTTCGCGACAGAATGCCGACCTCGCGATCCTCTTCTGGCTGATAGTCCTCGGCGAGTTCTTGCAGCGTCGATTCAAAGGCCTGCGAGGTTTCGGTGTTGCCGAGCTTTTCGCCAGCGACCGCCGTCAACGAGATGAACTCGGTGTGCCGTTCCCATTTCATCGTGCTGCGGTCTTTGACGGCCAGCACCTCGCCGGTGCTTTCCTGAATCACCTCCCAGCCGATGGCCTCCACGGCGTCGACAAAACGGCGGCGATCATTGCCCTGGTCGGCCTCTCCGGCCAGCACGATGGCATGGTTGATCTCGGCAGGCGCCTTGACAGGCAAAGCCGGGCGCGAGTGCGTCGCCCGCATGGCCGCCTCGAACTGCGGATGTTTTTTCAAGGCGGTCGCCGGTTCAGCCATGTGCGTGCATCATTTGCTGCGGGCAAGCGCGATGAGAGCCTGTCCCAGGGAGAGGCCGCCATCATTGCAGGGAACGGCTTGATGGGAAAGCACCTGGAGCCCGGCGCGCCGGAGCTTGCCTTCGATCATCTCGCTAAGCAGGCGGTTGAGAAAAACGCCGCCGGAAAACGCAACCGTTTGCAGGCCCCGGTTCTTGGCCAGTGTCACCGTGGTCGCCGCCACGGCCTCGGCCAAGCCTGCGTGAAAACGCCACGCCATGACTGCCGGGTCGGTTCCCTTGGCTCTATCGCGCAGTGCCGCCTGCCAAAGGCCGGTGTGACCCAATAGCTGCGAATCGGTGTTGATGTTTTCGCCATAGGTTTGGACGGCGATGGGGTATGGCGTTTGCTGTTCACTTGCCCGGGTGGCTAGCGCCTCTGACGCGAGCGCTTCCACGGCCATGGCCGCCTGACCTTCAAACCCAACACGTTTCGCATGGAGCCCGAGAAGCGCCGCAAAGGCATCAAACAGCCGACCGGCGGACGACGCCAGCGGCGCGTTCAAACCCTTCTCGATCATGCCCACCAGCGTCTTCACCGAGGATGGGTCGGCGCCGCTCTCAAGAGGATCGATACAGGCCGCATGGAGATGGGCGACCAAGTTGCGCCAAGGCTCTTTGGCCGCACGCTCGCCGCCCGGCATGGCGACCGCTGGCAGGCCTGCGACCCTCGTCGCGGTTCGATAGTCGGCAACAAGGAACTCTCCACCCCACAGGCCGCCGTCAGGTCCAAGACCCAACCCATCCAGCGCGATGCCAAGGACTGGCTGCGTGTCAAGCGGGACCCTGTTCTCGCCAAGCGCCGAGGCAATGTGGGCGTGGTGGTGATCGGTGGTTTTGACCGGAATCCCAAGGTCAGCGGCTTTGCTGAGGCCGGTCTGCGTGGACAAATAGTCAGGATGGGCATCGACAGCGATGGCGTCCGGTTCAACGTCAAAAAGTTGCTCAAAGAGCGCAATCATCTGGCGATAAGCGCCGGCCGCCAAGGGATGGTCGAGATCGCCGCAGTGCGGTGAGAGCACGACGCCGGCGGGCGTCGTCAGCGCGAACGTGTTTTTCAGCTCGCTGCCCATCGCCAGGATCCTGCGATTCTGCGGGAAACCGGGCGGATAGGGCAGCGGCGCTGGCGCATACCCCCGCGCCCGCCGGATGATCCGGAAAGCTCCACGCTCGACCCGGCCCACACTGTCATCGACCCGGTTCACGATATCCCGATTGTGCATCAAAAAAGCATCGGCGATGCCGCAAAGCCGGTCGCGCGCTTCCTGATTGTCGATAGCCTGCGGCTCATCGCTGGCATTGCCCGAGGTCATGACCAACGGGCCGCTGAAGGCGTCGAGCAGCAGGTGATGCAATGGCGTGTAGGCGAGCATAATGCCGATCGTTGGCTGACCCATTGCCACGTTTTTGGCCAGCAATTTGCCCTTGGGTTTCAGCAAAACGATGGGCGCAGCGGAACTTGCTAGGGCTTCGGCTTCAAGTTCGTTGACCGATGCAAAGCTTCTCGCCATGTCGAGGTCACGCACCATCACGGCCAGCGGTTTGGAATCGCGGCGTTTGCGCGCGCGCAGGCGATCCACGGCCTCTGCGTTGGCGGCATCGCAGCTGAGGTGAAAGCCGCCCAGCCCTTTGATCGCGACAATCTCGCCTGCCTTCAGGCGTGTCGCGATATGCTCGATCGGGGTGTCGGTGGGGTGGTGTGTGCCATCGGCGTACTCGACCCAGCAATGTGGCCCACAATTTGGGCATGCGATCGGCTGAGCGTGGAACCGTCGGTCGGCGGGATCGGCATACTCCGCTGCGCAGGCCTCACACATTTCGAAGGGTGCCATGGAGGTCGTGGCGCGATCATAGGGCACCGATCTGACGATCGTCAGGCGCGGGCCGCAATGGGTGCAATTGGTGAAGGGGTAGCCAGACCGTCTGGTCGGTTTGTCGCGACTAAGGGGCTGTTTGTCGCGACTAAGGGGCTGTTTGTCGCGACCAATGGGCCAAAAGTCGCGACTAACTGGGCGATAGTCGCGACTTTCTGCCAGGCATTCTGGACATGTCGCGGCATCGGGAACAATACCCGTGGCGGTGATGCCGTCAGCGCTGGCAACGATTGATAAATCGCTGGGAAATGTCTCGGGCAGCCAGGGACTTGCCTCCACCGCATCGATCCGCGCCAGCTTTGGTGCTTCCTCGCGCAGCCGCGCATGGAAGATTTCGATCGCCTCGCGCTCACCAGCGACGGTGATCAGGACGCCGTCGCTGTCGTTGCGCACTGTTCCAACCAACCCCAGACCGCAAGCCAGCCGCCACACATACGGGCGAAACCCAACGCCCTGCACAAGGCCCCTCACCCGGATGCGCTCGGCGGCGAAGGATGAGCGCACGTCCATCAGAAGGCGCTGGCGGTTTCCCGCAACGTTGCGGGCGCGATGCCGTAGCGGTCTAGCTTTGCTCGCAGTCCCACCCGCGACAGGCCCAACTCACGAGCCGCGCGGCTTTTGTTCCAGCGATGGCGATCAAGCGTCTCGGAAAGGATGCGCGCTTCCAACGCTTCGATGCGCTCTTTGAGGCTACCCTCGTCAGCGCTCATGAATGAATGGGCAATTTCGGCGTTTGGCAGTTCTGGCGTTTCCATCGCCGTTTCTTGGGCCAGCCGGCTTACCAGGCGCGGCGAAAGTGCCTCCGAATCAATGGCGGATTCAGGCTTGGCCATAACGACCATGTGTTTGATTTCATTGTGAAGCTCGCGCACATTGCCGGGCCACTCATAGGCTTCCAAGGCGTCCATTGTGGTTTGCGAGAAGCCCGCCAGCGACTTGCCGAAATCCTCCTCGCATTGCTTCAGGAAAGCGTTGGCGAGCACCGGAATGTCCATCACCCGTTCGCGCAGCGCCGGTAGCGCCATGGTGACGGTCGTCAGGCGGTAGTAAAGATCCTCGCGAAACCGTCCGGCTTTCACATCTTCTTCCAAATCACGATTGGTGGCGGCGATGACCCGCACATCCACACGCTCGGTTTCCTGGCCGCCAAGCTTACGAACCTCTCCCTCTTGCAGCACACGCAGGAGCTTAACCTGAAATGCCGGTGAGATCTCGCCGATCTCATCCAAGAAGATCGTGCCACCATCGGCGCGCGCAAACATGCCTTCATGGTCATTGAGAGCGCCGGTAAACGCCCCGCGCACATGGCCGAACAATTCGCTTTCCAGCAGCTCATCAGGCAGCGCCGCGCAGTTCTCAACGACGATGGGTTTGTTCCAGCGCAGCGAGCGCGCGTGCAATGCTCGGGCGGCCAGTTCTTTGCCGGTACCCGATTCGCCCATCAAGAGAACGGGAATGTCGTAATGGGCGATCTGCGCGAGCTTTTCGCACACATCGGCCATCGGGCTGTCGGCTGCCCGCACGATCCCGTCATCCTGCAATCCTTCTGGCGTTTTCGACCTTGCGGCAGCTTCCACCAGGTCCTGTGCCTTGGCGACGCTGGCCTTGCGGTCCGTATCATAATCGTCGAGCGCTTGAGACAGTGCCGACCGCACAGCCGTTCGCCTTAAGGGAAGCGCGAGTACTGGCTCGTTGTGCGATGAAGCGGTGGAAAAAGCTGTTCCCTGAGGCTGCACATAAAGGCAGATCACATCGGGCCAGCGAGCTGCGATCAGCTGTCGGACCTTATCGGCCTGCGCGTGACGTCGGTCGATGACGACCACCCGCACCCATTCCTCATCGAGGCATGCCTCGGCCTCGTTCAGCGAGGCGGCCGTTGCGATGACCGCCAATCCAGCGGCAAGCGTCTGAAACCGGACATGCAGGGTGTCTTGGTTGCAGACAAACAGGACCAGCGCCGGATCGCTCATGATGCTTCCTCAAGCGAACTGCCGGTGTTCCAGGAACCATTGATGTTGCGATGCTGCGCCAAGTTAAGCGGCGTTCGGGCCTTGGGCACTTTGCGCACGAAGTTGGAGCGGGCGATGTGGTAACTTGGGTCAAAGCCAAAGAAGTTTTGGCGCATTTTCGCCAGTTCTTCAGCGCGGTAGGCCGCAAGCGGTTTGTCGGCCTCATCATCGTTCCGGCAAGCGCTCTTCTCCTCGATCCTGTCAGACCACTTGCCACCTGCCAGTTGCTCGGCCCGGCGTGCGACGGCTTCGTGGAAGTCGGCGCGGGAACCGTCGATGACGAGATCGGCAAGTCCTAGACGCTCCGCCTCACGCGCGCCCATCGGCAAACGGTTGGAAGCGATGGCATCGGCCTGTTCAGGTGAGGTGAATCGCGGCAACGAATAGGTCCAAAACTCGGAGCCAAAAAGGTTGCCCATATCTTTGTAATGCGGGTTCAGCACGACACCTGCGCGCAGCCAAACTTTATCGCAGGCACGGGCCAGAAAGACGCCGCCGGCGCCGGCGTTTCCACCCACAGCAGCGACCGTCAGCTTGTCGTCGGTGCGCAGCACCGCTTCGGCCAAATCATCCATGGCGTTGATGTTGTGCCAGGATTCATCACCGGGATTGGGTGCGGCCTCGATGAGGTTGAGATCCATGCCGTTGGACCAGACGTCTTGCCCACCTTCCAATACAAGAACCTTGGTCGGCCGGGCCAACGCCTTTTCGTAGGCGTAAAGCAGACGTTCGCAGGCCTGCGTCCCCATCGCGCCATTGAGAAAAGCGAAGCTCAAAAAGCCTATCGGACCGGCTTCGCGATAGGTGATGTCGTCATACCCCCGCACCTCGGGCAGATGGCTGGCATCAACGATTTGAGCGGCAGGCAACTTAAACGGATGGTTGCTGGCGGCGTTGCGCATGTGCCCGATCCAAACCGCCCCATCGCGGGTGGCGATTGCCACGGCTGACCCAGAACGCGCGATCATGGCACCCGGTCTACCGGTCAATCCGATGGCCCGGTGGCCGTCGTGCAGATGCACCATGCCGGTGCCTATGACCGATCGAACGCCTGGTGTGCCGTCCGATGCGTACAGCTTACGCAAAACATCATCGGTCGTGTCAGCCTGCCAGTCTATGGCGCGGTCACGTTGGCGCGGTGTGTGGCGGAACCGCTGTGTTTGGGGCAATTGTTGAGGCGGCAAGCGCTGACCGGCATCGATCACATCGATGGCCTCGAAGAAACAGGCGATGGCCGCCTCGGTCACTTCATGGCGATAGAGGCTGGCCTTGGTGGCCGCACGGATCGGGAAAGACCGCGTTGCCCAGATGGGGCCGGAATCATATTCGTCAGTGGCTTCGAACAGGGTGACGCCCCAATCGCGCGCACCGTCCAAAATCGCCCAGTCGAGCGCCGCTGGACCCGCATCACCAGGCGGACCGGGATGAAGCACCAAACAGAGATGGTGTCTCCAGACGGCTGCCGGGATTTTGCGCTTCAGATAGGGCGCAAGAATGAGATCGGGCGCGGCGAGCCGAACAGCCTCAAGGGTCGAGGCATCGCTGACATCAAACTCGATGGTCACCTCATGGCCAGCCTCGCGCAGCTCGACATAAAGCCGCTGCGAGAGCGCATTGAAGCCGTGAATGAGGAGCAGAATGCGCATCGCTCAGCAGATCCTCGGCAGCTGTTCGCCGGTGAGCCAATCGATCATGCGGCTGCCGCCAAAAGTCGTTTCCATTTGGACGAAATGGTGCGGATCATCGCTAACTGAGCCGATAATTGCCGCATCCTGACCCAGAGGATGGGCGCGCATCGCGGTGAGCACCTTGTCCGCGCCCACAGCCGGGCAAAGGACGAGCATCTTGCCTTCGTTGGCAATGGTCAGTGGGTCAATGCCAAGCAGTTCGCAGGCCGCCGCGACTTCCGGTTTTACTGGGATATCGGCTTCGCGGATTTGAATACCAACGGCGGACTGTTGGGCAATCTCGTTCAGTGTGGTTGCCACGCCGCCACGCGTCGGATCACGCATGACGTGAAGCTCGGCACCGGTCGCGATGATGTCCGAAACCATAGTATGAAGGGCGGCGCTGTCGGATCGAATTTCGGTCTCAAAATCGAGGTTCTCACGCTTGGAGAGAATGGCAATGCCGTGATCGCCAATGGTGCCAGACACGATGACAGCATCACCCGGGTGCGCTTTGTCGCCGGAAGGGTTGATACCGTCCGGCACAACGCCGACGCCGGTGGTCGTGATGAAAACCCCATCGCCTTTGCCACGTTCAACGACCTTGGTGTCGCCGGTGACGATGGGTACGCCCGCCTCGCGTGCCGCGCGACCCATGGAGGCGACAATCGTTTCAAGGTCAGCAAGCGGAAAACCCTCTTCCAGGATGAAAGCCGCCGATAGATAGAGCGGTTTGGCGCCCATCATGGCGACGTCATTGATCGTGCCGTGAACCGAGAGCGCGCCAATATCGCCACCGGGAAAGATCAACGGCGAGACCACATGGGCATCGCACGCCATGACCATCCGACCGGCGGGCATCGCCAGTGATGCCCCATCATTGCCGGCCAACAGCTCCGGCGAGGACAGGTGGGTCTGGAACAGTTCCTGGATGAGTTGCACCATCGCCCGGCCACCGGCGCCATGGTTCATCTCAATCGTGCCCTTGCGCCGGTTGAGCGGGACCGTGAACTGAGGCTGGTTCATCTGGTTCATTCGGCGGCCTCCATCTCGGAGAGCTCTTCGGCTAGTTCTTCTTGTGTCACTTCCCACGTCTCGTCATGCTCCGGTGCGCGGAAGCGGCCATAGCTCCAATAGGCGGCGCAGGCACCTTCGGAGGACACCATGCAGGACCCAATTGGATTTTCCGGTGTGCAAACCGTGCCGAACAGTTTGCAATCGGTGGGCTTTTTCGCGCCGCGCAAGATGGATGGACACTCGCACCCCTTCACATCGGCGGTCGGTTTGGTTTCGATGGCGTAGACACGCTCGGCATCGAAATCGGCGAAGGCATCGCGGATGCGCAGCGCGGAGTATGGGACCGAACCCAGGCCGCGCCATTCAAAGCTGGGCCGCAGTTCAAAGGTTTCCGACACCAGCTCTTGTGCCTTGAGGTTGCCCTCGCGGGTGACGACGCGGGTGTATTGGTTTTCCACCTCCGCCCTGCCCTCGTTGAGCTGGCGGATCGCCATCAAGGCCGACTGCATGACGTCGAGTGGCTCGAATCCGGCGATCACAACAGGCTTCTGAAACTCTTGCGCGAAGTATTCATACGGCGCCGAGCCAATGACCGATGAGACGTGACTTGGCCCCAAAAACGCGTCGATGGTGACCGCGCCCATCGTGCGCACTTCCGGCGAGTTCAAAATGTGCTGGATGGCCGAAGGGGTCAGCACGTGATTGCAGAACACCTTGAAGTTCTTCAGATTTTCGCGCTTGCCATCACGCAGGGCGACTGCTGTTGGCGGCGTCGTGGTCTCGAACCCGATGGCGAAGAACACCACCTCGCGAGTCGGGTTCTCACGGGCAATACGAAGGGCGTCCTGGCTGGAATAGACCATGCGGATGTCCGCGCCCTCGGCCTTGGCTTTGAGCAGCGAGACGCGCTTGGTCGCCGGCACGCGCATCATGTCGCCATAGGTACAGAGGATCACGCCATGGTCGCGGGCAAGTTCAATGGCATTGTCGATGCGCCCCTTGGGCAGCACGCATACCGGGCAGCCTGGACCGTGGATGAACGCGACATTCTGCGGCATGAGATCCTGCACGCCATAGCGGAAGATCGCGTGCGTATGGCCACCGCAAAACTCCATGATCGCATAGTCGCGGCCCGTGTCGGCCTCGGACGCAATGGTGCGAGCGAGCGCGGCGGCGGTGTCTTTGTCGCGATATTCGTCGACATATTTCATCGCGGAGCCTCCTGAAGATTTCCGGCGATGGCCTCGTCCATCAGCCCCGCTTCCTGCATGGCTTTGAGCGTCGCATCGGCCTCTTCCTGCGAGACCAGGTTGAGCGCGTATCCCACATGAACGAGCACGAACTGGCCTGGTGCGACTGTATCGAGCAGTGCGGTGGAGATCGTCTTCTTGACGCCGCCGAGCGAGACAATCGCGGTCTCCTGGTCGGCATCGGTGGTGATCACTTCAGCAGGCAGGGCAAGGCACATGGGATGCTCCTATTCAGCTGCCTGGGTGGCGTGGGTGTGGTGACCAATGCCGGCGAGTTGCGAAGCTGCACGGAGGAAAGCGTACCAATCGTCCATGCCTTCGCAGGAGCGGGCTGAAACCTGGAGCACGCGGATTCGTGGATTGATTTTCTTGGCGTTGGCGATGGCATCGTCCACATCGAAATCCAGATGCGGCAGAAGATCGATCTTGTTGAGCAGCATCAGATCGGCTGCGGCAAACATGTCAGGATATTTAAGCGGCTTGTCTTCGCCCTCGGTGACCGAGAGCACGACGACTTTGTGCGCTTCGCCCAAATCGAAACCTGCCGGGCAGACCAGATTGCCGACATTCTCAATGAAGAGCACGCCACCGTCAGCCAGCGGCAAATCATCCAGCGCGTGACCGATCATGTGCGCATCCAGATGACAGCCTTTGCCGGTGTTGAGCTGCACCGCTGGCACGCCGGTGGCGCGGATGCGGTCCGCGTCGTTGGCCGTCTGTTGGTCGCCTTCGATGACGCCAACGGCCATGTCGTTTTTCAGATCGTTCAAGGTGCGAACGAGCAGCGATGTCTTGCCGGACCCCGGTGAGGAAACGAGGTTCAGGACCAATTGACCACGCTCGGCGAAGCGGGCGCGGTTTTGAGCCGCATAGCCATCATTCTTAGCCATGATGTCCATTTCGATCTGCACCATGCGCGCGCCATCGAGCCCCGGCGCGTGGGAATGGCCATGCTGGTCATGCGCGTGATGATGAACATGATCGTGGCCATGTTCATGGTGGTGATGGTCGCCATGGTCGTGATCCAGCGCCTTGCCATCCAGGGTTTTCTGGCCGCTTCCGCAGCCGCATACGCCGCACATCAGACGACCTCCATGTCTTTGATTTTGAACTCATCGCCCGCGGTGACCTGAACCTGATGACCGCCGCATTTTGGGCAGGCTTCGCCGTGGGCGGTTACAGGAAAGCTTTCTGAGCAGCCAAAGCACCAGGCGGCCCCTTCAGCGGGAAGGATTTCGAGCGCCGCGCCGTCGGCGAGCGTGCCGCGTGAGCAGGCATCGAAGGAGAACTTCAGCGCTTCTGGCTCAACGCAAGAGAGCGGTCCGACCGACAGGCGCACACGCTTCACTTTGGTGTAGGCGTGCGTCGCCGCTTGGTCTTCCAGGGTTTGAACAATCGCCTCGCAGAGCGCCATTTCATGCATGGCTAGGCTCCTCAAAGCGGATATGCGCTTCCACGCATGGATCGATGGCATCAACAATCACGCGCGCGCCGGCGACCCAATCCGTGTTAGTCGGGAGCATTGCCAGCGCCTTGGCAACGATACCCTTGGGGTGAAAATTCCATTCCGTCGGCGCGGTGATGCGATACGCGGTAACGACGCCATCGTTGACTCGCGCCGCATGCGTCAGCAGCCCACGCGCGGTCAGGACGCTCGCAACGCCCCAGCCAAATGCGCCGAGACGGTAGGCATAAAGCGGTGTGTCTCCTTGCGAGATGGCCCCGCGCGTCCAGCGAGGCTCGCCATTGACGGTTGGCATGTCTGCCAAACCGCTATCGTCCAAGCCGTTGGGCAGCAAATCTGCATCGGCGAGGCTGTCCGGCGTCAGTTCGGCGATGCCGTGATCACTGAGCAGGCCTGTTCGCCTGCCGACCAGCGGTCGAGCCAAATCGGCCAGGGCATCAAGGTCGCCGGAAAGGTCGATGGAGGTCTGGCTACCCAGCACAAAGGCAGGTTTTGCCGCTTCAGCGACGCGATGGGCTTGCTGCACGACCTTGCGGACGGCGCTTCCGAAATCAGGATTGCTGCGCAGGACGGCTTCGCGGATGGCCTCAGCGCGAACGGCTTGCGCGCGCGTCTTCAAGACATCTTCGGCCACGGGTAGGCCCATCGCCGCCTCAAGGGCGCCGAGGCTTGCGGCGCGCTGCGCTTGCCCGCAAAGGCTGAAAAGCAAACCAACGCTTGCAGCAACCGTCTCCGCCGATTTGCCGACAAATGTGCGCGGGAGATTGAACGGGCGTGTCGAGGTGATGGTGGGAACACACCGGCCATCAATGTCGCGCGAGAGCGCGATCTCGATGAACCCTTCAATGGAGGAAACTGGCGCGTTCATTCGCCTGCCTCGCCGGATGCCAGACCGGCGGTGATGACCGCCCGTCTGCTTGGCACGGGATCCTTATTCGGAGTCACGCCGGCCGCCTCAGGTTCTGGCGGCGTCACCCAGCGCCCTTCGCGCCACATTGTGGCAACGGCAGCCTCCTCCTTGGACGGCTCTGTTCGCCCATCGCCATCGAAGAGTTCGTCTAGCGCTGCTTCAGCGACGGCGAGCGCAGCATCTTGATCCTCAAGTTCGTGGACCGGAGAGAAAAGCGAGCACATGGCAAAACGTCCAAGCGCTTTTTCTTCGCAGACAAGAAAGGGATAGCTGCCAGACGGGAAAAGATGTTCCACCGTCTCGGTCACCGCCGCATCCCCCGTTACGCCATCGGCCTGAGGGCTTGCCGCAATGGCAAACAGGTTGATGAACCAGGGCGTGACCAGGCATCCAACAAAAGCCGGTTTCCCGCCCATGACGTGCTCACGGAAGCCAACCGCGGCCACCGATAGGTCAGTGTTGAGGATCGGTACATCCTGCATGCGGTCTTTTTGGATGTGTTCGAAGGTTTCTTCGACCAGAGCGTAAAGGGCGGCGACTTCCTCCATTCTCAGGCGCCGTCCTCAAGCACCAGAAACTCCTCGCGCTTGCCATCGCAGTTGGGGCAGCTCCAGCTGTCGGGCAGCGCGGAAAACGGTGTACCGGCCGGAATCTGCCAATAATCATCGCCGATCGCCGGGTCGTAGACATGCCAGCAGATCTTGCATTCCAGCTTCGTTGTCGGGCCAATCTTGTCAGCGTTGCCGCCGTAGGACCCAGCAAAGAAGTTCTGGCCGCGCACATCGTCCATCACTGATAGACCTTCAGGATTTCGACCAGGCGCTGCGCGCTGTCGTCGATATCCTCCTGCGCGGCGCAGGCCATCAGCGGCACGTCTGTCACTTCGATGGTGTTGAGGATGAGCGTGTCCTGGCTGTTGAAGAACTGTACAGCCCAAACCCCACGCGTGGCGGTCGATTGGATGCGACAATTGCCATAGCCGCGCGACAGCACGGTGACCGGTCCATAGCCGAGGAGTGATCCGAGATAGGTCACATCTTGCTCGCTTAAGGGCAGCAGCGAGAGGTTGATCACATGCGGCTCGTCCTTGGACACCTGCTCGCGCTCGGCCAATTCAGCATTGATCTCGGTGACCAGCGCCGGCGCGTTGGCCACGCCCTCAAGAACCTCGGCGTCGGTCGCCAAGCGATCGCGTGCGCCGCGAAAGGCCAATTGCAGCACCGTGTTGGGGAATGGGCCAATTTCGATGCTATCGGAGACCAGCGCGCCATCCGGGTTCGTCAATCGCACACGCCAAACACCCGCGAGCACCGATTCCTGCGCTTGCGCCAAACCACCGGCGATCATCGAAACCTCGCCCTCGCCAAGGATCTGATCCAGCAGTTCGCGGTTGGCTGCGTCCAGGTCAGAGACATCATAGGCGATTGGCTTGTCTCCGACCTTGAAGGCCGCAAGGCCTTCCGCAACACGATTGAGAACCTCCATGGTTGCCGTGCGCCCGGCCAGCTCGTCCGGCTCGGGCAAATAGGGCGCTGAGTAGACGCTCATGCCTTCTGGCATGACCATGTAATCAAGCTCTGCACCGTCATCTTCCTCGGGCTGACTGCCTGGTCCGACGACCGGGCCTGGAAACATCAAGGCGTGCTCGCGGTCGTCGTTTGCATCATCGCTCATGGCAAAAGTCCTTGATTCAGTTTCGCGCCTGGATGGCCGCGGTGTCATTGGGATCAGGCGCGCTGACCAGCGTTGGCGCCGCCACATTGCAGCCATCGGGAAACTCGAAGCGCGGCGGCTCCTGTGGTTCGCTCGCCAGGAATCCCCGAACATCGCGCAGATAGTCCGACCAGTCCTGCATGCGCTGAATGGTGCCGAGCCAGCCACCGTCGCGGGTGAAGACCAGCGCTGGGAAGGCATTGAACCGGTACATGCGCTGCACCGCCATCTCGGTTTCACGGTCGCGTGTCACGCCAACGCGGAAGGTATCAGGAAAGGCCGAGATCAACTCAGGCAACACGACCGCCACATCGGCAGTCTCGTCCAACCGATTGAAGTCACCCGCAGCGAAGATCACCGCATCGCCTGGCGCTTTGACGAAGGCTTCGAGCGTGTCCGCCTTCAACTCGTCATAGCCATAATGGGTGATCAAGCGCTCGATGAGCGGAGCGGCGACGGGTTCAGGTTGAATCATGAGGCATCTCCAGAGGACGGATCGGTGGCATTCAGTTGCGCGCGCAAATGCGGTGGAAGCTCAGGCTCGCGCCCAGCAAGGTCGGGGAAGAGATCGTCAATGGATGCCGCATCGACTGGCCCGCCGCGCATCGCCAGTTCAACAGCTTGAAGCGCGTCGGCGATGGCATCGGCAATTGTCGCGTCAATCACCTCACGCGCAGCGCCTTGGTGGGTCAGCACCCAGGCGCCCTCGCCTTGCGGACCAACCAAGGCCAGGTCAATGGAGCGAACCGTACCCTCGCGTGTCACGCATGGCGCCATGAGTGCTTCAGTTTGATGGGCAAGGACCCGCATGGGGACGCCGACGCACATCGTTCAGGCCGATTCTGGTGCGTGGGAGAAAACAATGCGCGGATCGCCGTGGCGGTAGGCTTCGCGTTCGTCAGGACGCTCGCCCTCATAGCGCGAGAGACGCATCTCTTCGCCGGCAAGCCCATGCTCTTCGGGCAGCGGTTCAGCACGACGCACAACGGATACACCAAGCTTTTCAAGCTCTTTGATGCCCATCGCGATGGCCGGTTCGATCTGGCTACGCACCTCTGGTCGCAAACTGCCACCGAAGTCATCCAGCTCAACCGGTTGGACCCCGATCAGCACCATAGTGTGCGGCAGGTCGCCCATCATCTCAGCCATCATGATGACTTCTTGAAACCCGGTCTGATGCAGGGAAACTTTGCGGCAACCCAGGAAGCGTGGGACGTCGTCGCCTTCCACGCGTTTCATCGTGCCCGGTTCCAGTCCGTAATCGATCGCGTCGAATACGATGAGCACATCGGCCTCGCGCACATGCTGGACAAGGTAGACGCCTTGTGTGCCGCCATCGAGGACACGGACGTTCTCCGGGACCTCGTAATGGCGATGAAACTCTTCCACGACCCGCACGCCAAAGCCTTCATCGGCCCAGAGCAGATTGCCGATGCCAAGCACGAGGATGCTGGGAGATTTGGCGTCTTCCATACCGGTTTCCTGCCCTGCGTGCGCGGCTCTTGGTTGGCGGCGCTGCGCGTTGATCTGGAGAGTTGGAAGCAAGCTAACCAGCGCAGTGCCGGTGCTGGAAAGCGTATTACCACTTAACTAGACTTAGTGGGTATCTGGCCTGCCCTATCGATTATGATTACCGGCTAATATTTGATATTTTTCAGAGCCTTAATACCTATCGTGCGCAGAAAAACGGCGTAATCCCGGTCAGGAAATACGCCGTTTTTACTTACGTGCTTTCGCGGGCAGGCTAGGCCCTTTTCCCATCAGTCATTGCGCCCATCGCGGAAAGAGCGCCACCCGGAAATCATCGAAGAAACGATGGTTTGGCGGGACATGATGTCCTCGCGAATGGCCGCATAGACATGCACGATGATGAACACGATGATCAGCCACATCACCAGGTGATGATAGGTGTGGACGTTCTGGGAGTTGCCGAAGAGCGGCATGACCCAGGATGTGAAGACCTGGAATTGCCAGCTGTCCATCCCAGTGCCTTCGCCGTAGAGCGCCATGCCGGTGACGATCATGAAGATCGTGCCCCAGACGAGCATGATGTGCATCGCGAGTACCGCTAACGGGTTATGACCCTCATACTTTTTCGGCTCTTTGGCGAGGAACAGATACCAGCGCAGCTCATGCACGACGCCCATCCACCACTCACCGGACCAGACGCGCGGCAGGAAGATTTCGCGCGCATGGTGGTTGCCGACGAAGGCCCAATAGATGCGGCCGAGGAACGCGATGGCGAGCACATAGCCCGCGGCAAAATGGGCAAAACGAATATAGCCCATGACGAAATGGTCGCTGGCTTCGCCGCCAATGCTCGGAAGCGGTGAGCCGATGAAATAGCCGGTCACGCAAAGCACCAGGATCGCGAGCGCATTGATCCAATGCCACAACCGGACCGGTGCCTCGTAGACGTAGACCGCCTGCTCGACATGGACCGGATGGGCCGGATCATCGACATGATCAGGCACCGCGATCGTGTTGGGATCGATGTCGGTGGTGCTCATGACGCATCACCAGATGGATCAAAGCGCCGTCGGCGTGCTGGTCGCAGCGCAAGATAGGCGGCAACGCCGATGGCAACCACCACGCCTAAGCCAAGGGCGGGAATGGTGATCGTTTGATACCAAGCTTGCGCGACCTCCTCCAAGTGGAGGTGATGACCTTGCCCGTGACCGGGATGGGCGAAGGCGTTGGTCAATGTGGCGACAAAGGCGGTTGGAGCAGCCAGTGTGCGAAGGATCATGGATTTGGTCATTGGGATGGTCTCCTATCGCACTTTGACGGTGGCTTTTTCTTCGCCGTCCGGCCCCATCACATGGGTCGAACAGGCAAGGCACGGATCGAAGGAATGGAGCGTGCGGAGGATTTCCACCGGCTCATCCTGGCGCTCCACGCGCGTGTTCATCAGCGCTGCTTCAAACGCGCCGATATTGCCTTCGCTGTCGCGCGGGGTGCCGTTCCAGGTCGTCGGCACAACGCACTGGTAATTGTCGATCTTGGTGTCCTTGATCTTGATCCAGTGGCCTAGCGCACCGCGCGGCGCCTCTGTGAAGCCAACGCCCTGCGCCTCGGCGGGCCAGGTTGATGGGTCCCAATTGGTCACGTTGGCGGTGTTCTCATCGCCATTGCGGATATTGGTCATCATCTTATCGAAGAAGTAGCGCATCTTATGCGAAGCCCAGGAGGCTTCCAGACCACGCGCAGCCGTGCGTCCAAGGGTCGAGAACAACGCCGAGACCGGCACATCGAGGGCCGATAGGACCTGGTCGACAGGTTCCTTGAACTCCGGATTGCCCTGCGCGTAGCCAATGATGTAGCGCGACAGGGGTCCCACCTCCATCACATGGCCTTTCCAGCGCGGCGCCTTGATCCAGGAGTATTTCGCGCTCTCATCGATGCGTTCGATGTTGGTGCGTGTGCCGACAAGGTTTGGCCCAAGCTCGTAGTTTGGCTCGGTAACCCCGTCCCAAGGATGCAGGCCCACGCTTTCATCGGCGTAGCTGTACCAGGAGTGCGGCACAAACTCCTGGATTTCCTCGGTGTCGCGCAGATCCACCTCATGAATGGTCGATAGATCGCCATTGATGATAGCGCCGCGCGGCATCATCAGATTGCCCGCTGAGAAGTCATTGGCGACATCAGGAATATCACCGTAGCTCAGCACATTTTGGCTGGAGATCCCGCCGCCATAGAGCCAGTCCTTGTAGAAACCGGCGATGGCCAGAAGGTCAGGCACATAGACATTGTCGATGAACTCGATCGTCCGATCGATGAGCTGAGAAACCCGTCCAAGGTTTTCCATGTTGAGCGCGCCGACCGAGCCGGTGCCGTCGATGTTGATCGCGCACGGTACGCCACCGACAAGCCAGTTGGGGTGCGGATCCTTGCCGCCAAAGATCGCGCGGATGGCGGAGATGTCCTTCTGGAAATCGAGTGCTTCCAGATAGTGCGTAACTGCCATCAGATCGGCTTCCGGTGGAAGCTTGTAGGCCGGATTGGTCCAATAGCCGTTCCGGAACGGACCGAGCTGACCGGACTCCACAAATGCCCGCAGCCGATTTTGCGTGTCGCGGAAGTAGCCGGGCGAGGATTTGGCATGGCTTGGCGAGATACGCTGCTGAAGGCGCGACGTCGCCCGCGGATCAGCATTAAGCGCATTGACCGGGTTCACCCAGTCCAGCGCATGCAGATGATAAAAATGGACCAAATGGTCATGCGCCTGCAGCGCAAGCTGCATGATGTTGCGGATCGAATTGGCGTTTTCCGGAATTGTGATGCCAAGGGCATCTTCCACAGCGCGTACGGAGGTAAGCGCATGGGTGCCGGTGCAAACACCGCAGATCCGCTGGGTGAAAGCCCAGGCATCACGCGGGTCGCGACCTTTCAAGATCACTTCCAGCCCGCGCCACATGGTTCCGGTGGATACCGCGTTGCGGATGATGTTGTCCTCATCGATGTTCACCTCGCAGCGCATGTGCCCTTCGATCCGGGTGACCGGATCGACGACCACGCGGGCGCCGGAATCGTCAATGTTGAAGCCGTTCGGCGTTGTGAAAGCGCTCATTGATCCTGCCCCTCCTGTGCGGCTGGTTGGGCGGTTGATGGGCCGGATGACCGGGCACGTTTGACGGCGCTGGCCGCCGCATGGACGGCGGTTGCGGCGCCAACAACGCCAGCAGCTGCCATGCCGACCTGATCGGCGTTGGCTTCAATGCCAAATTGCTGAATGTCGGTGAGACGGTCGTAGAACGATCCATTGTCCCAAAAGCCGTCTTCGGAGCAGCCGATGCAGCCGTGGCCGGCCTGGATCGGGAAAGTCAGGCCGCCGTTCCAACGCACCGTTGAACAGGCGTTGTAGGTCGTCGGTCCTTTGCAGCCCATCTTGTAGAGGCAGTAGCCTTGGCGCGCCGCGTCATCATCCCAGGCTTCGACAAATTGCCCGGCGTCAAAGTGCGGGCGGCGGTAGCATTTGTCGTGGACCCGCTGCGAGTAGAACATTTTTGGCCTGCCCTGGCGGTCAAGCTCAGGGAAGCGATCAAAGGTGACCATGTAGGTGATGATGGCCGTCATCACCTCGGCGATTGGCGGGCAGCCTGGCACTTTAATCAAAGGCTTGTCGGTGATGACCTGGTGCACCGGTGTGGCGCGCGTTGGGTTCGGACGGGCTGCTTGCACGCAACCCCAGGAGGCGCAGGAGCCCCAAGAGATGACCGCTTTGGCGTGTTCCGTGGCGTGGCGCAGCTGATCGACAAAGGGCTTGCCGCCAACGATGCAGTACATGCCATCTTCGTTAAGCGGCGGGTTGCCCTCAACAGCGACGATGTAATTGCCGCGATGCTCCTCAATCACCTCATCGATGATCGCTTCGGCCTGTGTGCCGGCGGACGCCATGATCGTGTCGTCATAATCCATCGAGATCATCGAAAGGACGACATCCTTGGCCAGCGGGTGCGCCGATCGAATGAAACTTTCAGAACAACAGGTGCATTCAAGACCGTGCAACCAGAGCACCGGCAGCCGCGGCTTGGTCTCCATGGCGTTGGCGATTTGCGGCACGAAAGATGGCCCAAGCCCCAGCCCCGCCGCCGTCAGCGAACAGAACTTCAGGAAGGATCGGCGAGATATGCCCTGCCGACGCATCACATCGTAAAAGGTTTCAAGATTGGCCATCGGTTTCCTCCAAAGCCGCTGTCATCGCAGGTGCCGTCAAGACGGTGACGTCATGCGGCGCGCGCAGCGCATCAGGAGATCAATTGCGAGAACCGTGCCAAGCCGTTTTCTCTTTATATTTCAATGCTCTTGATGCACATCAATGGGTGGAATTGGTTAGACATTTTCCACTTTGCCAACGTTTGGATGGAAACGCGGTTTGCACGCATTTTTCCGTGCTCGGCAAACTCCGTAAGTCGCACGGTTTAGATGGATAGAAGAAGAAAGCTGAAACCGATTCCAGGCGGCATTCTTGGCATTTGCTCCGCAAACGCCTGCCATGCCGACGGTTTTGAAAAGCAAAACCTTGGTGGGCGGTGAGGGGCTCGAACCCCCGACCCTCTCGGTGTAAACGAGATGCTCTCCCAGCTGAGCTAACCGCCCTGCCCGGCCCGCTATCAAAGCGGCCAAACGTGCCGTTGTGAATAGGTCGCGTTGGACGCAAATGCAAGCATGGTATTGCATGCCTGGTGTCGCGCAGCGTTTCCCAGTTGAGCCGACAAAAAACGCCCGAGCTGTGAACCCAGCCCGGGCGTCATGCCACGCCGAGACGCGTGGCAGCATTGAGGAACAAGCAGCTTATTTGTTCACAGCATCCTTCAGCGCCTTACCGGCGGTGAACTTTGGACGCTTGGCAGCCGGGATCGTGATCTCAGCGCCAGTCGATGGGTTGCGACCCTTGCTTTCAGCGCGGTGCGTGATGCTGAAATTGCCGAAGCCCGTCATGCGGACATCACCGCCAGAGGCGAGTTCGGACGTGATTACATCGAACACAGCGTCGACAGCTTTGGCGGCATCGCCTTTGCCCATGTCGGCTTTTTCCGCAACCGCGGCAACGAATTCGCTCTTGTTCATCTTTTTATCTCCACTTGGTTTGGCGAGCCGTACAGCGATACGCCAGGCCCTGCCATCTCGCCGCGAATCTACGGCGCATTGCCAAGAAACCCTGCCGATGTTCGCTCGATCTGACAACAAAAAACCCCGGAAAACCGGGGTTTTTCGTCGATTTGTGCACAGGGGACGGTCGTTCGCCCCCTGTTGTGGGTTATTGGCCGGCTTAGTGCGCCACGATGGCCCCGGTCGAATCCACGTCGTCTCCGGCGGTCGAATCAGTGGCAACCTCTTCGCCCGACCATTCAATCGCCTGCGGCACTTCGGTGAGCGCATGTTCGATGACTTCGTCCATACGGGCCACCGGAATGATCTCAAGGCCGTTTTTCACGGTCTCGGGAATGTCCGCCAGATCTTTGGCGTTCTCCTCTGGGATCAGCACCTTCTTGATGCCACCGCGCAGTGCGGCCAGCAGCTTTTCTTTCAGGCCACCGATCGGAAGCACCCTGCCCCGCAGCGTGATTTCGCCGGTCATGGCGACATCTTTGCGCACTGGGATGCCGGTCATCATCGAAACGATGGCCGTCACCATGGCGACACCTGCGGATGGTCCATCCTTCGGTGTTGCACCTTCAGGCACGTGAACGTGAATGTCACGCTTATCGAACTGCGGTGGCTCGACACCGAAGTCCACCGCACGTGAGCGCACATAGCTGGCGGCCGCTGAGATCGACTCTTTCATGACGTCGCGCAGGTTGCCGGTCACCGTCATCTTGCCCTTACCGGGCATCATGACACCTTCGATGGTGAGAAGTTCACCGCCGACTTCGGTCCAGGCCAAGCCCGTGACCACACCGACCTGATCATCGTCGTCGATTTCGCCATGGCGGAAGCGTGGCACGCCGAGGAAATCACCGACATTTTGCGCCGTGATGTTCGCCGTTTCGATCTCCACCTCTTCGCCGTCGAGCGTCTTCATCTTGCCGAGCATGATCGCTTTCACGCTCTTACGGGCGAGAGAAAACAGCTCACGTTCCAGGTTACGCACGCCCGCTTCACGGGTGTAGCGCTGGACCACGAGGCGCAGACCATCATCGTCGATCGTGAACTCATCAGCTTTCAGGCCGTGGTTCTTGATCGCCTTGGGAATGAGGTGACGACGGGCGATTTCGATCTTCTCATCTTCGGTGTAACCGGCGATGCGAATGATCTCCATGCGGTCCATCAGCGGGCCAGGAATGTTGAGCGTGTTGGCCGTGGTCACGAACATCACGTTCGACAGATCGTAATCGACCTCCAAATAGTGATCGGCGAACGTCGAGTTCTGTTCCGGATCAAGTACCTCGAGCAGGGCCGAAGACGGATCGCCGCGGAAATCCATGCCCATCTTGTCGATTTCATCGAGCAGGAAAAGCGGGTTGGATTTCTTCGCCTTGCGCATCGACTGGATCACCTTGCCCGGCATAGACCCGATATAGGTGCGCCGGTGACCGCGAATTTCGGCTTCATCGCGCACGCCGCCCAGCGAAATGCGTACGAACTCACGCTTGGTCGCTTTGGCGATCGATTTGCCCAGCGAGGTCTTACCAACGCCGGGAGGGCCAACGAGGCAGAGGATTGGGCCGCGCAGCTTGTTTGAGCGTGCCTGGACCGCAAGGTACTCGATGATCCGCTCTTTGACCTTGTCGAGGCCATAGTGATCGTCGTCGAGGATCTGCTGGGCTTTTTCCAGATCAACGGAAATGCGCGAACGCTTGCCCCATGGCAGGCCAAGCAGCCAATCAAGATAGTTGCGCACGACCGTTGCCTCAGCGGACATTGGGCTCATGGCGCGTAGCTTCTTCATCTCAGCGGTCGCTTTTTCGCGCGCTTCCTTGGAGAGCTTGGTCTTCTCGATTTTGTCTTCCAGCTCTGACAGCTCATCCTTGCCATCTTCGCCTTCGCCCAGCTCCTTCTGGATCGCCTTCATCTGCTCGTTGAGATAATATTCGCGCTGGGTCTTCTCCATTTGGCGCTTCACCCGCGAACGGATGCGCTTTTCAACTTGGAGAACAGATATTTCACTCTCCATCAGCGCCAGCACCTGCTCCAGGCGCTCAACGACGGATATCGTGGCAAGCACGTCCTGCTTGTCGGCGATCTTCACAGCCAGATGCGAGGCAACCGTGTCGGCGAGCTTGGAAAAGCCCTCGATCTGGCTGATCGCGGATATGACCTCCGGGGAGACCTTTTTGTTGAGCTTCACGTAGCTCTCGAATTCAGCTGTCACCGAGCGGGCCAAGGCTTCCACCTCAATCTCTTCGCCCTCATCTTCGATAAGTGCGTGGATGTCGGCTTCATGGAAGTCGGTGCGCTCATGATACCGCACGATTTCGACGCGATCAGTGCCCTCCACCAGCACCTTTACTGTGCCATCGGGCAGGCGCAGAAGCTGGAGCACATTGGCGATGGTGCCAACATTGTAGATGGCGTCGGCGGCCGGATCATCGTCGGAGGCGTTGATCTGCGTGGCGAGCACAATCTGTTTGTCGGACCGCATCACCTCTTCAAGCGCTGCGATCGATTTTTCACGGCCGACGAACAGCGGCACGATCATGTGCGGAAATACAACAATGTCGCGCAGCGGCAGCACCGGGTGCACACTCGGTTCTGCGTCGCGATAGGCCGCGGAATAGTCTGGGGTTTGTTCAGTCATGGTCTAGCCTTTGGCATTCGGGCAAGAGCACGGGCATGCGTGGAAGGATATCCAGGCCGAAAAGCGGTGCGGATCGAACCGGCCGTCATGGTCGGTCGAGGCGGCTGGTACAAAGACCTCTTAATACCGTCGCCCTGGCATCGCTGTCCGGCAACATGCACCGGCAGGGGGGAACGCAACGCTACGAAACTGTACGCGCCTCAAAAGAAGCAGTGAATCACGCAGCTACGTTGTTGCAGCGAACTTGGGCGCTTCTTGGATGGATTTCAACGGTCTGCGGTCAGTTAGCTGCGCAATCGACGATCTATGCACCGCTCATCAAAGGGTTAGGGGCTGCCCGGCATCCCAATGGTTGGAACGCCGTCTGCAAAATCATTGAAATATTGCGTTAGGACGCGTCTGCGGTCTGCTGCTCTTCCTTGTCGGCATAGATGTAAAGCGGACGGGCCGAGCCATTGACCACCTCATCGGAGATCACAACCTGCTCCACGCCTTCCATGGCCGGAAGCTCGTACATGGTGTCCAGAAGGATCGTCTCCATAATCGAGCGCAGGCCACGAGCACCGGTCTTACGTTCGATGGCCTTGTTGGCCACCGCCTCAAGCGCTTCATCCTGGAACGTAAGCTGCACTTCTTCCATGTCGAACAGGCGCTGATACTGCTTCACCAGCGCATTTTTCGGCTCTTTGAGGATCTGCACCAAGGCTTCAACATCCAGATCCATCAGCGTTGCCAACACCGGCAAACGACCAACAAATTCTGGGATCAGACCAAACTTCACCAGATCTTCCGGCTCGACTTCAGCGAACAGTTCGCCGACCTTGCGGGCATCGGGGTCTTCAACCGAGGCCTTAAAGCCGATGGACGTCGCGCGGCCACGGTCGGAGATGATCCGATCCAAACCGGCAAACGCACCGCCGCAGATGAACAGGATGTTCGTCGTGTCGACCTGCAGGAACTCCTGCTGCGGATGCTTTCGGCCGCCTTGAGGCGGAACGGAGGCAACGGTGCCTTCCATGATCTTCAGCAAGGCCTGCTGCACGCCCTCGCCCGACACATCGCGGGTGATCGACGGGTTGTCGGACTTGCGCGAAATCTTGTCGACCTCATCGATGTAGACGATGCCGCGCTGCGCACGTTCGACGTTGTAGTCGGCTGACTGCAAGAGCTTGAGAATGATGTTCTCAACATCTTCACCCACATAACCGGCTTCGGTCAGCGTGGTCGCATCGGCCATCGTGAAGGGCACATCAATGATGCGCGCCAGCGTCTGCGCCAGCAGCGTCTTGCCGCAACCGGTCGGGCCGATCAGCATGATGTTGGATTTGGCAAGCTCGATGTCGGCGTTCTTTGCCGCATGGTGCAACCGCTTATAGTGGTTGTGCACGGCGACAGAGAGCACGCGCTTGGCCTGCGGCTGCCCAATGACATAGTCATCAAGCACCGAGAGAATTTCTTGCGGTGTTGGCACGCCGTCGGAGGACTTCACCAACGAGGTTTTGTTTTCCTCGCGAATGATGTCCATGCACAGCTCAACGCACTCATCACAGATGAACACGGTTGGGCCGGCAATTAGCTTACGCACTTCGTGCTGGCTCTTCCCGCAGAACGAACAGTAAAGCGTGTTCTTGGAATCGCTGCCGCCAGACTTGCTCATATATCTAATCTCCATAGCGGCACGCAGCGCGCGTACCGGGTTGGCGAAGGTCGCTCCGCCATTGGTCGGGGCAGCTTGTGACTGCCCCCAAGTTTCCATCCGATGAGACGCCGTCAGCCACGTCGATCAAATCAGACGATTAGACCAGATTAAACCCATTGTCCGGCCCAAGGGTTAACACGCGGCACGCACTACAATTGGTGTCTTCCACGCGGTTCCTCGGATCGCCTTTCGGCGCTTTGGCACCCTTAAGAACGCGCTAAAGCCCAGAGTTCTAGGGTTTCTTGGCCCTGTCAACCATTGTTGACGCAATGCAGCGTCGCACCTCGCATTGTGCCCCGTGCTGTGGATTACCGGGCACAAATGGCGCCTTTATTGCCTGCGTTAAGGCGAAAAAGCGTCAAAACCTAGTCCGCTGATTCTTCCAACGCCGTGCGCGAGGTGATCACTTCATCGACGATACCGAAGTCTTTGGCTTCTTCGGCCGTCATGAAGTGGTCGCGGTCAAGGGTTGCTTCAATGGTGTCGTAATCCTGGCCGGTATGTTCGACATAGATGTCATTGAGACGCCGTTTCATTTTGATGATGTCGGCTGCGTGCCGTTCAATGTCGGACGCCTGGCCCTGGAAACCACCGGATGGCTGGTGAAGCATCACGCGGGCATTGGGCAGGATGAAACGGGAGTCTTTGGCGCCGGCGGTCAGAAGAAGC
Organism: Hyphomicrobiales bacterium; assembly: GCA_017642935.1. NCBI lineage: Bacteria > Pseudomonadati > Pseudomonadota > Alphaproteobacteria > Hyphomicrobiales > Hyphomicrobiales bacterium. The sequence continues at coordinate 1,100,470 of JAEPOK010000001.1, forward strand.
GAACCCATGGATGCGGCCTGACCGATACAAATCGTCGAAACCGACGGTTTGATGAACTGCATCGTGTCGTAGATGCCCATGCCGGAAGTCACCACACCGCCAGGAGAATTGATGTAAAGCGCGATGTCTTTGGTCGGATTATCGGCTTCAAGATAGAGCAACTGGGCGCAGATGAGCGAGGCGACATTGTCTTCGACCGGGCCGGTCATGAAGATGATGCGCTCGCGCAGAAGGCGCGAGTAGATGTCGAAGGCGCGCTCGCCGCGGTTGGATTGCTCGACCACCATGGGCACGAGGGTGTTCATGGTCAAATCGATGGGATCGCGCATGGAATGGGTCCTTGGGTGTTGGCTATCGGTGGCTGGCGAAGCGTATCCGACTCAGCCCGTCGTCGCGGAGCCTAGCCGCTGAATGCGGTGGGGCAAGGCTTGGGAAAGGAAAAGGGCCACGATCGGTGCGATCGCGGCCCATCTTTTCGCCATATGGTGAACGGTGGGGCGCCTTCAAGGCACCATCACCGCCATCCAGGCTTTAGTGATCGTGGTCGTGATCATGGCCATGGTGATCATGGTCGTGCTCATCTTCATCGTCCAGGTCCTTCGGATCGACGCTCTTGTCGGTCACATTGGCAAGTTCCAGGATGAAATCGATCACCTTGTCTTCAAAGATCGGTGCACGCACGCCGGCCAGCTGCTGCGGGTTCTTCTGGAAGAACTCGATGACTTCGCGTTCCTGACCGGGGAACTGCTGGGCGCGGGCTACAACGGCGCGCTGCAGTTCTTCATTGGTCACCTGGACATCGTTCTGGCCGCCAACTTCGGCAAGCAACAGGCCCAAGCGCACGCGGCGCTCGGCGAGCACGCGATACTCTTCCTTGGCTTTGTCTTCGGTCGTGTCTTCTTCCTCAAACGTGCGACCAGCCCGCTCAAGGTCGTCGGTCACCTGCTTCCAAACGCCCTCGAACTCCTGATCAACCAGGCTTGGCGGCAGATCGAAATTGTAGGCTTCGTCCAGCGCATCGAGAAGCTGGCGCTTCACCTTCATGCGGGTCTTCTGACCGTATTCATTCTCAAGCTGGCTTTTGACGGCCTCTTTGAGCTTGTCCAGCGACTCCAGCCCAAGATTGGTGGCGAACGCTTCATCGATCACTGGATCCTCAGGCGCGCCGACTTCGTGAACCGTGACATCGAAGGTCGCGGCCTTACCGGCAAGGTTTTCCGCCTGGTAGTCTTCAGGGAACGTCACTTCGAGCGTTTTTTCGTCGCCCGCTTTCAGGCCGACCATCTGCTCTTCGAAGCCTGGGATGAACTGGCCAGAGCCGAGAACCAGCTTGAAGCCTTCGGCAGCACCGCCGTCAAAGGCCTCGCCATCGACCTTGCCGAGGAAGTCGAAGGTGACCTGGTCGTCGTTCTTGGCTTTGCGCTTAACCGCCTTGTAGGTGACGTTGGACGACGCGATCTGCTTCATGCGCTCGTCGAGCATGTCATCAGTTACGTCGACGACCGGGCGCTCGATCTGGATGCCAGAGAAATCCTTGACCTCGAAATCGGGGATGATCTCGTAAGCGACCGCGATTTCCAGGTCTTCTTTGCCTGCGATGATGTCTTCGGCTTTCTTCTCGTCTTCCGGCAACGTGAATTTTGGTTCACTGGCAGGCTTTTCTTTACGCTCGGCAATCGCTGCGTTGGTCGACTCGTTGAGGGTGTCGTTGATGACCTCAGCCATCGCCTGTTTGCCGTACACCTTTTTCAGGTGCGAAACCGGCACTTTGCCCGGACGAAAGCCTGGCAGGCGAACCTGGCTCTTCAGCGAAGACAGCTTGTCATCAAGTTTGGCCGACAGATCGGTGGCCGGAATCGTAATTGTTAGTTCGCGCTTCAAGCCATCGGCGAGCGTTTCAGTGACCTGCATTGGGCCGAGTTCCTTATCATCCATGTGTGCCTGTCGACCCCGATGCGCGGCTACGCTTCGCGGTTCGGCAAACACACGTTAATCGCGTTGTTGGTGCGGGCGGAGGGACTTGAACCCCCACGGCTTGCGCCACTGGTACCTAAAACCAGCGTGTCTACCAATTTCACCACGCCCGCATGCACGAAGCGTGATGCCGTGGGCGGCTCTATAGCAAAGGCAGCGAGCGCATCAAGGAAAATCCGAATGGGCCGATAATCGCTCGCTTCCATTGGGAAAGACGATGAAGAATGAGGCAGGTGAATTGGAACCACCCTGAACGGTCGCCGAAATTTGCTTTGGAATTATGCAATTGCACAATTATTGTGCTTATCAGGGTGTGTCATGGGTCGATCCGCTGCTTAATAGGTGTGCAAATTTCGACTTTGTTCACGTCTGCCGCCGCATGACTGGCGAAAACAACCGAGCGCGCGCCGCACGAGGCGCAGTTGGCACGGTACGTGCTTCGGGATGGCCAGTGCGCGCGACGCGCACGCATGAGTTGGATTGGGGAGGCGATGAAGAAAATCGAGGCTATCATTAAGCCGTTCAAACTGGACGAGGTGAAAGAGGCGCTGCAAGAGGTTGGACTGCAGGGCATCACGGTCACCGAAGCCAAAGGGTTTGGTCGGCAAAAAGGCCACACGGAGCTCTATCGGGGCGCTGAATATGTGGTCGATTTCCTGCCCAAGGTGAAAGTGGAGGTCGTACTTCAGGACGATCTGCTGGAAAGCGCGGTCAGCGCTATCCGTGAAGCCGCCCAAACCGGTCGCATCGGCGACGGCAAAATCTTCGTCTCACCTGTCGAAGATGTCGTGCGTATTCGCACCGGCGAAACCGGGGCAGACGCCGTCTAACCAGCTATGCCCGCCGATCGTCCGATCCGGCGGCACCCCTCCCATCCAACACATTCGCACATTCCATTCGTACCCAAGCCTTAAGGAAAACAGTAAGCATGACCACAGCAGCAGATGTCTTGAAGTCCATCAGCGACAACGATGTGAAGTTCGTTGATGTTCGCTTCACCGATCCGCGCGGCAAGATGCAGCACGTGACCATGGATGTAAGCCAGGTCGATGAAGACATGTTCGCCGATGGCATCATGTTCGACGGCTCGTCCATCGCCGGCTGGAAGGCCATCAACGAGTCCGACATGGTTCTTATGCCGGACACCGAAACCGCCCATATGGACCCGTTCTTCGCACAGCCGACCATGGCAATCTTCTGCGACATTCTGGAGCCAGGCTCGGGCGAAGCCTATAGCCGTGACCCGCGTATGACGGCGAAGAAGGCCGAAGCCTACATGAAGTCGACCGGCATCGGCGACACCGTCATGTTCGGCCCAGAAGCTGAGTTCTTCATCTTTGACGATGTGCGCTTCCGCGCTGACCCTTACAACACCGGTTTCGTGCTGGATTCCTCAGAACTGCCTGAGAACACCGACACCGAATATGAGATGGGCAACCTTGGTCACCGTCCGCGTACCAAAGGCGGCTATTTCCCCGTTCCGCCCGTGGATTCCTGCCAGGATATTCGCTCAGAAATGCTGACCGTTATGGCTCAGATGGGTGTGACGGTTGAGAAACATCACCACGAAGTGGCGGCTGCTCAGCACGAACTTGGCATGAAGTTCAACGAACTGACGACCTGCGCCGACCACATGCAGATCTACAAGTACGTTGTGCACCAGGTTGCGCACTCTTACGGCAAATCGGCGACCTTCATGCCGAAGCCTGTCTTTGGCGACAACGGCACCGGCATGCACTGCCATCAGTCGATCTGGAAAGACGGCCAGCCGGTGTTCGCAGGATCGGAATATGCTGATCTGTCAGAAACGTGCCTGCACTATATCGGCGGTGTTCTGAAGCACGCCAAAGCGATCAACGCGTTCACCAACCCATCGACCAACTCTTACAAGCGTCTGGTTCCAGGGTACGAAGCGCCGGTTCTGCTGGCATACTCAGCACGTAACCGCTCGGCCTCTTGCCGTATCCCTTACACGTCTTCGCCGAAAGCCAAGCGCGTGGAAGTGCGTTTCCCTGATCCCATGGCCAACCCCTATCTCGCCTTCTCGGCTTTGCTGATGGCCGGCCTTGACGGGATTAAGAACAAGATTCACCCGGGCGAAGCGATGGATAAGGATCTTTATGATCTGCCGCCAGAAGAGCTCAAAGACATCCCAACGGTTGCCGGTTCGCTGCGCGAAGCTCTGGAAGCCCTTGGCGATGATCACGCGTTCCTCACCGCAGGCAATGTGTTCGATGAAGATCAGATCGAAGCCTATATCGATCTGAAAATGGAAGAAAACATGCGCTACGAAATGACGCCGCACCCGGTGGAATTCGACATGTACTACTCGGCCTAAGCCGACCTTGTGAAAAAGATAAAAGGGCGTCCTTCGGGACGCCCTTTTTATTTGGCGCGCCTTCACGCAACTGTATTCATCTATGCGAGGGTTGACCGCATCTGGACGCGTTCAGCTGCCCTCTTCTCCACTGTCATCGCACCGTCATCCAGCGGTCATGCCTCCGTCATCGACGCCACGGTAACTGGCTTCTGCGGTGCCACGATGACCTTGAGCATCGCTCACGGACACATCGCGATGACCTAGGAGGCATCCATGACGGATCAACGTCAGGACCAGACACGTCTGGATCAATCACTGCTGGAAGACGACGGTTTCGACAACCGCGCTGAAGCATTCGAAGATTTTGACAACACGCCGCTCTCGCCCATCGACCAGGTCGATACGATCGGCGACATCATCAACCGGCGCTATGGCCGCCGTGATGTGATGAAGGGCATGCTCGGCGTGACAGCGACGACGGCCCTTTTTGGCACGACGGCGCTGACCGCAGCCAACCAAGCGCTCGCCAATGGTGAGGATGCGTCGTTTCGCTTCACCGAGCTGGAAAGCGGCAACGACGAGAACCATCACATCGCCGAAGGCTACGACGCCGACGTCTTGATCCGTTGGGGCGACAAGCTTTTCGCCGATGCGCCGGAGTTCGACCCTCAAGACCAGAGTGTTGAAAGTCAGCTTCAGCAGTTCGGCTACAACAATGACTATGTCGGCTTCGTTCCGCTCAACGCCGATGAAACCCGCGGCGTGCTCTGCGTGAATCATGAGTATACCAACGAAGAGGTTATGTTCCCCGGCATTGGTCGGCAGGATCGTGAAGGTTTCCCCGATATGACCCGCGAGCTGGTTGAAATCGAAATGGCCGCCCATGGCGGTTCGGTGTTCGAGATCGTCAAGAATGAGGACAACAAGTGGGAGGTCGTGCTCGACAGCCCCTACAATCGCCGCATCTCGGCGCTGGAAACCCTGATGACCGTTTCAGGCCCCGCTGCAGGCCATGGCAAGCTGAAGACCGCCGAAGACCCATCGGGCACCGCGATCATCGGCACCATCAACAATTGCGCCGGCGGCATTACGCCCTGGGGCACCTATCTGATGGCCGAAGAGAACTTTCACGGCTATTTCTGGACCGATCAGGTTGACGGTGAAGGCCGCCCGGATGTGACCGGCATGCCGCAAGAAGAAAGCTACCGCCGTTATGGCGTTCCAGGCCGTTGGTACGCCTGGGGCAAGCATCATGATCGCTTCAACATCGATCAGGAACCAAATGGCCCAAACCGCTACGGCTACATCGTCGAAGTCGACCCGATGGACCCAGAGTCGGTACCGGTGAAGCACACCGCCCTTGGCCGATTCCGGCACGAAGGCGCGGAAAGCATCGTCAATAAGGATGGCCGCGTTGTGGTCTATTCCGGCGATGACGCGCGCTTTGACTATGTCTACAAATTCATCTCCGACGGCGTGGTCGGCAATGACAAAGCCGCCAATATGCAGCTTCTGTCGGAAGGCACGCTCTATGTTGGCAAGTTCCACGCGGATGGTCGCCTGGAATGGCTGCCGCTCACCTGGGGCCATGGTCCGCTGACGGCCGAGAACGGGTTTGAGAGCCAGGCCGATGTGGTGATCGATGCCCGCTTGGCCGCCGATCTTCTCGGCGCGACGCCGATGGATCGCCCGGAAGATGTTCAGCCGGCCCCCGATGGTCGCGTCTATATGATGCTGACCAACAACACTCGGCGGACAGAAGAGCAGGTCGATGCCGCCAACCCGCGCGCTGACAATGCGTTCGGTCACATCATGGAAATGATCGCGCCGGATGCCGACCATGCGGCGACCGACTATCGCTGGGAGATCCTGGTGCGGTGCGGCGATCCCGCGATAGCAGAAGTGGGGGCCCAATGGGGGCCTGACACAACCGAACATGGCTGGTTTGCTTCGCCTGACAATTGCGCGTTCGACGCCGAAGGCCGGTTGTGGATTTCCACCGACCAAGGCGGCAATTGGGGTCGCACGGGCAAATCCGACGGGCTCTATTCCCTTGAAACCGACGGTGATCTGCGCGGCCAATCGCGACTGTTCTTCCGCTGTCCAGTCGGCGGTGAGCTTTGCGGGCCCTACTTCGCGCAGAACGATGAGACGTTGTTCCTCGCCGTTCAGCATCCGGGCACCGATGGCACCAGCGATTTCGCAGGTTTCGAGCGCGCCTCAACCTTCGAGGACCCGGCCACACGCTGGCCGGATTTTCAGGACGGGATGCCCCCTCGCCCGTCCGTTGTCGTGGTGACACGCCAAGGCGGTGGCAAGATCGCCGTCTAGCGCGGTCTCCAGCCTTCCAAGCTGATGATGAAACCCGGGAGCTATCAGCTTCCGGGTTTTGCTTTTTGCCCGTGTGCCATGGCACTGTGACCAGAAGCGATTCGCCCCCAGACCGACCGGTTCTTTGCCTCGATGACAGACCTTTTTGGCGCCGCGCCTGCGGCAACGCCTGCACCTGAACCCACCGACAAGCCTGCGCTGAAAGCGGCGCCAAAGCCTGCGAAGAAGGCCACGCCCAAACCGCCAACATCTGGCGCAGAGGCAGGCTATGACGCCTCGGCCATTGAGGTGCTTGAGGGGCTCGAACCGGTGCGCCGCCGCCCAGGCATGTATATCGGCGGCACGGATGAGCGCGCGCTGCATCACCTCTTTGCCGAAGTCATTGATAACTCCATGGATGAGGCCGTGGCCGGCCACGCCTCGCGCATCGAGGTGGAACTGATGGCCGATGGGTCTCTGTCGGTCAGCGACAATGGCCGGGGCATTCCCGTCGACCCGCACCCCAAAATGCCGGAAAAATCCGCGCTCGAAGTGATCATGACCACGCTGCACGCCGGCGGCAAGTTCGACAGCAAGGTGTACGAGACGTCCGGCGGTCTCCACGGCGTGGGTGTTTCGGTGGTCAACGCATTGTCGAACCATCTGGAAGTCGAAGTTGCGCGCGACCGGAAGATCTATCGCCAAATCTTCGCGCGTGGTGTTCCACAAGGACCGCTGGAGGTGATTGGCGAAACGATGAACCGCCGAGGCACAACCGTGCGCTTTCATCCGGACGCAGAAATTTTCGGCAAAAGCGCCCGGTTCAAACCGGCGCGGTTGATGAAAATGGCGCGGTCGAAAGCCTATTTGTTTGCCGGCGTCGAAATCCGTTGGACCTGCGCCCCGGAATTGTTGGAGGGCGTCAAAGACGTTCCGGAAACGGCCGTCTTTTCCTTCCCTGGTGGCTTGCAGGATTATCTGGCTGAGTCGCTCGGCAATGAGCGGCGCGTCACAGAGCAGATGTTTGCTGGGCGCACGCCGAACGCCGGCAAGCATGGCGGTGTGGAGTGGGCGGTTTGCTGGCATGTTGGCGATGCCTCGTTCGCCTCCTATTGCAACACGGTGCCAACGCCGGAGGGTGGCACTCACGAAGCTGGGCTGCGCATGGCATTGCTCAAAGGGCTGCGGGCCTATGCCGAGCTGACAGGCGTAAAAAAAGGCGCGCAGATCACCGCAGACGATGTGATGACATCAGCCGGCGCAATGCTTTCGGTCTTTGTGCGCGAGCCGGAGTTTGTCGGCCAGACAAAAGACCGCCTGGCGACGCAGGAAGCCACCAAGATCGTTGAAAACGCGGTGCGCGATGCCTTCGATCACTGGCTGACCGGCTCACCGAACCAAGCTAACAAGCTGCTCGAATGGACGATCGATCGCGCTGAGGAGCGGCTGAAACGCCGGGCGGAAAAGGACATTGCCCGCAAGAGCGCCACGCGGAAACTGCGCCTTCCCGGCAAGCTCGCCGATTGTTCGAAGGCCGGTGCGGCTGGCTCTGAGATCTTCATTGTGGAGGGCGATTCGGCTGGCGGGTCTGCCAAGCAGGGGCGCCGCCGCGACACGCAAGCGGTGCTGCCGCTGCGCGGCAAGATTTTGAACGTCGCCAATGCGGGGCGTGAAAAAATCACCTCCAACCAGCAACTCTCAGACTTGTTGCAGGCGCTGGGTGTTGGCACGGGTTCGGCCTATCGCGACGATGATCTGCGCTACGAGCGCGTGATCATCATGACCGACGCTGACGTGGATGGCGCCCACATCGCCTCGCTGCTCATAACCTTTTTCTACCGGGAAATGCCCGAGCTCATTGAGAACCGGCATCTCTACATCGCCGTGCCGCCGCTCTACCGCCTGTCCGCCGGTGGCGTGGTGGAGTATGCCCGTGATGATGCGCACAAAGATGAACTGATGCGCACGGCCTTCAAGGGCAAGCGCAACATCGAGATCGGTCGCTTTAAAGGTCTTGGGGAGATGCTGCCCGCGCAGTTGAAGGAGACCACCATGGACCCGGACAAGCGCACCTTGTTGCGGGTGAAGGTGATCGACGGGCAAAGCACCGGGGATACCGTCACGACGCTGATGGGCAATAAACCCGAAGCGCGCTTCCAGTTCATTCAGGAAAACGCCAAGTTCACCGAAGAGCTGGACATCTAAAAAGGGCCGATCGTTCGACCGGCCCTTCCTCGTTCCCGTGATTTCGGTCTTACATTGCCGACGGCGGCAGGATCACGGCGTCAATGACGTGAATGACGCCGTTTGTCGCTTCAATGTCGGCCGTGACAACGTTGGCGCTGTCGACCATCACGCCGTCCATGGCGTTGACCATCACTTCAGAACCCTCAACAGTCGCAACCGACAGTTCCTGTCCGGCGATGTCAGCCGACATCACTTTGCCGGGTAGTACGTGATAGGTCAGTATCGCCTGCAGGGTTTCCAGGTTCTCCGGCAATAGCAGGTTTTCAACAGTGCCTTCCGGCAGCGCTGCAAAGGCTTCGTCCGTCGGTGCGAAGACCGTAAACGGGCCTTCGCCGCGCAGCGTGTCTTCCAGGCCAGCAGCCTGAACGGCAGCCACGAGTGTCGTGAACGATCCGGCTTCCACCGCGGTGTCAACAATGTCCTTCATGTGGCCATCGGCATAAGCGGCGCCTGCCATGCCGAGCGACACGACGGCGGCGGCTGCAGTTGAGCCAAGAAGTTGAGAAAAACGCATAAGATAGTCTCCAAAAGGGGGTTCGTTCTGAAAACCCCCAGCCAGCAGACAAACGTTCCAGATCAGCCTTTGGTTTTGCGCCGTTCGGGCAACACTTTCGCACTTTCTAAACCCTTGACGCAGACTTTCGCCGCAATTGGTCGCGTTTCACAGCGTAAAGCCCCGCATTTCCTTGACTTTTGCCGACCAAGGGGCCATGTGCCGCCCATTGCTTCGTGCAAACGCGGGCTCGTCACAGAGATGTGATTGTCAGCACGCATGATGGCGCCAAGACCAAAAGGTTAGCGCCAAGCGGCATTGGAAATGGCCGCTCGTTACAGAACCTGCCTTTTCGCCGCGCTTTTACCCGCACTCGCACCGATCCTTCTCGACACGGATACCCATCTCACGCATGTCCTTTACGACCCTTGGTCTTTCGCAAAAAGTTCTCTCCGCCATTGAGGCCGCTGGCTACAGCGAGCCGACGCCAATCCAGGCGCAAGCCATCCCTCATGTGCTTGAGCGCAAAGATGTTTTGGGCCTGGCCCAGACCGGCACCGGCAAAACGGCTGCCTTTTCGCTTCCCATTCTCACACTTCTGGAACGCGGCCGTGCCCGGGCTCGTATGCCGCGCTCGCTGGTGATTGCGCCAACGCGCGAATTGGCAGCGCAGGTGGCCGAGAGCTTCGAGACCTTTGGGGTCAATCACAAATACACGATGGCCCTGCTGATCGGCGGCGTTTCGTTTGACGAGCAGGAAAAGAAGCTAACGCGTGGCGCGGACATTCTGATTGCGACGCCTGGCCGTCTGCTTGATCATTTTGAGCGCGGCAAACTTCTTCTGACGGGCGTTGAGTATTTGGTGGTCGACGAGGCCGATCGGATGCTCGACATGGGCTTCATGCCCGACCTGGAGCGCATCTTTAAGCTGGTGCCATTCACCCGCCAGACACTGTTCTTCTCGGCGACAATGCCGCCGGAGATCGATCGTTTCGTTAACACGTTCCTGCACGCGCCGGAGCGCGTTGAGGTTTCGCGCACATCGTCGACCAGCGAAACCATCACGCAGCTGCTTCTGAGCGCACCCAGTGTTGCCGCTGGGAAACGCGAAACGCTGCGCGGCGCCATCGACGGCGCCAAGGACCTCTCGAACGGCATCATCTTCTGCAACCGCAAACGCGATGTCTCGGTGGTCGAGCGCTCGCTCAAACGCCATGGCTACAATGCCGGCTGCCTGCACGGCGATATGGACCAACGCGCGCGCATGCAGACGCTGGATGCGTTCCGCAACAATGAGTTGACCTTGCTGGTCGCCTCCGACGTTGCCGCCCGTGGCCTCGACATTCCTGCTGTCAGCCATGTGTTCAACTATGATGTGCCGACGCACGCCGAGGACTATGTGCACCGTATTGGCCGAACAGGCCGCGCCGGGCGCACAGGCACAGCGATCACACTGGCCTCGAAAGCTGACGGCAAATATGTCGCAGCCATTGAGGACATGATCGGGCAGGCGATTCCGCGCAGCGATGCTGAACCGGCCAAAGACGCTGAAGAAGCCAAGACGGCAGAAGAAGCTGTTCAAGCGGACGAAAAACCGAACCGTCGGCGCGGGCGTCGCGGTGGCCGGAAAGCTTCCGAAGCGCAAGCCAAAGACACGCAGTCCAAGGACACCCAGACAGCTCCCGAAAGCGGCAATCAATCCTCTGACGATGACGTTAGGGAAAAGACCGAGCAGCCTGTGAAGGCGAAGCGCGGCGATCGATCTTCGAAAAAAGACGATGGCGAATCCAATGCGCCCAAGCGCGGTCGCGGCCGTCGCGGCGGTCGCAATGATCAGGACGGTCCCGATGATCGGCGCCCGTTTGGCGAGACCGACTATGTCCCGGCGTTCCTTTTGCGCCCCATTCGGCGCACGGCAGCCTAGCAGAACCATCCTTTTAGGCGGCTAAAGGCCGCCGACCCCGGTCCCGGCTCATGTAACGTTCTGCCAGACACGCTGCACGCGTGCGGCTGGCCGATCCTTTATGGCTGACTTGATCTTTCTTTCGACTGTGTAGCGATTTGGCAATTCTACCTATCGTTGCGGATTAACCGCTTGGAAACGGTGTTATGCCAATGTCTTGCCAAATCTGTTGACCCTTGGGGGACCTCGGCATGGCATTGCCAGAAGACGTTGCGCGCACCTATCAGATTGCTGAGCACGCAATTGCGAAGATCAAAACGAACGAACTCGCAGCTTTTCCGCCAAACTACGAGATTTGGTTTTCCTATGCCGCAGGATTTAATCCTGCGCTGAACAAGCGCATCAATGAAATCCTTCGCGCTGGCAAACATGTCGACCAGAAAACGCTCGAAGAGATCCGCGAAGAGTTCTTCGGTGCCGGCTCCTTTGAAGAACGCGTTGATGCTGTCGGTGGCAAGCTCTCGGGCAAAGTTTCTGAAATCATGGAGCTGATCAACGATGCTGCCGGTCAAACCAGCGGATATTCCGACGAACTGCAAGACGCGTCGGAAAGCCTGACCAACAATGCTGCCGATGAGCAGAAGGTCAAAGCGATCGTTGAGAAGCTTATCTCGGTCACGGACGAAGTGGAAAAAAGCAACCGCTCCATGTCGAGCAAGCTGCTTGAGAGTGAGCAGGAGATTGCCTCGCTGAAAGAAGCCTTGGAATCAGTGCGCTATGAGGCGATGACCGACCAATTGACCGGCATCGGCAATCGCAAACGGTTTGATCGTGCGATGGATGAAGCCATGGTCACGTCGGAAGCAACCGGCGAACCGTTCAGCCTTCTGGTTTGTGACATCGATCATTTCAAGAAATTCAACGATACCCACGGCCACCAGACCGGTGATCAGGTGCTCCGCCTCGTCGGCAGCACGATCAAGGCGTCAGTCTCGTCCAAAGACCTGGCATGCCGCTATGGCGGGGAAGAATTTTGCGTCATTCTGCCATCCACAAAGGTCGGACGGGCAACGGATGTGGCCAATGTCATTCGCCAGGCCGTCATGGGCAAAGAACTGGTGAAACGCTCGACGGGCGAAACGTTGGGCCGCGTCACGATTTCCATCGGTGTTGCCGAACTGCGCGTTGACGATAGCGTTCAATCGATCATCGAACGGGCCGACAAATGCCTCTATGCGGCCAAGGATGCTGGGCGCAACCGCGTGATGTCTGAGAGCGAGATTTCCGAACAGGAAACAGCTGCGGCCTAAGCCTGCATCCAGTCAGAAACAAAAAGCGCGCTAATCACCGAGGCTAGCGCGCCTTTTTTTTAAACAACGATCGATCTTAATGAGCAGGCTGCGCCTGTGCTGGAATCAGTTCGACGGATTCGCCGCAGCCGCACGCCGAAACCTCATTGGGGTTCTTGAAAACAAAACCTGAGCGAAGCTTTGTGACCTCATAGTCCACATGCATACCGAGCAGGTAGAGCATGGCTGACGGTTCAATGAACAGCCGGGCGGGACCCTCTTCGACGGCATCATCGCCGGCTGGCTTTTCTTCGGCGATATCAAGCTTGTATTCCATACCGGCGCAGCCGCCCTTTTTAAGCGTCAACCGCAGACCTGCCGTCGGCTCATGATCTCTCAAGAGCGCGCCGATATGGTCCTTGGCAGCGTCGGACAGTGTGATCATGGCAAAGCCCATGGGGTGTTGCTCCTAGAACCAACCGATGGCGACTTGCGCCTCTTCGGACATCCGTTCCGGTGTCCAAGGCGGGTCAAACACCATTTCAACTTGCACGTCCGAGACGCCAGGTGCTGTCGCGACGGCATTTTCCACCCAGCCGGGCATTTCGCCGGCAACCGGACACCCAGGTGCCGTGAGCGTCATATGGATGGTCACTTTGCGGTTATCGTCGATATCGACCTTGTAGATCAGGCCGAGCTCATAGATATCGACCGGGATTTCCGGGTCGTACACTGTCTTCAGTGCAGCGACGATGTCCTCGGTCAGCCGCTCCAGTTCGTCAGGCGCAATCGCGGATGCGTTCAGCTCGGCAGCATTGGGCGCCTGCTGATCCGTCGAAGTTGGCGCTGTGGCAGTGTCGGTCATCGCTATGTCCATTCTGGGCGACATGCCCAACTGTACCAATCAGTGTAACAGTGAACGTTCATGTGAAGAAGCTCTGAGCCTTTTTCAAGGCTTCGACAAAGGTATCGACTTCCTCAAACGTGTTGTAGACGCCAAAGGACGCACGGCAGGAGGAAGAAACACCATAGCGTTTCAGCAGCGGCTGCGCGCAATGGGTGCCGGCGCGCACGGCGACGCCTGAGCGATCAAGCAAGGTCGAGATGTCGTGGGCGTGCGCCCCCTCGACCTCAAAGGAGATGATGGCGCCCTTGCCTGGAGCCTCGCCCATAATGCGCACGGCATTGATTTGACGGATTTTTTCCATCGCGTAGGTCAGAAGCTCATGCTCGTGCGCGCTGATCGCGTCGCGGCCTATGGCTTCGATGTAATCGAGGGCCAGACCAAGACCGACCGCTTGAGCGATGGGCGGCGTTCCGGCCTCAAAGCGGGCTGGCGGCGGCGCGTAGGTCATACCGTCCTCGCGCACCTCGTCAATCATCTCGCCACCGCCCATATAGGGTGGGAGATCGGCAAGTTTCTCTGCCTTGCCCCAGAGCGCGCCGATGCCTGACGGGCCATAGAGTTTGTGCCCAGTGACGGCATAAAAATCGCAGCCAAGCGCCTGGACATCGACGGCCATGTGGACTGCGCCTTGGGCGCCATCAACGACCAGCGTGATATCAGGGCGATCGGCCAAATAGTCCGCAACCGCACGGATCGGCGTAACCGTGCCGAGCACATTGGACATGTGGGTTAGGGCGACGATCTTGGTGCGTTCGGTGACCATGCTTTCAAAAGCTTCGACATCAAAGCTGCCATCCTCCAGAACCGGTACCCATTTGAGCACTGCACCCTTTTTCTCGCGCAGATAGTGCCAAGGCACGATGTTGGAGTGGTGCTCCATCACCGAGAGGATGATTTCATCCCCCTCCTGGATGCTTTCACCGAGCCCATGGGCAACGAGATTGAGCGCCTCCGTCACAGAACGGGTGAAGACGATTTCCTGATCGCTAGCCGCGCCAAGAAACCTGGCGACTTTGGCACGCGCACCTTCATAGGCTTCGGTGGCTGCCGTTGAGAGATGATGCAGCCCGCGATGCACATTGGCGTAGGACGTGCGGTAAAACTCAGCGGTCCCGTCGATCACCTGGTTCGGCTTTTGCGCCGATGCCGCATTGTCCAGATAGACCAGCGGCTTGCCGTTGACTTGTGTCGAAAGGGCCGGAAAATCCGCCCTGACAGCAGCGACATCCAAACTCATCAAAGTCTACTTTCCGCTAGCGCGCTGCATGGGCTACAAGCCACGCTTCGATGGCGTCAAAGGCGAGCTGCTCGAACGGGTGATCTTCAAAAATCTCCGCCCCTTCGGACAAAAAGGCCTGCAGAAGGAGCTTACGCGCTTCTTTCGGCCCAATGCCGCGTGCGAGCAGATAAAACATCAGATCTTCATCAATGTCGCCGCAGGTCGCACCGTGGGCACAGCTGACATCATCGGCAAAAATTTCGAGTTCCGGTTTGGCCACCATATCGGCGGTTTCCGACAACAAGAGCGAGTTGATCGCCATCTGCGCGTCAACCTTCTGGGCGTCCTGCGCAACGACAATCTTACCCTGGAAGATCGCCTTGGCCGCATCATCGATCACGGCTTTGAACGTCTCCGTGCTGTCACAATGCGGCACCAAATGATCGACATAGAGCGTGGAATCAGAGTGCTGACGATCGGCGACCATAGTGATGCCGGCAACGTCTAACCGCGCTTCCTTACCAGCGAACACAGCGCGCGTTTCGGTGCGAGCCAGTTTGGCGCCGGCGATAAGATGCAGCAGTTTGGTCTGCGACTTTGCCGCAAGATCCAGGGCGACCTCGCCGAGATGAACGGCTTCATCGCCCTCGTTCTGCGTGCGCAGCAAGGATAGAGATGCGCCCTCACCCACCGCATAGTTCGTGACGGCGCTCGACTGACTAGCCTGACCATCTGGGCTGATATGGCGTTCGACAATGGTCACGTCAGCGCCCTCACCGACAGCGATATGTGCGCGGGCGTGGCTCATCGCGCTGCCGGTTGAACGCATGAAGACCAGCTCAAGCGGCGTTTCGATGGTGGCAGCGTTGGCGATGGTCAGAGCGTAACCATCGCGGACAAAGGCGGCGTTGAGCGCATCAATTGCACGGTCCGGCCTGTCGGAGCCAGCCAGAGACGCAGCGCCATTGCCAAGCACATCCATCAACGGTGCCAAGCTCACACCATCTGGCAGTTCGGATGGGCTTGATTGCACAAAGCCATCGACGACCACGATCTGCACGGCGTCATCAAGAAGCGGGGCTGGAACATCGGTCGCGCCGGCGCTGTCCGCCAAGGGTGCGATCTCGCGCACCAACGTGCGAAGATCGGTGTATTTCCATGCCTCAACACGGCGATGGGGCAAGCCGTCGCGCTCAAAGAGCGCGATGCGCGTGCGGCGATCAGCATGAATGGCAGCGTTGCCGGGAAGCGTGTCTTCCACCTCGGCAAAGCTTTCCAGAACCGCGGTTTCGGCGGCAGTCCTGATGCGTTTCAGATCAGCGTTCATGGTCAATTACCCTCAGGCCGCATCAGCTATGATGTCGGCATAGCCTTTGGCTTCCAACTCGAGCGCCAGCGATTTGTCGCCGCTCTTGACGATCTTGCCAGCCGACAGCACGTGCACATGGTCCGGCACGATGTGGTCGAGCAGGCGCTGATAATGCGTGATCACCAGGAAGCCGCGATCTGGACCGCGCAGCGCGTTGACGCCTTCGGCCACCACTTTGAGCGCATCGATGTCGAGACCGGAATCGGTCTCATCGAGAATGCCCATCTTCGGCTCGAGCAACGCCATCTGCATGATCTCGTTGCGCTTTTTCTCACCGCCCGAGAACCCGACGTTCAAGGGGCGCTTGAGCATGTCCGACGAGATGTTGAGCTCCGCGGCTTTCTCTTTGACGACGCGCATGAAATCGGGCGTGGAAAGCTCGTCCAGCCCCTCGGCCTTGCGCTTGGCGTTGAGCGCGGTACGCAGGAACGTCATCGTCGCGACACCAGGAATTTCGATCGGGTACTGAAACGCCAGGAACAGGCCTGCATTGGCGCGCTCATGCGGGTCCATCTCCAGGATGTTTTCGCCGTCAAGCAGGATCTCGCCCTCGGTGACCTCATACTCTTCCTTGCCGGCGATCACATAGGAAAGCGTAGACTTGCCCGAGCCGTTGGGGCCCATGATCGCGTGCACTTCGCCCTTGGGAACCGAAAGGTCGACGCCGCGCAGAATCTCGGTGCCGTCTTCGGCGATGCGGGCATGCAGGTTTTTGATTTGCAGCATAGTTGAAGTCCTTATTGCATCAGCGAGAGGGCATCAGCCGAAGCGTCGCCTGCCATCATCGCGTTCAATCCCAGAAACAAGAGCGCCCAGCCAAGGACGATCACAAAAACGTAAGTTTGGTTCCAGCCGCGTCTGCGGCCGAGCAGAACCACTAAAATGATCGGCCCGGCGAGCAGACCGACAAAGGCCACCTGGCGGCCAATGAGCATTGCCAACTCCATACGCTCTGCTCCTTACAGTCCAAGCGCGGCGCGGATATTGGGCGCGAGCGTTGCGGCGATCATGCCGACCGCTGCTCCCAATACGAGGCGGCGCACAAGCGTGTTGAGCCGCGGAGCCAGAGCCGCCAGCGCACCGCAAATGGCAGCATAATAGGCCACTGTGATGCCATCGAATGTCACCCCACTGACCCTTCAAGCGAAATGCCAATAAGCTTCTGAGATTCCACCATGAATTCCATAGGAAGCTTTTGCAGCACGTCCTTCACAAAGCCATTGACGATCAGCGCCACGGCTTCCTCTTCATTGAGGCCGCGCTGCAGGCAGTAGAACATTTGATCGTCAGAGATCTTCGAGGTTGTCGCCTCATGTTCGAGCACCGCCTTGGAGTTCTTCGATTCGATGTAGGGGATCGTATGCGCCCCACACCTATCGCCGATCAGCAGGCTGTCGCACTGGGTAAAGTTGCGCGCATTCTTGGCGTTGCGCGCCACCTGCACGAGGCCACGATAGGTTGAATCCGATTTCCCTGCCGCGATTCCCTTGGCGATGATCTTTGAAGACGTGTTCTTGCCCAGATGGATCATCTTGGTCCCGGAATCGACCTGCTGCATGCCATTGGAAATTGCGATGGAGTAGAACTCGCCGACCGAATTGTCGCCACGCAAAATGCAGGACGGGTACTTCCATGTGATCGCCGAGCCGGTCTCGACCTGTGTCCAAGAAATCTTGGAATTGTCGCCGCGGCAGTCGCCACGCTTCGTGACGAAATTGTAGATGCCGCCCTTGCCTTCCGCATCGCCTGGATACCAGTTCTGGACGGTTGAGTATTTGATTTCCGCATCGTCCAGCGCAACCAGTTCCACCACAGCGGCGTGGAGCTGGTTTTCATCGCGCATCGGCGCCGTGCAGCCTTCTAAATAAGAGACGTAGGAGCCTTTGTCGGCGATGATCAGCGTGCGCTCGAACTGACCGGTGTTTTCGGCGTTGATGCGGAAATAGGTTGATAGCTCCATCGGGCAGCGCACGCCCTCAGGAATGTAGACGAACGATCCGTCGGAGAAGACGGCCGAGTTCAATGTCGCGTAATAATTGTCGGTCACCGGCACGACCGAGCCGAGATACTTTTTCACCAACTCTGGGTGAGAGTGTACGGCCTCAGATATCGAGCAGAAAACGATGCCGTGTTTCGCGAGTTCTTTTTTGAAAGTCGTAACGACAGACACGCTGTCAAAGACAGCGTCCACAGCGACTTTGCCGGCCAGCGAGTCCAGGCTGCTATCAAGCTGCGACGGCTCATCATGCTTGCGAACGCCTGCCAGGATTTCCTGCTCTTTGAGTGGAATACCCAGCTTCTCGTAAGTCCGTAGAAGCTCCGGATCGACTTCGTCCAGGCTTTTTGGGCCTTCGGTCGATTTTGGCGCGGCATAGTAATACAGCTCCTGAAGATCGATCTCAGGATAATCAACGCGCGCCCATTCCGGGCGCTTCATCGTTTCAAAGCGCTTGAGCGCATCCAAGCGCCAATCGGTCAGCCATTCCGGCTCGCCCTTCTTGGCCGAGATGAAGCGGACGATATCCGCATTCAGACCCTTGGGCGCATACTCCATATCAATGTCAGTCTCGAAGCCATATTTGTACTTGTCGACGTCGATCTCGCGGACCTGTTCGATGGTCTCTTGAACCGCTGGCATAGGGTGCGTGCTCCTTAGAAGCTGGGCGTTCAACAGGCGGTCCAAACGGGCCACCTTAAAATCATTCCAAGTTACATAAATCGTCTACGCAGATTCACCAATGGCGGATTGCGTTAAATTTGCATTTTTCCTGCTGATTTTATCTGAGCCTGGGGATTCAAGCCCTCGGTCCGGCGTGGACCAGCGCGCAACTGAGGTCAGAAGCTGGTCTATGTCGGCTGATGTGGTTGCAAATCCGAGGCTCAAACGCAGCGCGCATGCGGCCAGGCTAGGTGGCACGTCCATCGCAGCCAACACGTGGCTCGCCTTCACCTTGCCGCTGGAACAAGCCGAGCCGGAGGACAAGGCAATACCGTCCAGATCAAGCTGCATGAGCGCCAGTGCAGCCTCACGGCCTGGGATCGCAAAGCAGCTGGTATTGGCTAGACGGGCCGCGCCTCGCCCGAAGATGACAGCGTCAGGATGCGTGGCGAGCAGCTCGTGTTCAAACCTGTCGCGCAAGTCGGCAAGGCGTTGCTGTTCGCCCGCCATTGTGTCGCACGCCGTCTTGAGGGCAGCGGCAAACCCAGCGATACCGATGGCATTTTCGGTGCCCGCGCGCAGGCCACGCTCCTGACCACCGCCGCGGATCAGTGGGGTGATCAAATGCAGCCGCATCGGGTCGTAGACAATGGCGCCAATGCCCGCCGGGCCACCGAGCTTATGGGCCGAAACGATGATAGCCGCAGGGCGCGCGTCGCCCACGGGCAGACGACCTACCCATTGCACCAAATCGCAGACGAAAAGCGCCTGGTGAACGTCGCAGAGCGCAGCGATCTCATCGATAGGCTGCAGCACACCGGTTTCGTTGTTGGCGCCGTGAACACTCACGATGGTTTGCGCATCTTCTGGCAAAGCGCTCAGCGCTTTCTTGAGCGCTTGGGTGTCGATCGCCCCATCCCGGCCGACGGACAGATATGTGGTTGCAGCCTTATCGAAACCATGACCTTGAAGCGCAGCCACGTGGTCCGTTGGCGCAATCAACAGGTGGGTCGCTCGCTGTTTGGTCGCCAGTGATTGCGTTGCCGGCGTCAACACCGTGGCGAGCGCTTCGCTGGCGCCGGAGGTAAACGCCAAGCGATAATCCGGCAGCCCAAGATCGTTGAGAATCGATGCCCGCGCCGTTTCAATGCGCTTGCGCGCTGCACGTCCAAAACCATGAATGGATGACGGATTGCCGATTTCGCCCATGGCCACATGCATCGCCTCGCGCGCCTCGGGGCGCAGCGGGCTTGTCGCATTGTAGTCGCCATACATCTGGCTAGTGAGCGCGTTGGCCATCAATTAGGTCGCCGGCAAAGAAACCAAGGATTGCAGACCGATAGACGCGAAAGCCGACGGCAAGAGGTCGAAAAACCTTGTTTTTCGAGCAGCGCCTGGTGTTAAGTGCGCCGCGACAGCCAGAGCACCGGAACGACCGTTGCCTAAGCTTGAAATTCTTGCACTCAGCCAACAGGTTCAAGGGCCTGCGGTTGAAGTTTAGAACCGTTCTAGGTTTATTGCAGGCCGTGCGTCAAGGCGCTCGGCCTGATTTGTTGAAAATAGAAGGCAACAATTCTTACCATGCCCGAACTCATTTACCAAGGTCCCTCCGGTCGCCTGGAAGGCCGCCTGCACCCTGCCCCAGAACGCGGCGCGCCAACGGCCATCATCCTGCACCCACATCCGCAATTTGGTGGCACGATGAACAACCCGATCGTCTACCAGCTTTACTACATGTTCGTGGAACGCGGGTTTTCGGTGCTGCGTTTCAACTCACGCGGCGTGGGTCGGTCTCAGGGCTATTTCGATCATGGTGTTGGCGAGTTGGCCGACGCTGCCGGGTCCCTAGACTGGTTGCAAGCCCAGAACCCTGATTCGCGCTTCACCTGGATTGCAGGCTTTTCGTTTGGCGCTTGGATTGGCATGCAGCTTTTGATGCGCCGACCGGAGGTCGCTGGCTTTATGTCGGTGGCCCCGCCGGCGAACCTGCATGACTTTTCCTTCCTGGCCCCCTGCCCGTCCTCAGGACTCATCATTCATGGCGATGAGGATAAGGTCGTGCCAATGCCGGCCGTTCAAGCGCTCGTTGACAAACTGAAAACCCAAAAAGGCATCACGATCGACCACCAGACCGTCGAAGGGGCGAACCATTTCTTTGAAGGCAAACTGGAAGAATTGGATCGACGCTGCAGCGAGTACCTGGACTTCCGCCTCGCCAACCCCGGCATGCGCTAACGCCCAGCAGGGCGTTGGCTTGAGTTTGGTGGTGTCGTTGCCGCTACTTCGGGCGGATGATTTTTCCGCCGATAATTGGCTCTGACACACCGGTGGTGCTTGGATAGCTTGTCGGCAGGCCCCGCATCTGGCGGACCGCAAGATAGGCAAACGCCTCGGCTTCCAGCATCGCGGCGCTGGCGCCGAGCGTGTCGAGCGTTGCGACACGGCACGGCAACTGGCGCGCAAGCTCGCGCATGATGAAAGTGTTGCGCACCCCACCACCCGCCACGAAAAGCGCGTTGGGAGTTTCCGGCAAATCCGCCACGGCGCCGACGACGCTACGGAGGGTCAGCTGGGCCAGTGTTGCCATCGCATTGGCGGTGTTGAGATGCTTCAGATCAGGGGCTGAAAAGCTGTATCGATCCAGCGACTTCGGACCTTCTTGGCGGAAAAACGGGTCGGCAAAGAAGGTTTGCACAACCCCCAAGTCGGGCGTTCCCGACGCTGCCAGTTGTCCATCATCATCGAAAGCGGTGCCTTCGCGCTGAAACATCAGATCATCCATAAACACATTGGCTGGTCCGACATCGGCGGCAAGCAAGCTTTCCGGGTCGCTGTCTTGAATCAGTGTGATGTTGGCGATGCCACCAAGGTTCAAAATTGCCGCCGGCAGATCGGTCCGCGCGGCAATGAGCGCCTGATGGTAGAGCGGCGCCAAGGGGGCACCCTGGCCACCGGCCTCCACGTCGGCCGACCGAAAATCATAGACCACCGGCACACCGGTGGCATCGGCAAGCACCTGTGCATCGCCCAGTTGAAGCGTGAATGCCTCTGACGGATTCACTGGGTTCGGTCGGTGCAGCACTGTCTGGCCGTGATGGCCAATCACATCGACTCGCGTATCTGACCGGTCTAAGAGCGCAACAAGCGCCTCGGCGTGACGCCGTGTGGAAAGGTCTGCCGCTGCCTGCAGATGCGGATGATCGACCGCCTCGCGCGTGTTGATCGCCAACGCAGTCTCGACGGCCTGAAACAGTACTGCCCGTTCATCCGGCGAATAATCGAGCGTCAAATGTGCGCCTGGAACCGCAGAAACCTCGTCGGACCCATCGCTTTCGATGAGCGCAACATCCACGCCATCCATAGACGTGCCGCTCATCGTGCCGATTGCGCGCATTAGGATTGGCTCGGCCGATGCGTTGCAATGCCCCCACCCTCGTGGCAAGAGCCGGGTTCGTTCCCCCAAACCATCAGCAGACCCATGACACAGTCCTTCCAGTCCGATTTCCTGCGCGTTCTATCCGAGCGTGGCTTCATCCATCAGCTTTCCGATGCCGATGGTTTGGATGCCGCGCTGCAAGACGGTCCGCTGACCTGCTATATCGGATTCGATTGCACAGCGCCTTCGCTTCATGTCGGGTCGCTGGTTCAGATCATGATGTTGCATTGGTTTCAGCAGACCGGGCACACCCCCATCGTTTTGATGGGCGGGGGCACAACGCGTGTCGGCGACCCTTCGGGCAAGGACGAAAGCCGCCAGTTACTCACCGCTGAACGCATCGAGGAAAACAAGACAGGCATCCAGAAGGTGTTTGCCCGTTTCCTTGACTTTGAGCGCGGGGAATCGCCGGCGACCATGGTGGACAATGCCGATTGGCTGCTCGACCTGCACTATGTCGATCTGCTGCGCGATGTCGGCCAGCACCTGTCGGTCAATCAGATGATCCAGCGCGACGCGGTGCGTTTACGCCTAGAACGTGAGCAGCATCTCTCGTTCCTAGAGTTCAACTACATGGTGCTCCAGGCCTATGATTTCGTTGAACTTTTTCGACGCACTGGTTGTCGACTTCAGATGGGTGGCTCGGACCAATGGGGCAATATACTGTCCGGGATCGATCTTGGACGGCGCATGGAAAGTGCATCGCTTTTCGCGCTTACCACGCCGCTACTCACCACGGCATCGGGCGCCAAGATGGGGAAAACAGCCGAAGGCGCGGTGTGGCTCGATGCGGCTATGCTCTCGCCCTACGACTATTGGCAATTCTGGCGCAACACTGACGATGCCGATGTTGGCCGGTTCCTGAAGCTTTTCACCACGCTGCCGATGGACGAAATTGCCCGGCTGGAAGCGCTTGAAGGCGCCGAAATCAACGAGGCCAAAAAGGCGCTGGCGAACGAGGCAACCATGTTGCTTCATGGCGCCGAAGAGGCGACCAAGGCGGCCGATGCCGCCCAAAAGGTGTTTGAGCAAGGCACGCTTTCTTCTGACATGCCAACCGTTGAGATCGACGCGGCGCGTCTGGACGAAGGCCTCGGCGTTCTTGCCGCTTATGTCGAAGCAGGGCTGGCAAGCTCGAACGGCGAAGTCCGTCGCCACGTGAAGGGCGGGTCGGTGCGTATTAATGACGAGCAGAGCGCCGATGATCGGCGTCTCCTTGGGCGTGATGATGTGCGTGATGGTGCTATCAAGCTGTCACTTGGCAAAAAGAAGCATGTGCTCCTGAAGCCGGTCTAACCGCCCTGCTGATACTCAAAAATGTTGCGGAAGACGCCCGGTGCCAAAATCGACATTGGGTTCACTTGCAGTTGGGGGTTTTCGGCGCTGCCGATCAGTTGGAACGTCACACCCAACAGCCCCTCAGTATCACGCCCGCCGAGCGCCTGACCTAGAATTGGGATCCGGCTGAAGATGTTGTTGATTGTGAAGAACGGCACATAGGTTCCTCTCAGCCGCACTTGGTCGCCGGCATAGTCGATTACACCTTCAATGTTCCCACCGAGTGACGGACCCCACCCCTCCGCACTATGAATTATGAGGCGCTCAGGCGTCCGGTCGAAGGTGATGTTGGTGACCTCGATCTCAATTCGGTCAGCGTCCTCAAAATTCCCTGGCAAGACGACATCACTGGCGTTGCGTGCTTGGTCGCGACCACTGGTGAAAATGCGCTCCATCGCCGGTTCATTGACGATCTGATAGTCGCTGAGCAGGAGTTGGCCCGCAACGCGACCGCCAACAGACTGAGGATCGAGGACGAGCGTCGCTCGGCCGCCTTGCGCCCGTTCGTAAAGTCCCAAAAACCGCAAAAAGGTCCCAGCATTGCCCGATGATATGACGAGATTGTTGCTACCACCGCTGGGTGCCAACGTGCCGGCGAGGTCAGTGCCGTCGCTATGACGCGCGCGCAGGTCGAACTCGGTGATCCGCTCGGCATTCTGCGCGAAAGTCAACCTAACATCGGATAGCCGCGAGCCCTGCTGGGTCAACAACTCATCGACTTCAACATCCAGTGTGAGTGCACCGGCCGCTTCCGGGTCGCCGCGCAAGAGATCAGGGGTCAAGACGAACTGATCGCCCGTCAGCCGCGCCGATGTGTTTTGACTGTTTCGGGTTAGATCGAGGGCGAACCTACCGATGCCTTCGATCGCAACGCTTTCCAACTCCGCGACGCGCAGATCTCCATCGACGAAGTCAAGGCTACCCCGTGCCGCCAACCCATCGGCTGCGACAATCAAGTCTCGCACCTGTCGCTGATTGCCGCGCTCACGCACATCAAAGCTGGCGCGCGCGGCGATACCGGAAGTCTTCGAATAGCCAAGCTCTGGAATAGACAGAACGGCATCCGTCAAATCGACCGCCATGCGCCGGAAACCCTCAGCATTCTCCTGTCCGACATCGACGCCAATTGTGCCTGTTAGATAGCGCCCAAAATCGAGCCCGATCCGGCGTCGATCCTCGGCATTCAGACGCATCGCCAGCTGCATGCCATCGGAGTTTTCAGGGCTGAGGTTGAGATCGGTTACCACACCGTCGATCCGCGCTTGTCCGATCAACGTCGTGCCTGTCTCGTCAGCGAAGAACCGGAAACTGCCGTCCGAAAGATCACGGCCGTCAATGGCCTCCGACGTCGCAAAATCGGTGACCAGCGCCTCAGTCGTTGCCCGCACGGTTTCGCGATCTATTCGGTCCGCCAGGATTGCTTCAATGCGCGTTGATAGCTCGACGCGACCTGACACGGAGTCGGGGTTAAAGGGAACCTCGTCATCAAGCTCCAACGGGTCCATGAGCGCCATGTGGGCGAAGCCAGACGCAGGGCCTTCCAGATCAAGTTCCAACCAGGCTGCGGGGTCAGGGTCAGCATGATCTGAGATGTAGAATTCGGCACGTGGCACGGCAATCGTTTCACCGCTTTCCAATCGGCCGACGCCGCCGGTTCCCAGCATGTGCAAAGTTCTTCCCGTGACCTCGATCGATCCGTCCAACCCGAAAACGGGTGGGAGTTCCCCGACCGTGCGCATCACCAGATTTTGATAGGGCACGGAAAGGTTCAACATGTCGTCTTGAAGATAGGTACGACCATCTTCGACTTCGATGTCATCCAAGCGGGCGGCAAAGGTGAAATTGCCCTCGCCCAAACTGCCTTCGGCGACATTTTCAAGGAACCAGCCACGGGCCTGCGGTGAGATCGGCAGCGGCCACATAGCCGCAAGATGAGGCACACGCATGGGTGTGGATTGGCCGACAAGCGAGGCATAGGTTCCGCTGTCGGTCCATTCCAACATGCCCGAATAGGCGACCCAGACATCGCCCATGGCCACCTGTAGAAGCGACAAGTCGATCAGTTGACCGGAATCATCGGCAAAGAGTTCCACCGACACGCTGGCAACCGCGCGCTGTAAGGTTCGGCGCAATTGCGGTTCTGGTGGAATGGCAAGGTGATAACGTGGGGCCTGTAGGCTAAGCGCCATACCCCGACGCCCCTCTTTAACCATAGGTTGGAGCGAGCCACTGAACACGCCGCCCGTTTCTTGGAATTGCAATTGGGCAGAAACAATATCGAAACGACCGCTTTCGCGGGTGTAGATCATCGGCACCGAGGCAAATTCTAGGATCGTGGCAGCACGCTGGCTGGCCACGAGGTAACCCGCGTCGCTCTCAAAAAGCGCCGCGATTTGGCTGACCCTGCCATCGTCTTCGTCGCGCGTGACCACGATTTCCGCCGCCAGATTGGACTCGAACGTCACCGGGCTATCGCCGCGCAAGGCATCAGTGACGTCGCTTGTGCGTAATCCGCGCAAAAGAAGATGCGAGAAAGCCTGGTCTTCCGAGATTTCAGCGCCAGCGACGCGGGCCAACATCATCGGTCCTTCCGGCGCTCCACTTTCAGCGTGCCGTACGACCAGCGACAATGGCTCTTGTCGTTCAACCGTTGTGACCCGCGCGACCATCTCGCGGGGGTTTACGCGTTCAATGCGCACCTCGAACTCATCGGGATTGCGCAAGAAGGGAATGCCAGCGTCCGGCCTCGGTGCGATCAGCAGTTGGTCAACCGTGATGCTTTCCAGGCTCTGCCAGGTGTCGCCAATGGTGATGTCGGTAAGGGCACGGTCGAGGGAATCGAACGCGTTGACCAAGCCATCTAGCCGCAGGCTTGCGAGCATGTCTGGCGTCACCGTATCGGCTTCAGGGTCTACGTCGATCGGGGCCAAAGCCTCAAAATTATCAATGCTAGCGACGTCGGGGCTTTCAAAGGCCGAGGCCGATGGTGTCTGAACGCGGCGACTGAGCTCACGAACAGGCTCAAGGTCATCGACATCCAGCCGCGCGGTCTCAATGCTGATGCGGTCCGGCACGAGATTGCGTCGCAACACATCAAGATACCGCACGCGCACGCTCATTTCATCAAGCGTCAGCGAAAGACCGGGGGCGGCAAGCACCGCGCCTTCC
Organism: Hyphomicrobiales bacterium; assembly: GCA_017642935.1. NCBI lineage: Bacteria > Pseudomonadati > Pseudomonadota > Alphaproteobacteria > Hyphomicrobiales > Hyphomicrobiales bacterium. The sequence continues at coordinate 1,127,102 of JAEPOK010000001.1, forward strand.
AAATCAACACGGATCGTCGCACCACCAACGCGTGTGTTGAGGTCGTCTACCTTCAACGTAAAGGGCGCCGGTGCGGACGCCTCCAGTCGGGCCAGCAGCGGCGCTTCGATCATTTGCTCAACGAGCCGCTGGCCGGGCGGCGTACCCAATGCAAGCACGAGCAGAAGAAAAACGACGAACACAGCAATCAGCGGTGCCAACACGATAGGCTTGGTCAGAAGCGGTCGATCGATCCCGATCGGCGCGTCGCCGGATTTCCGGTCCGGATCTCCTTCGAGGGTGCCGACGGCTGTCGATTGTTCAGAAGATGGTGGTGCTTCAACCTTCACGGATGATGCTGCTCCCGACGTCCGGAAATCCCGCCGCCTCTCTTGCAAGGTGGCCGAGCCGGCAACTCATTCTGTCCGCATGGACCATGCGGCTGCTCTCTAACCGGTTTCCGTTCTGCCTGATGCCGCGCAGGTGCGCAACTTGAAGCCGATCGGCCCGGACCACAGTCTCTATGCACAACAAACGGCAAGAGGATGGCATCGCCCCCCGATCCAGGCCTTGCCGCGACCCGTAGGTTTTGTCAGACCCTAACGCACTGCTTAGGCTCTGATGAACGAGCCGCCACCGATCACACCATGATGGAGCCAATTCATGATCGATTCGTCTGCAACAAAGGTTTCTGAGGGCGATTCAGCACCGGATTTTACCTTGCCAACCGACAATGGAGGATCGGTCACGCTGAGCGCGCTGCGCGGTAAGGCAGTGGTCGTCTATTTCTACCCGAAAGATGACACGTCAGGCTGCACGAAAGAAGCGATTGGGTTTTCCGAAGCCAAAGCCGAATTCGATGCGCTCGGCGCGACCATCATCGGCATCTCTCCTGATTCTGCTGCAAAGCACGACAAGTTCATCGCCAAGTACGATCTGACGATCCAGCTGGGTGCGGACGAGGATAAGGCGGTTGCGGAAGCCTATGGCGTTTGGGTCGAAAAATCGATGTATGGCAAAAAGTATATGGGTGTTGAACGTTCGACATTCTTAGTGGACGCCGATGGCACCATCGCCAAGGCCTGGCGCAAGGTGAAGGTCCCTGGTCATGTCGAGGATGTCCTGGAAGCAACAAAGGCCCTTTGATCTTGCAGTCGCTGGCCGAAGAGGCCATTGCCGTTGTGCAAGAGCCCGACCTTGAGGCCAAAGCAGACCATGCCTACGCGGTTGCCAAGGCTTGGTTTGCTGGCCGGATCGGTGTTGGGTCCATTGCAAACAATGACCTGCCGACCGAACCCGGACGGCCACACCAGCCGGAGCTTATCGCGCCCAGTCGCATGCCCAGGCGTTCGAAAGGCGGCATTAAGGGTCGGATTGCACTGCTGCACTCTTTGGCGCACATCGAGTTGAATGCGGTTGATCTTACTTGGGACATGATCGCCCGCTCGGCAGGGATCCGTTTGCCACGCTCCTACTATGACAATTGGGTGCAGGTCGGCCTGGAAGAAGCCAAACATTTCAAGCTGCTAGCAAACCGCCTACGCGACCTCGGTTCGTCCTATGGTGCGCTGCCCGCGCATGCCGGTCTTTGGGAGGCGGCGCAATCGACAGGCGCTGATCTCACCGCACGGCTGGCGATTATTCCTCTGGTTCTGGAAGCGCGCGGCCTTGACGTGACGCCGGCAACGATCCGTTCGCTGGAAGGCTCAGGAGACATGGAAAGCGCGGCGATCCTGCGCACAATCTATCATGACGAAAAAAAGCATGTGGCGTTTGGGGCCAAATGGTTCCGTTATCTCTGCGACCGCGATCGACGAGCACCTGAACCAACGTTCCACGCTTTGGTCCGCAAGCATTTTCGCGGCTCCATCAAGCCTCCGACCAATGATCGCGCCCGCGCAGAGGCCGGACTCACGCCTGGGTTCTACAAACCCCTGATGCCATTGACGGGGCATTAGCGACCTGACGTCGCAGCCCAATCGTTCCACAACCTGCCCCCCAGACCTAAACCTCACATTAACCATGCTAGGCCCATGGTGCCGCTTGGTATTCTGTATGAGTGGTGGGTTCAATATGGCGATCGATACGCCGCATACGTTGTCAACGCCTTCGTCGCAGGCGGATTTCCAGAAATCCATCCAAGCTAATCAAGTCAAGCGGGCGCGTCGAGACCGGCGGATCATTCTGGCCCATGGCGACAGCGTGCAAGTATTGCGTGTGGCGCCTTGGCTCGGCGCGTTGTTGGTTCTGTTCGTGCTTGCCGGATCGGCGGGCGTCATCGCATCGGCGAGCTACCTCTTCTTCCGCGATGAACTTTTCACGGCCTCGATAAAACGCCAGCATCAGATACAGGTGGCCTATGAAGATCGGGTCTCTGACCTTCGCCGTGAGATTGATCGGATCACCTCGCGTCAATTGCTGAACCAGCAGGCCTATGAAGCACGTGTGGAAAGGCTGCTCACCGAACATATGCAGCTTTACGAGCAAGGGGCGCGTCTCAACGTTATTCTTGACCGCGCTGGGTCACTGGGACTTGTTCCACGTCCAGCTCCGCCTTCGCCCGTCATCCCGCCGAACCAGGAAGCCAGCATCGCACCACGCATTCAACTTGGCACTATGGCCGTCAATCCCTCCCAGTTTGCGCCCATCCCAGATGGCGAGCTGATTACTGGCAGTATTCCACAATTGCCCACCGAGCGCGGCATGAGCGTTATGCAGCACGCTGTGACCGAACCCGCCCGCTTGCTCGAAACGCTCGATGAATCCTTGGAAGCGCGCGAGTACAACCAGATGATCGCTTTGGCTGGGCTGGCCGCAGAGGCCAATCGCGAGGCCGATGGTATCGTCGAGGCTGTGCGCGGTCTTGGCGTAAGGGTAACACTGCCGAGCGCGTCGATGGAGCCGCTGCCCACCGCACTTACTGGTCAGGACGCTATTGGCGGGCCGTTGCTTGCCCCCGTCGCCGGAACCGATCGATTCCAGGTTTACGTCGATGACGCCGAACGCGCGCTTGCCGACCTGCGCACAGCTCGTGACGCTATTGATTTGGTGCCCGTGGCGGCACCGGCGCGCAATGCCCGGCTGTCATCGCGCTTCGGCAATCGACGCGATCCTTTCACCCGTCGCTCAGCTTTTCATTCCGGTATTGATTATGCGGCACCAACAGGGACGCCGGTCTACGCGCCTGCCGATGGTGTGGTGACACGGGCACGTCGAACGGGTGGCTACGGTTTGATGATCGAGCTTGACCACGCCCACGGCCTATCGACACGGTTTGCGCATCTGTCGCGCATGCTGGTTTCGCCGGGAGCGCAGGTGCGCCAGGGCGACGTTATTGGGCGCATCGGATCGACCGGTCGCAGCACCGGCCCTCACCTTCACTATGAAGTGCGTCGTGGAACCCGCGCGATCGACCCCATGCCGTTTGTTCGGGCTGGTCAGCGGATTTCAGACCTTTAGTCGCTCGCAGTCTACCTGAGTTTCCGAGTAGGCCAGTGAATCTTGCTACTTGCGCGAGAACACCATTTTCTGATCTGCGAGTTTGTCCTTCGGCCCCACCCAGGCGTAAGCCATTAGCGCCGGCTCGCGGTTGGACACCGTGATGCGGTGGCGTTGACCGGGTGGATTGAAGATCATCGATCCGGGCGCGTAAACACCCTGGTGGTTTTCCGATACCGCGCCTGACAGGCACACATAGCTTTCGGTGATCCCATCATGGGCATGCGAGGGATAGGTGCAGTCTGGCGCAAATAGAACAAGCCCCAAGATCACCTCTTCGGAGATCACCGGTCCAGACGGCCCACACAGCTCGGCATAGGCATATTTGTCTTTTAGGCCGCGCGGCACTTTCTCATAGCCATATTGCCAATCGATCGACGCCTGCACAGCTTCAATCGCGCGGATGATGTTGGAATGCCGCTCCACGCGACCTTCATCGAGCGCCCGCCTTAGGTGTCCGGTTACCGGTTTTTTGATGCCAGTGCCCGGGACAAGCGGTCGGTTTGAACTCATCACCCGGCTGATTGCTTCGCGAACGGCGCGCTGATGGGCGCGAATTTGATTGCTGCCGCCGGAGGACAGGAAGCGGTAGATTTCGTAGAATTCGCGGAGCAGATAAATCCAGTCTGGAATATCGTTTAGGCGTTTCTGGCTGTCGTCGCTCGCTTCCGTCATGGCCGGGCGCCCTAGTCCAAATCGGCCACGTCAGCGGTCCCACCATAAGCGCGCTGGGCAAGCGTCGCCTCCATGAAGCTGTCGAGCTTGCCGTCGAGAACGTCAGAGGGGGCGGTGCTCTCATGGCCGGTGCGCAGGTCTTTCACCAACTGATAGGGTTGCAGCACGTAGGAGCGAATCTGATGACCCCAGCCAATGTCGGTTTTGGCTGAGGCTTCCGCATTTGCCTTCTCTTCGCGCTTTTGCAGCTCCAGCTCATAGAGGCGTGCGCGCAGCATGTTCCAGGCGGTAGCGCGGTTCTTGTGCTGAGAGCGTTCATTCTGACACTGCACCACGATGCCGGTCGGGTTGTGGGTGATACGAACGGCAGAATCTGTCGTGTTGACGTGCTGACCGCCAGCGCCGGAGGCGCGATAGGTATCGATGCGGCAATCGCTCTCATTGATCTCAATGTTGATCGTGTCGTCGATCAGCGGATAAATCCAAACGCTGGCAAAGCTCGTGTGTCGACGAGCATTGGAATCATAAGGCGAGATGCGTACCAGGCGGTGCACGCCGGCTTCAGTTTTCAGCCAGCCGTAGGCATCGTCACCCTTCACTAGGATCGTCGCCGATTTGATGCCTGCCTCTTCCCCGGCTTGCTCTTCCAGCAATTCCACCTTGCGACCGGACTGCTCAGCCCAGCGGGTGTACATACGCAGGAGCATGTTGGCCCAATCTTGGCTTTCGGTGCCCCCTGCCCCGGAATGGATTTCCACATAGGTGTCGTTGCCGTCGGCTTCGCCGGACAGCAGCGCTTCAACCTGCAAGCGGCGCGCTTTGGCGGCCAGCTCCTGCAGCGCCTTGACGCCCTCTTCGGCCATTTCATCATCGCCTTCGGCCTCGCCGAGTTCGATGAGTTCGCTTGTGTCGGCAAGGTCGGTGCGCATGGCGTTCATGCCATTGATCGCATCGTCGAGCTTTTGGCGCTCGCGCATCAGGCCTTGGGCTTCCTGCGGGTCGTCCCAGAGACGCGGATCTTCCGCCAGCGCGTTCAGTTCATCCAAACGCTTGAGGGCAGCATCCCAGTCAAAGATGCCTCCTTAGCAGGGTGAGTGCCTGCTCAATGTCGTCTACTAGCCGCTGGGCTTCCGCGCGCATGTGTCGGTCCTTAGGTCAGTCAAACAGAAAGGGCGCATGCTTTGCAGCACGCGCCCGATGCAATGGGGTGATCATGTGGGATAAGTTGGACCGTTAGTAAAGTCCGTCTGATAGCAAGACGCGCTAGTACAGCCCGCCCGTGCCTGAAACCACCGCGCGATCGGCCTGTGGATCGACGGTCAAAAGGCGTCCCATATCGTCGGTGAAACCGATGATAGAATAGGATGATGGCGGCGACGTTCCTGGGCGGAAGGCTTCGAGGATCGAGCCATCCGTGCCAGCTGCCACCTGCAGGCCCGTGCGGCGATCGATCGGGATCAGTGAAATGCCACGTGGCACCTGGAATTCGGTGCGCGGTTGGCCTTCCAACGCCGCCTGCATGAAGTCAGCAAAGATCGGAGCCGCAAGCCCGCCACCGGTTGCCGAGCGGCCCATATCGCGCGGGTTGTCGTACCCGACATAAATGCCGACGGCGATGTCATGCGAATAGCCGACGAACCAAGCGTCTCGGTTGTCGTTCGTAGTGCCGGTCTTGCCAGCAATCGCCCAATTAGAAAGCTCGCCGGAGATACCGGCAGCCGTACCGCGGCGAACCACGCCCTCAAGCATCGACGTCACCTGATAGGCGGTCATTGGGTCAAGCACCTGTTCGCGCTCATCGATCAGATTGGGTTCGTCCTGGCCCTGCCATGCTTCAGCGCGGCAGCCTTCGCAAAGACGTGCGTCATGACGGAAGATGGTGTTGCCGTAGCGGTCCTGCACGCGGTCGATCAGCGTCGGCTGAATGGCGCGGCCGCCGTTGGCGATCACCGCATAGGCGCCTGTCATCCGCATAACGGTCGTTTCGCCTGAACCCAGCGACATGGCGAGCAGTGGATCGAGATCGTCATAGACGCCAAAACGGCGGGCATACTCCGACACAAGCGGCATGCCCATGTCGCGAGCCAGACGCACGGTCATCACGTTTCTTGAGCGCTCGATGCCAACGCGAAGCGTTTGGGGACCGTAGAACTCGTTGGAATAGTTGCTTGGCCGCCAGACGCCCAGACCAGGGCCCTGATCGATCTCAATCGGTGCATCCATAACCACGCTGGAGGGCGTGTAGCCATTATCGAGCGCGGCTGCGTAGACGAACGGTTTGAACGACGAGCCAGGCTGGCGCTGCGCCTGGGTAGCGCGGTTGAACTGGCTCTCAGCGAACGAGAAACCACCGACCATGGCGAGCACGCGGCCCGTATAAGGGTCCATTGCCACCATGCCACCGGAGACTTCGGGCACTTGACGCAGCGAATAGCTGACATCGCCGGCCTCGGTCGGTTCGGCGCGCACATAGATCACATCGCCAGCCGTCACGATCTCAGAAGGGTTGGACCCAGCCCATTCCATCGCCGATGCAGGCATGAAGCCGGTCGGACGTTCGTCTGACAGGGCGCGTGAGGCAAGGCGCGGTGGCATCAAGCCAAGCTGCGCGCCATCCTCGCCAACGGCCAAAACGACCGCCAGCGACCATTCTTCGATATCGGACAAACCATCGACGTCGCCGAGGGCAGCGCCCCAGTCCTGCGTGATGTCGATGGTGGTAACAGCGCCGCGCCATCCGCGCTGACGGTCAAAGTTCTCTAGGCCGTCGCGCATCGCACGGCGGGCATGGCTTTGCAGCACGGGGTCAAGTGTCGTGCGCACGGAAAGACCGCCTTCGTAGAGACCATCATCGCCATAGCGATCGGCGATTTCGCGGCGCACTTCCTCTGCAAAATAGTCGGACGCTTCAAGGAAGTTGCCGGTGTTGCGCGGCAGAACGTTAAGCGGCTCTGCCTGGGCAGCGGCGCGCTGTTCCTCAGTGATGTAGCCATTCTCGAACATGCGGGTGAGCACCCAGTCACGACGTTCGATGGCGCGTTCGGTCTGACGGAACGGGTGATAGTTGTTCGGCGCTTTGGGCAGCGCAGCCAAATAGGCCGCCTCGGCCAATGTCAGCTCGTGGACGGACTTATCGAAGTAAACGAGGGACGCAGCGGCAATGCCGTAGGCACCAAGGCCGAGATAAATCTCGTTGAGATAGAGTTCTAGAATCTCGTCCTTGGTGAAGGTGCGCTCAATGCGCAGGGCAAGGATGGCCTCGCGAATTTTGCGTTCAATCGCGACATCGCCGGACAGAAGGAAGTTTTTCGCAACCTGCTGGGTGATCGTCGAGGCACCGACAGGTCGACGATTGGTGCCAAGATTCTCAATGTTGACGACAATAGCGCGGGCAATGCCGGTGAAATCCAGGCCGCCATGCTCATAAAAATTCTTGTCTTCGGCCGACAGGAACGCTGCTTTCAACACATCGGGCATCGACTGGATCGGCAGAAACAGGCGCCGCTCGGTTGCGTACTCAGCAATCAGCGCACCATCGGAGGCGTGCACACGCGTCATCACCGGCGGCTCATAATCGCTGAGCACCGTATAGTCGGGCAAATCCTGGGAATAATAGTGGATGCCATAGGCGACGCCGCCGGCCACCAATAGGAAGCCGAGAACACCTATGCCGAACAGGTAACCCAGAAACTTCGTGAACATACGTTCATCCGTTCATTCTTGTGGTTGCGCCCGCCATCCCAAGCCCAAAGGCCAGAACCACTCAAGCGCAGTATGGTAAATGCACCGTTAGCTTTTCGTGCCTGCCCGCGCATTGAGCGTGCGCAGCTAACGATTGGAACCGCTAAGTGCCCCAATTGGTTCCACCGTAGGCGGGGGCGATGCGGCGGAAATAGGGCACTTTGGTCAACAACGGCGATGACAGGCGATATGGGCGCTCGTTTCAGCCCTCGCTATGGCGCGCTTGCAACACGCTGCTCAAAAAACCGCTCAACGGCTGTCGAAAGCGAGGCGATTGTGCGCTCGCGCCAAGCTGCGTCCGACAAAAGCCTGACATCGTCCTCGTTGGACAGGAATCCGAGTTCCAACAGAACGGATGGGATTTCCGGCGCTTTGAGCACCCGAAACCCCGCCGAGCGATGGGGATTGTTGACCATGCGCGTGGCCGTCGACAGTTCGTTCACAACATCCTCGGCAAACGCCAGCGAAAAGCGGGTCGTTTCACGGCGGGTTAAGTCAATCAGAATATCGGCAACCTCGTTGGTCGCCGTTTCGGTGACATCCATGCCGGCGAGCATTTCCGAACGGCGTTCATTGTCGACCAGTTGCTGGGCGATCTCGTCCGAAGCACGATCGGAAAGCGTATAAACCGTGGCGCCGCGCATATCCCGGTGACGGACCAGCGAATCGGCGTGCACGGAGATGAAGAGATCGGCATGATGGTTCTGCGCGAACCTTACGCGGCCGGCCAAAGGAATGAAAACATCATCATCGCGGGTCATATAGACCTCAAAGCGACCGGTGGCCCGTAGATCGGCGACGAACTCGCGGGCGAAGCGCAGGACGACCTCTTTCTCCAGGACGCCTGACCGGCTGACGGCACCAGAATCGATGCCGCCATGGCCCGGATCAACCACAATGATCGGGCGTCCGCTGGTGTTGGCAATATCGAGCCGGTTTTCCTTTGGCGCCTCAACGCTGGCGAGAAAACTCTCACGCGTGCGCTCGACTTCGGCCATGAACCCATCTTCATCGCTGCGCACAAGATCAAGCACCAAGCGCGCGGGCTGGTCATCAAGAGCTGCGAGCATCAGGATTTCGTCGATCACCACATAATCGGATAGATCGACGACGATGCGTCCACGACCAGGGGCAAATGGTCCATACCGAAAGGCGGAAATCAGCCCGCGTGGCTCAACATCCGCATCATCCATCGGTTCGAAGGAGAGGCCTGGCAAGTCCAAAATCAAGCGATTGGGCTCTGGCAACAGATAGACCGATGGCGCAACTTCGCCTGCCAGGTCGATGACAATACGTGTGCGAACCTCATCGCCAGCAATGCGGGCTGCAAGCGCGGCCGCCTGGTCTGCGGGCTGGAAGGACGCTTCTTCAGTTGCTTGCGCAGCCCAGGGCCAGAAGAGCCCGATCAGGAGCAGCAGGCAAAGCGTGATCTTCACGATGGCCAGCGTGTTCGTCAGATTGTCGCCGCCTGAGCGCTCACGCGCCCGGGTCCCGGGAGTCTCTTGGGAAACAGGGAGGCCGAAGCTGGTCAATCGATCTCTCATCTTCTGCAAGACGGCTAAGCATACAAGGGCGCCACAGTGACGCCAAAGGCTTAGCCGCCATTTTTACGACGGTTACCACATCCTAAAGGCTGGTGGTAAACCAATCTCAAACAACCAATGAGCAGGGTTTTGGCCGAAATAGCAGGCCGGTTGGGCCACCAAGCACATTGATGATGCTTGCAAAATCGTCGTTGGAAGCGTACATCACAAGAACTTGCAGGGGGTGGCCGTGGTTAAAAATCAACCAGTCACGAGACCTTGTTGGCACTATGCGGCATTGATCTGATCGGCACCGGCGTTCCGCTGGACTTCGCCCATCCGAACCGAGTGCAGAGCGATCGGCCCTTTGAGGAGGGTTGGCATACACCGTTCTCGAAGGCTTGGTTGTGGCTCCGACAGGAAGATGACTTTAACATCGCGGCTGTGCCTTGGGTCGTCGGCCCTTGCAAGATGATAGCTTTTTGGCGGTGCGCGATGTTCCGCGCCGCCTGTTAGACCGGAATACAAATGGTGCTGCGCCTGTTGCCTTGTGTATCGAACACCGCCTCGTCGCGGTTACGTTCGTATAGGCACGCGCCCGTCCATGACGTTATCGCTGACGACGGCGTCCGACGGAGGATTGCACCGGTTCCACCCGCTTTCGCTCGATCTCGATCGGCTGAGCCGCTTGCGGCCATCCGAAGGGGCAGCGCTTTTTTCTCTACAGAACCGTTGGCGACCGCCGCTGAGCTTGTTCCTCTTGCTCGGCCTGCGCGCCCCAAGGAACCCTTCAATGTCATCCAAAATGTTAATCGATGCCACCCACCGGGAAGAGACCCGTGTGGTGGTGAAGCGTGGCAATCGCGTCGAGGAGTTTGATTTCGAGACGCTCGCGAAGAAACAGCTTCGCGGTAATATCTATCTGGCCAAAGTAACACGCGTTGAACCTTCGCTGCAGGCAGCGTTTGTGGACTATGGCGGCAACCGCCATGGCTTTCTGGCCTTCTCAGAAATCCACCCCGACTACTATCAAATCCCACAAGCCGATCGTGACGCCTTGCTTGCTGATGAGCGTGGCCATGATGGCGAGTCAGACGACGACGCCAACGATACGCCTTCCGAAGCCGAAAACGGCGGCAATGTCGATGGCGACGGCCTGAGCGTCAAGGCGGCTGTCTCGGCTGGCCTGTTTGCGTCCGAAGAGGTCGCAGCTGACGACGATGAATCCGACAATGTGGACGAAAGCGGATCGGACGATGCGCTGGAGGAAGCCCGTCCGCGCCGCCGCCCCAGCCGCCGCCACTATAAAATCCAAGAAGTCATCAAACGTCGCCAAATCATTCTCGTGCAAGTGGTCAAGGAAGAACGCGGCAACAAAGGCGCAGCGCTGACGACCTATCTGTCACTGGCTGGCCGTTACGCCGTGCTGATGCCCAACACCCCACGTGGTGGTGGCATTTCGCGTAAGATCACCTCGGCTGCCGACCGCAAGCGCCTGAAAGAGGTGGTCAGCGATCTGGACGTGCCGGACGGCATGGGTGTCATCCTGCGCACGGCTGGCGCTAACCGCACCAAGGTCGAGATCAAGCGCGACTTTGAATATATGATGCGGCTCTGGGAGACGGTGCGCGATGTCACGCTGAAATCCGCCGCCCCTGCCCTCGTTTATGAAGAAGGTAGCCTGATCAAGCGCTCGATCCGCGATCTGTATTCGCGCGACATCGATGAAGTCATGGTCGCTGGCGATGAAGGCTATCGCGAGGCCAAGGACTTTATGCGGATGCTTATGCCGAGCCACGCCCGCAACGTGAAACCTTATCGTGATCCGACACCGCTCTTCACAGCCCAAGGCGTGGAAGAGCAGCTCGATTCCATGTTCGAGCCGACGGTGAAGCTGAAATCCGGCGGCTATCTGGTGATCAACCAGACCGAAGCGCTGGTCGCCATCGATGTGAACTCGGGTAAATCGACCAAAGAGCACAATATCGAGGACACTGCGGTTTCCACCAATCTGGAAGCGGCTGACGAAATCGCGCGTCAATTGCGTCTGCGTGATCTGGCCGGTCTGATCGTCTGCGACTTCATCGACATGGAGGAAAAGCGCAACAATCGGGCTGTTGAAAAGCGCATGAAGGATGCGCTGAAAAGCGACCGTGCGCGCATTCAGGTCGGTCGGATTTCGCATTTTGGCCTGTTAGAGATGTCGCGCCAGCGGATCCGCACCTCGCTGATCGAAAGCACCATGGAGCCTTGCCCGCACTGCGCCGGTACTGGCCACACACGTGCGTCCTCATCGGTGGCGCTCCAAATCCTTCGGCAGGCCGAAGCGCAGCTCCTGCGCCACCAGGGCCACCACGCCAATGTCGCGTTGCGCTCGGAAACGGCCCTTTACATCTTGAACCATAAGCGGGCGATGCTCGCTGATCTTGAGGCTCGGTATGGCCGCCGGGTCGTGTTCACAGTCGATGGCTCCATGGCCGCCGATGCCTTCACCATCACTCGCGGTGAGGCTGCCGACCCGCGCGATGTGGTGCCGCTAGCGGCTGTGGTGCAACCGACCAGTGTCGATCTGGAGGCCGAAGAACGCGCTGACCAAGCCGCCGCAGAGGCTGCTGAAGCCGAAGAGCGCGCGCTTGAAGCCGACAATGATGATAAGCGCTCAGAGAAAGATGTGCGCTCTTCGTCCGATGACGAGGAAAGTGGCGATGGCCGCAAACGCCGTCGCCGTCGTCGTCGCCGCAGAGGTGGTGGAGACGACGAAGCTGAGCGCGGCTCGGACGAAAACGGTGAGGAAGAAACCGCAGAAGCCAAGTCCACTGACGATGAAACGTCCGAAGACGAAGGCGAGCCGAAAAAACGCCGGCGCTCACGTCGCGGAGGACGTCGTCGTCGCGGTGGTCGCGGCAACGGTGATAGCAATGGCGACGCGACTACGGACGGGGAAGCGGATGCCGACGGCAACGTTGCTGAGCCGGCTGCCGAAAAAGTTGCTGATACTGAGATAACCGCAGTCGCTGATCCGGTGGAAGAAACTGCTGATGAACCGGTAGCGGAACAATCTGCAGCCGAAGAGGTTGTAGTCGTTGAGCAGCCCGCCGTTGCAACTGTTGAACCCGAGCCGGAGCCAGTGCCCGAACCGGCGAAAGACCCGGTTGTGGAAAGCTCCAACCCCGACTCCGGTCCCAAAAAACAAGGCTGGTGGCAGAAGCGCTCGTTCTTTTAGGGCGTAGGCATGCCGTCGCTTCCTGACAACACAGGCCCGCGTCTTGCTGCGCGGGCCTTAATCGTTGAAAATGAACGGCTTTTGATGGTGAACGCCTATCCAGGCGGCACGTCAGACCTCTGGTGTGCGCCGGGCGGCGGCGTTGAAAAGCACCAATCGATTCCGGACAATCTGAAGCGCGAAGTGTTTGAAGAAACCGGACTGACCATTGACGTTGGCGGGCTGGCCGGCATCAACGAGTTCCACGATCCAGATTCCGGATTTCATCAAGTGGATTTGTTTTTCCGCGCCGCCATCCTTGATGGCAAAATCGATCCGGCCTGGCGCGACCCCGACAATGTGGTCAGCGAGCGCCGGTTCATGTCGCGTCTCGAGCTCAACCAGTCGCGACACAAGCCCGACCGTCTGGCCGACTTCGCATTTGGTCGCGACTCGGCCGCCTACGACCCACTCGAACTGTTGGTGCGCTGAACGTTGTTCTCAAAGCCGGTTGGTACGCCGCCGGACCCAGGTTTCGAACAGCGAGGCAGCTTGCTTGATCGTCTCGTGACTGCCGGCGAAAGAAATCCGCACGAAAGACTCACCGTGAACCGGGTCGAAGTCGTTGCCTGGGGTGATCGCGACACCGGTCTCCTCTAGCAACGCATTGCAAAGGTCTGCAGCATCTTCTGCGGGCCGAAGGATCGAACCGACTGGCCAATAGGCATAAAATGCGCCGTCTGGTGGCGGACCGCCGGTCAGTCCGAGCGCGCTCTGAGTGGTGAGCAGCACCTGGCGGTTGGCGGCATACTCGGCCTTGATGGATTCCAGCTCATCGGTTGCGTCAAAGGCGGCAATGGCGGCAGCCTGCGATAGGCTTGGCGCGCAAATGAAAAGGTTCTGGGCCAACGCCTCGGCGCTGCGCACCAAGCGTTCCGGCAGGATCATCCAGCCGATCCGCCAGCCGGTCATGCAATAGTATTTGGAGAAGGAGTTGATGATGATTGCATCGTCATCATAGGCAAGCGCACAGCACTCTTTGCCGTCAAAAACCAGCCCGTGATAGATCTCGTCCGACACGTACCAGATGCCCGCCCGCTTACAGCAATCGGCGAGCGTTTCAATGGCCTGCAGCGGCATAACCGTGCCGGTCGGGTTGTTGGGCGAGGCGATGAGTACAGCACGGATCGGCGCTTCTTCATGGTGTTTGGCCAGCGTCTGCGGCGTCAGCACCCAGCCATCCTCAGCCTTTAGATCGATTTCAACCGGTTCCAGGCCGAGCGCGCGCACAATGTTGCGATAAGCCGGATAGCCAGGACGCGGCAAAGCAATCCGGTCGCCGGGATCACACAGCAACAAAAAAGCCAGCGAAAAACTGGCTGACGAGCCCGTCGTGACCATCACTCGCGAGGGATCGATCAGTTGGCCATAGTGCTCCTTGTAATGGCGGGCGATGCGCTCGCGAAGCGGCTTAGTGCCAACCGCTTCGGTGTACCCAATGCGCCCGTCGGCGAGCATGGTCGCAGCCGCATCGCGGACACTCTGTGGTGTCGCGGCTCCGGGCTGACCGACCTCCAAATGGTAGGTTGCCTCGCCCTTCGCTTCACGCAAATTGGCCGCGGCCAGCACATCCATCGCCAAGAAAGAATCGACCCGGCGTGCCTGTGCCACATGGCGTTCTGGCGGACTGTGCCGCTCTTGACCTTTGGTCGTTTTTTCGATGGCTGCCATTGACCGGGTGCTTCCTCTGCATTTGGAACATTCGCCAGCCTGGTGATACGCAACGCTGCGCCATCCAACAATGTCGGAAATCACGGGGCTCCAGCCGGTTCGACATTGACCATCGCGGCGCGACTGCTAGGTTTCGTGTCCTTGCCAGGCCTCCCAGAACCGGCTGGCAATGCCCATTGACGATGCCCCATTCTTGCCGTTTCCCCATCGGAGTGTCGGCCACATGAACCGATCCGCTCTTCTCGCTCGCGCTTGGCTGTTCAGCGCACTCCTCATCGCCTCGCAGTTTTTGGTTTCCACCGCCGAGGCCCAGCGCCAAATTTCTGTTTTTCGTGACGCCGAAGTTGAGGCTTTGGTCGCAGACTATGTGGCGCCGATCCTGCGCGCGGCCGGCATTCGCGGCAGCTCAATCCAGGTCGTTCTCGTCAATGAGCGCGATTTCAACGCCTTTGTCGCCGATGGGCGGCGGATCTTCATCAATCTTGGGGTGCTTCTACAATCGGACACGCCCAACGAGGTGATCGGCGTTCTAGCCCACGAGACCGGCCATCTGGCCGGTGCTCACCTCACCCGTTTGCGGCAGGAAATCTCGCGTTCTCAGATCATTTCTGCCGTAACCATGCTCGCCGGTGCCGCAGCGATGGCGGCAGCCGCCAGCGCAGGTAGCAGTGAAGGCGTGGCGGCTGGTCAAGGCATCGCCTTGGGTGGGCAAACCGCGGCTCAACGATCCCTGCTCGCCTACCAACGCGGTGAAGAACTGGCCGCTGACCGCGCCGCGATCACCTACCTCAATGCCACCGGTCAATCCGCGCAGGGCATGCTGGAAGTGTTTGGTCGCTTTGCCGATCAGACCATGTTTACTGGCCGATTTGTCGATCCTTATGTGCGATCGCACCCAATGGCGCGAGACAGGATTAACCAGATTGAACGCTTGGCGCGTCAAAGTCAGTATTTTGAACGCCGCGACCCACCGGAACTGCAACTGCGCCACGACATGGCGCTTGCGCGTCTGACTGCTTTGCTCGATGGCGAGCGCACGGTCATCCGGCGCTATCCCAACAGCGATACGTCACTGCCAGCGCGGTATGCTCGCGCCCTGGTTGAAGGTCGTACAGGTTCTGCCCGAAGCGCGATCCAGCAACTGGATCAACTGATTGCCATTCAGCCGTCCAACCCTTTCTTCTGGGAGGCGCGCGGTACGATCCTCTTTGAGAACGGCAACCCAGCCGACGCGGCGCGAAGTTGGGCGCGGGCGCTGGAGCTGGCACCCAACAACACCATGATCCGCGTCTTTTATGGTGCGGCGCTTGTCGAAAGCGGAGATGCTAACGTTCTTTCCACTGCTATTGGCGAGTTGGAGCGCGGCCTTGCCAACGATCAAAGCTTGGCGTTCGGCTATCGCTTTCTCGGCCAGGCTTATGCCCGCAACGGCAACACCGCCATGGCCCAGCTCGCCTCAGGATTGGAAGCGTTTGCGCGGGGTGATATCCAAGGCGCCAAGGGCTTTGCGGCCCGCGCGCAGCTCAATTTGCCGCGCGGTTCGACCGGATGGTTGCGTGCCGCCGATATCCTGGCCTACGACGAGTAAGCCTGCCCATCCCGTTCTGCACTGCTTGGTCATCCAGCAAGGGCGATCACAAAAGGAAATCATATGTCTCGTCCCCTACTTGGTCTTGTGGCCATCGCGGGCATTGCCCTTCCGATCGGTCTTGGCGCCTTTGCGCTCACCAACACGGCGCCGACGGTTGGTCGCCAGATTGCAGGCCTTGATGCCGAACTGCTTGAGCGCGCGGTCGAGGCCGAAACTCTACCACTGGACCTCGCCCCAGCGGCACCAACACCAATAAGTTCTTCGACGAGCCTTTCGGCTTTGGCGGAAGCCGACCGTGAAGGCGCCGTTGCCCTGGTGCGCCAGGCCCTGCTCGACAATCCCTTGATTCTCGACGAGGCCGTCGAAGCTCTTGAAGCCGCACGGGCCTCAGCCGAGGTGGACCTTGTTGCAGACGTGATCGCTGAAAATGCCGATCTGCTGTTCGACGATCAGAATGCCAGCATCATGGGCAACCCCGACGGGGCGATCACGCTCGTTGAGTTCATGGATTACAATTGCGGCTTCTGCAAACGCGCCCATGGCGACGTGATGCGCCTCATCGCCGAGCAAAACGATGTGCGGGTTCTCGTCAAAGACTTTCCGGTCCTGGGGCCAGGATCGCTTGAGGCGGCCCAGGTTGCTGTGGCCTTTCGGGCCATTGGCGGCGACATGACGGCGTTCATCGACGCGATGATGAACGAGTCCGTTCAGGCCGACGCTGCGATGGCGCGCCGCGTGGCCTTGGAGCTCGGCGCCGACGAGCCAGCGCTTGACCTGGCGCTCGACAGCCCATCCCTGATGGAGCCCATCGGCGAGGCCTACGCCTTAGCCGAACAGCTTAACATTCGTGGCACACCCGCCTTCATCGTCGGCGACCAACGGTTGATGGGCGCTGTCGGATTTGACCGGCTCGCGGAGGCCATACAAGTTGAGCGTGATCGCCTGTCGGCGCTCTAGTCGATTCGCGGCGCAACTTCTCCACCGGGCTGGATGCATTATGGCCACCGTCTTCATTCTCAACGGTCCCAATCTCAATCTTTTGGGGCAACGTGAGCCGCATCTCTACGGCCATGAAACGCTGGATGATTTGGAGGCCATGTGCCGTGATCATGCGGCAGATATCGACCTAGAGATCGATTTTCGGCAGTCCAACCATGAGGGCGTGCTCGTCGACTGGGTCCATGAGGCGCGCCGGCTCGCCGACGGGTTGATCTGCAATTTCGGCGCCTACAGCCACACGTCGATTGCGTTGCACGATGCGCTGAAAGCCGCAGACTTGCCGGCCATTGAAGTCCATTTGAGCAACATCCACGCGCGCGAACCCTTCCGCCACACAAGCCATACCGCGCAAGCCTCAAAGGGCATGATTGCCGGGCTTGGCGCCGTTGGCTATCGGCTGGCTCTGACCGCGCTTTCGGACCTGATCGACGCTTAATCATGGCCGCATACAGGCAGTGGACGGCCAGCACACGAGCGGCTATACCGCGCCGATCAATTCACCTACCCTTGTGATCGCGTGCGCACGTCTCCTCGGCTCTGTTACGACGTGCGGTGATGAGTGAAAGAGTTTCTATGTCGAAGTCCAAGGCCACCATCGATCAGGATTTTATTCGTCAATTGGCGCTGCTGCTCAATGAGACGGATCTGACTGAGATCGAGGTTGAACAAGACGACACCCGGGTTCGCATCGCCCGCACGCCAGCAGCGGTGACCCATACCGCACAGGTTCCGGCCCCAGTCGCGGCCGCACCGGCGGCTTCAGCTGCTCCGGCGCAAGCAACATCTGCCCCTGCTGATGCGCCTTCGGAGAAAACAGAGGGCGAAGCCGTTCGCTCGCCGATGGTCGGCACCGCATACCTCTCGCCGGAGCCAGGTTCCGCCGCTTACATCAAGGTGGGCGACACGGTTCGTGAAGGACAAACGCTTCTGATCGTTGAAGCAATGAAGACTATGAACCAAATCCCGGCAACGGCATCCGGCGTGGTGCAAGAGATTTTGGTGACCGACAAGCAGCCGGTCGAGTATGGTGAGCCGCTGGTGATTATCGCCTGATAGGGCGCGGAGTTTTCAGACATGTTCAAGAAAGTTCTGATCGCCAACCGTGGTGAGATCGCCCTGCGCGTGATGCGCGCTTGCAAAGAGCTGGGTATCGGCACAGTCGCGGTGCATTCCACCGCCGACGCGCACGCGATGCACGTTCGCCTGGCCGATGAAAGCGTTTGTATCGGCCCGCCAGATGCCCGCGAAAGCTATCTCAATATCCCGCAGATCCTGGCCGCTTGTGAAATCACCGGCGCCGATGCGGTGCATCCCGGTTACGGCTTTCTGTCGGAAAATGCCAAATTCTCTGAAATTCTGGCCGCGCACAATGTGACGTTTATTGGCCCAAAGGCCGAGCATATCGACGTTATGGGCGACAAGATCGCCGCCAAGGCAACCGTGAAGCGCCTCGGCATTCCCGTTGTTCCGGGTTCGGAAGGCGAACTGCGTTCGGTGGAAGAGGCACGCCAGGTCGCCGAAGGCATGGGCTTTCCGTTGATCGTGAAGGCGGCGGCCGGTGGCGGCGGACGCGGCATGAAAGTCGCGCGCAACGTTGAAGAGCTGACCGACGCGGTGAACACAGCTCGCGCCGAGGCACGCGCCGCTTTTGGCGACGATGCGCTCTACATGGAAAAATACCTTCAAAACCCGCGTCACATAGAGGTGCAGGTGTTTGGCGACGGCATGGGCAAGGCGATCCACCTCGGCGAACGTGATTGTTCGCTGCAGCGTCGCCATCAAAAGGTCTGGGAAGAAGCGCTTTCACCGGTGATCACGCCGGAGCAGCGCGAAGAGATCGGCGCTGTGTCTGCCAAGGCGATTGCAGACCTTGGTTATTCGGGCGCGGGCACCATCGAGTTCCTGTACGAGGATGGTGAGTTCTATTTTATTGAGATGAACACGCGCCTTCAGGTGGAACACCCGGTCACCGAAGCGATCACGGGTCTGGATTTGGTGGCGGAGCAGTTGCGCGTTGCCGCCGGTCAGGGATTATCGGTCACACAAGAGGATGTCAGCTTTGAAGGCCATGCCATCGAAGTGCGCATCAATGCCGAACACCCGGAGACATTCCGCCCCTCGCCTGGTGTGATCGAGTCCTACCATCCGTCGGGTGGTTTGGGCGTACGTGTCGATTCAGCTGTTTACCAGGGCTATCGTATCCCGCCCTATTACGACAGTCTGATCGGCAAGCTGATTGTGCATGCCGATACGCGCGATATGGCGATCAACCGGATGGCGCGGGCCTTGGACGAGTTCGTGATCGCGGGCGTGGAAAGCACCCTGCCCTTGTTCCGCCGACTGGTGAACGAGCCGGATATTCGCAGCGGCGACTATTCCATCCATTGGCTGGAGCGGTGGCTGGCCGACCAAGGCCACTGATCGGAAGGCACAGGCAACGCTGCCGATGGCCGACACGATAACGCCCGATCTGCTGCTACAGGCCTATGAGGTCGGCTTCTTCCCCATGGCTGAAGACGCTGACGATGCGTCGGTGTTTTGGGTCAACCCGCCAATGCGTGGCGTTATCCCGCTTGATGCGTTTCACGTGCCGCGACGTCTTGCACGAACCGTGCGCCAGGACACTTTTGAGGTCCGTATCGACAGCGACTTTGAAGGCGTGATCGATGGCTGTTCGGCCAGCGCGCCAGGCCGTTCGTCAACCTGGATCAATGCTGATATCAGGCGGCTCTATGGCGCGCTGTTTGAGCGCGGAGCCTGTCACACTGTGGAAGCCTGGCAGGACGGGGTATTGGTAGGCGGCCTTTATGGCGTGGCGCTGGGCGGTGCGTTCTTCGGCGAGAGTATGTTTTCGCGGGCCCGAGACGCTTCCAAGGTAGCGCTGGTACATCTGGTAGGACGTTTGAAGGCGGGCGGTTTCACCCTGCTCGACACTCAGTTCATCACCGAGCATTTGCGGCAGTTCGGCGCAACGGAAATCCCTGCCGATGTCTATCGTGAAGCTTTGCGCGAAGCGGTCTCGCGGGAGGCCGACTTTTACTGCTGGCCTTCGACGGGCGTTTCCGGCGTTGAGTCGCTGCAACCGGTTAACCAGACGTCATAAACAGGGTGGTCGATCGCGTTGAGCCCAGGGCTTTCGGCGATCATCCAACCAGTGAAAATGCGGCGGATACGGCGGTCGAGCGTCAGTTCATCGACTTCCAGAAAGACCGTTGTGCGCTCCGGCTCGGATGGCGGACGGTCGTAGCAAACCCGCGGCGTCAGCTGCAGCGCGCCAAATTGGACGGTTTCATCAACGAAAACATAGAAGGTGTGCAACTCGCCGGTAATCTTATCGAGACCAGCAAACAGTGCCACCGGATGTTCGTTGCGCAGCACCGGCGCCGACGTCTGCGCAAACGCAAAACTCACACCGGCCAGCGCGACCGCTCCGGCCAAAAAAACAGAAAGGAATGATGGCAAACGCATAAGGGTCTCAAACAGATTCGGGGGGCGCAAAGACGATGCGGCAGAGCTTGCGAAAGCCCTGTTGTCACATTGTGGCGATTCGATGCTGAATTCCTAGCGTGATCGGTACGATCGGTCGCGAGCTATCTTTCTGGGATCAGTCGCCTGGCGACCAAGCCTCGTAATCACCCGTGGCTGCCGGGCGCTTTGCTGGCGTCAGGATCGAGCCTTCCGGGCGGTAAGCGCCAGGCATACCCGTTAGATTGGGTTTGTGGGGCAATTCCCACTCTTTGGCGACATAGCCATCTTCGGTCGGCGGCACGTCGGTCTTTTTATGAATCCAGCCATGCCAGCCTGGCGGAATGGCCGAGGCATCGGCCTCTCCATTGTAGATCACCCAGCGGCGCTCGCCTAAGGGCGGTACGTCTGCGCGATAATAGACATTGCCAAGCTCATCTTCACCGACGCGCTGGCCTTTGCGGGCGGTGAACCACATGGTGCCGAACGTCTGGTCCTGCCACCAGGTGAAGAATCGCAAGAGAAACTGTTTCATCTTTGGTCCGCAAACAGGCTGAAGAGTGATCGCCTGCCTTGTGCCCCGATTGTCAGGGTCTGTCCAGCGCGCCCTTCGCTTAAGCCTTGCTGTTTTTTAGTGCCGTGTTGGGTGGATGGAGGACTGGGCCTAGACCATCGAATTTGCCCGCAGCCAACTACCCACAGGCAAGGCCTTTTTTGTCCACACCCATCCCGTGGATAAAATCGGCATCTGACTTTTCCCTTAGACCAAGGTTGACGCCTTCCTGCGAGTCGGGCCTTCTGAACGACGTCGCCGTTTAAGGTCCAGCGTTTCCGGGCTGAGCGACGCATTTCCAGATTGTATGTCCGTAAAGACGGTTTTGCCCCGCACGTTCAATGACGTAGCGGCATGGCTTTTTGACGCCAACTGACGCAATATGTGGTGTTAATTTTTTGTTTACACACCATATCTAGGTGTAGTTAGGCTAACCGCACTAACGGAATCGGTGCCGGCCCAAAGCGGGCCATGCTTGAGGGATCTGATGAAGATCATCAGATTGGGGCGAGCAGCGTTGCGCCGATGAGAATGGGCTAGAGGAGCACTACCACGATGCGTGTCACGCGGCATTTCACCAAAGACGGCCAATCGGCCTATGCGGATCTTACGTTTCGCAACGCACTGAGCGAGATTCGCAATCCGGATGGATCGGTCGTCTTCCAGTTGAAGGACATTCAGGTTCCTGAGACTTGGAGTCAGGTGGCGTGCGACATCATCGCCCAGAAATATTTCCGTAAGGCCGGCGTGCCCGCTCGGCTGAAGAAAGTCGAAGAAAATTCTGTTCCCTCTTGGCTCTGGCGTTCGGTTGCCGATGAAGAGGCACTTGCTGAGTTGCCGGAAGAGGAGCGCTACGGCCCAGAGCGCGATTCCCGCCAAGTCTTCGACCGCCTGTCCGGCACCTGGACTTATTGGGGCTGGAAAGGCGGCTATTTCGACAGCGAAGAAGACGCCTTGGCGTTCCGCGATGAACTTGCCTTTATGCTTGCAACCCAGCGTGTCGCGCCAAACTCACCGCAATGGTTCAACACCGGGCTTCACTGGGCCTATGGCATCGATGGACCAGGCCAGGGCCATTATTATGTCGATCCAGAAACCGGTGAGCTGACCAAGTCCGCGTCATCCTACGAGCACCCGCAGCCACACGCCTGCTTCATTCAAGGCGTTGGCGATGACCTCGTCAATGAAGGCGGGATCATGGATCTTTGGGTGCGTGAGGCGCGCCTGTTCAAATATGGCTCAGGCACCGGCTCGAACTTTTCCATGTTGCGCGGCGAAGGCGAAAAACTTTCCGGCGGCGGCAAATCTTCCGGCCTGATGAGCTTCCTGAAGATCGGCGACCGCGCTGCTGGCGCCATAAAATCCGGTGGCACGACGCGTCGTGCGGCCAAGATGGTCGTTGTCGATGTCGATCACCCCGATATCGAGACCTACATCGATTGGAAGGTGAAGGAGGAGCAGAAGGTTGCGGCTCTCGTCACCGGTTCCAAGATCGTCAAAAAGCATCTGACCGCGATCATGAAGGCCTGCGTCAACTGCGAAGGCGAAGATGGCGATTGCTTCGAGGTCACCAAGAACCCGGCGCTGAAGCGCGAAGTGCGCGCGGCCAAAAAGGCGCTGGTGCCGGAAAACTATATTGCCCGCGTCATTCAGTTTGCGCGCCAAGGCTACAAAGAGATTGAGTTCTCCACCTACGACACCGACTGGGATTCAGAAGCCTATGGCACCGTTTCGGGCCAGAACTCCAACAACTCTGTCTCCATCACCGATGATTTCCTGCGCTCGGTCGAACAGGACGGCGATTGGGACTTGGTGGAGCGGACCACCGGCAAAGTCCACAAGACGGTGAAAAGCCAGGATCTTTGGGAAAAGATCGGTCACGCCGCTTGGGCATCAGCTGATCCCGGCCTGCACTTCAACACCACCATGAATGACTGGCACACATCGCCAGCCGGTGGACGCATCCGCGCGTCCAACCCGTGTTCAGAATATATGTTCCTGGACGATACGGCCTGTAACCTTGCCTCGCTGAACCTGCTTCAGTTCAACGAAGCCAGCGAAAGCGGAGCCCAAAAGGTCTTCGATATCGAAGCCTATGAGCATGGCGTGCGGCTTTGGACGATGGTGCTGGAAATCTCTGTCGCCATGGCACAGTTCCCATCCAAGCAGATCGCACAGCTTTCCTACGAATACCGCACGCTGGGTTTGGGTTATGCCAATATTGGCGGCCTGCTGATGACCTCCGGCATTCCGTATGACTCTCCTGAAGGCCGTGCGATCTGTGGCGCGCTGACGGCGATCATGACCGGTGTTGCCTATGCCACGTCGGCTGAGATGGCCAAGGAACTGGGACCTTTCCCCGGTTATGAAGCCAATGCTGAGAACATGCTGCGCGTGATGCGCAACCACCGTCAGGCAGCCCTTGGCATGGCCGATGGCTATCAAGGCCTGTCAGTCAATCCGGTGCCGCTAGATCATGAGAACTGCCCGGACCAACGGCTGATCAAGCACGCGACCCAGGCTTGGGACAAAGCGGTCTCGCTCGGCTCGCAGCACGGCTATCGCAACGCGCAAGCTACGGTGATCGCACCGACCGGCACCATTGGCCTGGTCATGGACTGCGACACAACCGGGATCGAGCCGGACTTCGCTCTGGTAAAGTTTAAGAAGCTTGCCGGTGGCGGGTATTTCAAGATCATCAACCGCGCGGTACCCGAAGCGCTTCGCGTGCTTGGTTACACTGTGGCTGAGATCGGTGAAATCGAGGCCTATGCGGTGGGTCATGGCTCACTGGCGCAGGCGCCAGGCGTCAACCACACCTCGCTCAAGGCGCGGGGCTTTTCCGACGCTGCGATTGCCAAGATCGAAGGGGCACTGGGCTCAGCGTTCGACATCAAGTTCGTATTCAACCGTTGGACGCTTGGCGATGACATCGCCATCGATGAGCTTGGTTTTACCGATGAGCAACTCAACGACCCGGCCTTCGATATGCTTTCAGCGCTCGGCTTTGAGGCTGACGAGATCAACATGGCCAACGAGCATGTTTGCGGAACCATGACGCTGGAAGGTGCGCCGCACCTGAAGGAAGAGCATTACGCGGTGTTCGATTGCGCCAACCCTTGCGGCAAGAAGGGCAAGCGGTTCCTGTCGGTGGAAAGCCATATTCACATGATGGCCGCTGCACAGCCGTTCATCTCCGGCGCGATCTCTAAGACGATCAACATGCCCAATGCGGCGACAGTCGAGGACTGTAAGAGCGCCTACATGCTCTCCTGGAAGCTCGCGCTGAAAGCCAATGCGCTGTATCGCGATGGTTCCAAGCTCTCCCAGCCGCTGAACTCGCAGCTTCTCGCCGACAATGACGATGACGATGAGGCCGAAGACACGATGGACGCCATCATCGCCGCGCCACAGTCGATGCGGGCGCAGAAGGTCGCTGAAAAGATTGTTGAGCGCATCATCGAGAAAGAGGTGCGCGTTCGCGAAAAAATGCCGGATCGCCGCAAGGGCTACACCCAAAAGGCGCGCGTCGGCGGCCACAAGGTCTATCTGACCACCGGCGAATACGAAGATGGTCGCCTGGGCGAAGTGTTCATCGACATGCACAAGGAGGGCGCGGCCTTCCGGGCGATGATGAACAATTTTGCCATCGCGATCTCCCTTGGCCTGCAATATGGCGTGCCGTTGGAAGAGTATGTCGATGCCTTCACCTTCACCCGGTTCGAGCCGGCTGGCATGGTGCAGGGCAATGAGACGATCAAGAATGCGACGTCGATCCTTGACTACATCTTCCGCGAATTGGCTGTGTCTTACCTGGGCCGCTACGACCTTGCGCACGTCCAGCCCGATGAAGCTGGTGCCACCACGCTTGGCAAAGGCGAAGATGCTGAAAAACCGTCGGCCAACTCCATCGTCTCGGCGGGTCTGGTGCGCGGCAAGGTAGCCGAACGCCTTCAAGTCGTTGGCGGCTCGGCTGCAAACGATACGGCCGGTGGTACAAGCGCTGCAGTCTCCACCAATACGATGACAGCTTCGCTTTCATCCGCAGCGGTCGCAACATCGGCGGCGCTTCAACTGGCGCCTGAGCCATCCAGCGCCGCAGCGGGGCCTAAACCATTGGAAAGCGTCGCTGAGCAGCGCACCATCGCCCGGATGAAGGGCTATGAAGGCGAAAACTGCGCCGAGTGTGGCAACTTCACCATGGTGCGCAACGGCACCTGCCTGAAGTGCGACACCTGCGGATCAACCAGCGGGTGCTCCTGATCTCAGGAGCGCCCGAGCAAGGCATGCAATGACCACGCACCTCTTCTCCTCCCTGTGAAGTACGACTGCGTGTACTGAGCTGAGACATTCTACGTCTGTTGCTCCAAGCCCGGCACCAAGACGCCGGGCTTTTTCTTTGCCACCACTCGGCTTAAGTCGATGTCATGAATCACCTCCCCTATGACCCTGGATCCCGGCGCCTTTCCGTCGATCCGCGTGACGATGCGTTCGTCCAGAACCCATACACAGCCTATGCCGCGCTCCACGCGGCAAGCGGCGATGATGGACCTATCGTGTTTTGGGAGGCGTATGGCCATTGGGTGTTCGGCGGTCTGAATGCGGCGAATGCGCTGTTTCGTGACAGACGTTTGGGACGGCAGATTCTGCACAAGACAAGCCGCAAGGCACTTGGTTGGGATGAACCGGCTGCGCATACCGCCGACTTCGACGCCATTGATGCGCGCTCGCTTTTGGAGCTCGAACCACCGGACCACACCCGTCTGCGTGGTTTGATCAATCGCGCATTTGTCTCTCGTCATGTGGAAGCACTTGGGCCGGAGATCGCAGCTGAAACGCAAAAAGCGATGGATGCGTTTTCGGATGCGCCAGATCTCATTGCTGATTTTGGAGAGCCAATTGCCGGCAACACCATCGCACGCATGCTTGGCATCGACCTGGCGCACGTGCCGCAGCTTCTCGCCTGGTCGCACGCGATGGTGCAAATGTACGCTTTCGGTCGTGATCGCGCCGTCGAGGAGGCGGCCAATGCTGCCGCGCGGGATTTCACAGCGTTTGTGCGGAAAGAGATCGCCAAGCGCCGCGCTGCGCCAGGGCCTGATCTGCTGACCCATCTTATTACCGCACATGAAGCGCAGGATCGTCTCACCGAAGATGAAATCGTCTCAACCACCATCCTGCTCTTGAATGCCGGCCATGAGGCAACGGTGCACGCGATGGGTAACGGCCTGCGCACGCTGTTCCATTCATCACGGGAGGAGCACCAGACCTGGCTTTCAACCCCAGAAGCCATGACCGAGGAGATTCTACGCCACACGCCACCGCTGCACATGTTCATGCGATATGTGTTGGAAGACTGTAAGCTTTTCGGTGTGCCGTTGCACCAAGGCGACGTTATTGGCCTTCACCTTGGGCTCGCCAATCACGATCCGCGCGCGATGCCGGAGCCTCAGCGCTTCAACCCCGCGCGTGAACCGGTCAAACAAGTGGCGTTTGGCGCTGGAATCCATTTCTGCATTGGACACACGCTGGCACGGCTGGAAATGGCCACGGCCATCCCGATGCTGTTTCAACGCTTTCCGAACATCCGCATGGCCGAAACGCCGCGTTTCAAAGACGCCTACCATTTTCACGGGCTTGAGCGCCTGAAGGTCACGCTCGGATGAGCCGTCAGCTCGTCTTTGACGGTCACAATGATCTGCTGGCAAGGCTCTATCTGGCCGGCGGCGTTTCCGCCGCTAGCCAATTCCAGGCCGGTCGGCCAAGTGGTCACCTGGATGCAAACAAAGCGCGAGCAGGCGGTTTTGGCGGCGGCTTTTTCGCCATCTGGGTGCCGAGCACGCAGCGGGGCAAGCCACAGCGCCGCGACGCCAATGAAGCGATGCGAGCCTTTCACTACGACATCCCGCTGTCACCGAT
Organism: Hyphomicrobiales bacterium; assembly: GCA_017642935.1. Taxonomy (NCBI): domain Bacteria; kingdom Pseudomonadati; phylum Pseudomonadota; class Alphaproteobacteria; order Hyphomicrobiales; species Hyphomicrobiales bacterium. Next base: position 1,153,978 of record JAEPOK010000001.1, read on the forward strand.
GGTGCCCGCCGATGACGCCCTGCGCGCCGCACGCATCCAGTTGGAAACGCTTCAGACGCTACAGGACCTAGGTTCACTGACGATCTGCACCACAGCGGACGACATCGAACGCGTGATGGAAGCCGGTGGGATCGCTGCTTTTCTGCACATGGAAGGCGCGGAGGCGATCGACCCGGATTTCGCTGTACTGGACGAGTTTCATGCGCTTGGTCTGCGATCGCTCGGGCCAGTGTGGAGCCGCCCGACCATCTATGGTGAAGGTGTGCCGTTCCGCTTTCCCGGTTCGCCGGACGTGGGTGGCGGCTTGACCGATCATGGCAAGCGACTGATTGCCAAGTGCAACGCGTTGAACGTGATGGTCGATCTGGCGCATCTCAATGAGGCGGGCTTTTGGGATGTCGCGCGGCTGAGTGACGCGCCGCTGGTCGCCACGCACTCGAACGCTCACGCACTCTGTCCCCATGCGCGCAACCTAACCGACAAGCAATTGGATGTCATCGCCGCGTCCGGCGGCGTGGTTGGGCTCAACTTTGCGGCGGCCTTTTTGCGCGCCGATGGCCGGATGCGCAGCGACACGCCGGTTTCTTTGATGCTTGAGCACCTTGATCACATGATCAAACGAATGGGCGAGGATCACGTCGCACTCGGGTCAGATTTCGACGGCGCTGTCATTCCTGCCGACATAGGCTCCGTTGCAGGCCTGCCGGTTCTTGTCAGCGCCATGGAAGAGCATGGCTATGGCTATGAACTGATCGCCAAGATCTGCCGCGGCAATTGGATGCGCGTGATCGGCTTAACGCAAGGCCACTAACTGGATCACCCACCCATGATGGCGCGCATCTGCTCGCACAAAAACTCGTCGGTTGGGTTCGATTCCCCGGCAACGACTACAATGTCGTAGCGTGCATTAAGCCCTTGGTCGCGGATCGGCCCCTCTTCAAGCACACTTGCCCATTCATCGACGGTGTAGGCGGCAATGGTCAGCATGCTGGGTGGGCGGTCGGTGCGCGCAATCAGATAGGGAATTGCGCGATCCATGCGCACATGTCCCTTTCCGCCGAAGTACAGCGTTGAGGGCCCGCGCCCGCGCCCTGCCACAAGCCGGCCAGCCATGATCCGATCGCGTTCCATCTGCGCCAGCGCCATGCGCTCGGCGGCCTCTTCATCGATCAATCCGCAATGGCCGGCGATCATGTCCGGAATCCAGGCCTCGACAATCTCGTCGGTCTGCAAGCCATAGGTCGGGGCGACCTCCAACAGGGCGTCGTAGGACGGGCCGCCAGCGCCGGGTTGTGGTTGATCTGTCGCGATCACATGCGCGCGCGCGTTGCCGGCGGTTTCGATCAGTGGGCGATAGATGTTGAAATCGGGCCAACCCAAGCCCTCCCAATCGACAATGTCGGCGAAAAGGTCGGTGTCAAAGGCATTGTTGCGGCGCCAATCGTCAAGCTCGCGCTGACTGCTGGCGGGCACGTGTTCCAAAGCCAGGACAGGCGGCCTGCTTCCGGTCTTTGCTTCAAGAATGCAGGAGGCCAGCGCGACATGCTCCGGCGTGCCGTGGCGCTCGCCTAAAAACACCAGCTGCGTGTTCCCTGCTTCACCAAACAAACGTCGCGCCGTCGTTGGCACGCCTGTGCGCAGATCGATGATCGTCTCAAAAGCACAAGCATCCAAGTCACTGTCAGTCTGAGCCGGGGCTTGGGTCGGCATGATCAACCCACCCAGCAGAGCGGCCAGAAGTGCGGATTTGGTCAACAGAGCCGTCGGATGGGCAAAACGCATAGTGCACCTTTCAAAGGTCTTGGTATGAAACCTAATGTAGTGCCAAATGGCGCGGGCGCTATCCTTCAAAGCCACCTTTTCATCGCCCATGACAGCAGCTAGGACAGGGCATGGCAAACGCTTCCCCCTCCCTAACCCTTCGCCTGTGCGGTCCGCGTGGATTCTGCGCCGGGGTCGATCGCGCCATTCAAATGGTCGTGATGGCGCTGAGACGGTATGGCGCGCCGGTCTATGTGCGCCATGAAATCGTGCACAACCGCTATGTGGTCGATGGTCTGCGGGAAAAAGGCGCTATATTCGTCAAGGAGTTGGACGAGATACCCGATGGCTCCAAAGCACCGGTGATTTTCTCGGCTCACGGCGTACCGAAATCAGTGCCGGCCCATGCTGAGGCGCTGAACCTCCTCTATTTCGATGCCACCTGCCCGCTCGTTTCCAAAGTCCATAAACAGGCCGCGCGGCACATGAAACTCGGCCGCCAAGTGGTGTTGGTTGGCCATGCCGGTCACCCGGAGGTTGTTGGTACCATGGGGCAATTGCCAGAAGGTGCGGTGGACCTGATTGAAACGCCTGATGATGTGGCCGCCTATTCGCCGCCAGACCCAGCTATGCTCGGTTACGTGACGCAAACGACGCTTTCGGTGGACGACACCGCCGATGTGATCAATGCGCTGAAGGCGAAATTCCCCGAGATCGCCGATCCAGCCGGCGAATCGATTTGTTATGCCACCACCAACCGGCAGGAAGCGGTGAAAGCCGCTGCGCCGGGTACTGACCTTTTTCTGGTGGTGGGCGCGCAGAACTCCTCCAACTCCAAGCGGTTGGTGGAAGTCGCCGAGCGGGCCGGTGCTGCCAAAGGGTTGCTGATCGCAGGACCGGACGACATTGATATGAACACCATCTCCGATGGTGCTGTCGTGGCGCTTTCTGCAGGCGCATCAGCGCCGGAAATCCTGGTGGAAGGCGTCATCAACCGGTTCAAAGACCGATTCCAGGTTTCGCTTGATCTTGTTGAAACCGCTCAAGAAAACGAGCTCTTTCCGGTTGCCAGGGCTCTGCGCGATGTTGACCTCACCCGCGATGACATGCGCTTCGTAAACGGCTAATTTTTCCATGGCTGTCTACACCGATGTCAGCGATGACGACCTTGATAGCTTTCTTGCCGATTACAATCTTGGCGAGGTGCTGGCTTTCAAAGGCATTGCCGAAGGCGTTGAGAACTCCAACTTTTTGCTGCGCACGGAAGCTGGGACCTACATTCTGACGCTGTTTGAAAAGCGCGTGAATGCAGGGGACCTGCCGTTTTTTCTCGATCTAATGAAACATCTAGTGGAGCGCGGCCTCAATTGCCCGCTGCCCATTGCCCGGCGTGATGGAGCCGTGCTTGGCGAGCTATGCGGACGCCCCGCAACAATCATCTCCTTTCTGGACGGCGTTGCAATCCGCCGCCCACGGGCCGAGCATTGCCGCAAGCTTGGTGAGGTGCTGGCCAAATTCCATCTGGCTACGGCGGACTTTCCGACCAACCGACCAAACGATCTTTCATTGGTTGGATGGCGCGAAGTTTATGATGGCATTCCGGCCAAGGCGGCCGACGAGGCCTTTCCAGGTCTGCGCACGCGCATGGGCCGCGAACTCGATCAGATGGACAAGCTTTGGCCGCACGATTTGCCATCCGGAGTCATCCATGCGGACCTCTTCACCGACAATGTGTTCTTCCTGAACAATCAGGTGTCCGGGCTCATCGACTTCTACTTCGCCTGCACCGACGCCTATGCCTACGATTTGGTGATCTGCCTCAATGCCTGGTGTTTTGAGCCGGACTTGGCGTTCAACGTCACCAAAGCGCGGGCGCTCGTCGCCGGCTATCAAAGCATTCGCCAACTGGAGCGTGAGGAGATCGAGGCGCTTCCGTTGTTGGCGCGTGGTGCGTCCATTCGCTTTCTGGTGACCCGCCTCAATGATTGGCTGACCGTACCGGATGGTGCGCTCGTAGTGCCGAAAAACCCGCAGGAATACGCCACCAAACTTGCCTTTCACCAAGGCGTCTACGACGCCCGCTTTTATGGGTTGGACTTTGACTGAGAAGCTCGTGGAAATATGGACGGATGGCGCATGCTCCGGCAATCCCGGCCCGGGAGGCTGGGGCGCGATCCTGACCTTCAATGGTCATGAAAAAGAGTTGAAGGGCGGCGAGAGCGAGACCACCAACAACCGCATGGAACTGACGGCAGCCATCGAAGCGCTGGCCGCTTTGACGCGCCGGTCCAAGGTCGCGGTTCACACCGACTCGTCCTATGTCAAAGACGGCATAACCAAATGGATGGTGAACTGGAAAGCCCGTGGCTGGAAAACTGCTGACAAAAAACCGGTCAAAAACAGGGATTTATGGGAGCAACTTGACGCTCAGATTCTGAATCATGACGTAGCGTGGCATTGGGTTAAGGGCCATGCGGGCGACGAAATGAACGAGCGCGCGGACGAACTCGCCCGCGCCGGTATGGCGCCATTCAAGCCAAGCAAAAACAACGAGGCTTAGGGGAAAAGCGCGACCTGTTCCAGGCCGAGCGTCTCCTCAAAGCCAAACGCGATATTGACGTTCTGCAGAGCCTGGCCCGCCGACCCCTTCACCAGATTGTCGAGCGCCGCAATGATGATCGCCCTGCCCGGTAGCCGGTCCTTGAAGACGCCGATATGGACCATGTTGGAGCCACGCACGTTCTGTGTTTTTGGAATCTGCCCTTCATCGAGCACCAACACGAACGGTTCATCGGCATAGCGCGCTGCGAGCCCGGCCCGTACATCATCAACCGAAACATTGTTCGCGAGTCTGACGTGACATGTCAGCAGCTCGCCGCGGGACATCGGCACCAGATGTGGTGTGAAGCCGATGGTGATCGCTTGGCTTGACGCTTTGGAAAGCTCTTGCTCGATCTCCGGCATATGACGGTGATGGCCGATTCCATACGGGGATGTACCCTCGCCGGCCTCGGCAAACAGCATGCCTTGCTTCAGGCCCCTGCCCGCACCGGAAATGCCGGTCTTGGCGTCGATGACAATGTCGTCCGCTTGGATATGGCCATCGGCGAGCGGCGGGATTAACGCCGTCAACGCGGCAGTGGGAAAGCATCCTGGGCAGGCCACGATCTTTGCGCCTGCGATGGCATCGCGGTTGTGTTCGGACAGTCCATAGGCAGCTTCACCCTGGAGTTCCGGCGCGCCGTGCGGGATGCCATACCATTGAGCATAGGTATCAGTGTCACGCAGCCGGAAGTCAGCCGACATATCAACGACCACGCAGTCGGGGTTGGTCGCGCGGATGGTTTTCGTCGTGGCCTGCGTGGTGCCATGCGGTAAGGCGCAAATGACCAGATCGACGCCTTTCCAGTCGACATCGTCAAGCGTGACCAAATCCGGCAAGTCGACGCCACGAAGATGTTCAAAAACATCACCGACCGGTTTGCCTGCGTGCGTGTTGGCCGTCAGCGCGACGATCTCGATATTCGGATGGCGCAGCGCGAGCCGCATCGCATCTGCGCCGGTGTAACCGGACGCGCCTAGGATCGCAGTTTTGATGGTTTTGGTCATGAGATCAGGCCCTTAGACAATAAAAAGGGCGAAGCGCTTTGCGCTCCGCCCCCAAAACCCAAACAGGTTGGATTGGATGTTAGCGCTTGGAGAACTGGAAGGAACGGCGGGCTTTGGCCTTACCGTACTTCTTACGCTCAACAACACGGCTGTCACGTGTCAGGAACCCACCAGCTTTGAGAACACCGCGCAGATCCGGCTCGTAATAGGTGAGCGCTTTGGAAACGCCGTGGCGCACAGCACCGGCCTGACCTGACAAGCCACCGCCCTTAACGGTTGCAACAATGTCGAACTGACCGTCGCGGGCCGCTGCGACGATCGGCTGCTGCACGATCATCTGCAGCACCGGACGTGCGAAATAGGCGGAAAAGTCTTTGCCGTTGACAGTGATCTGGCCGGAACCAGGCTTCACCCAAACACGGGCGATGGCGTCTTTACGCTTGCCGGTGGCATAGGCGCGGCCCTGGTCGTCCAGCTTCTGGACATGGACAGGGGCAGCATCCGTGACAGGCGCGTCGCCTTCACCGGGAGCCACACCCATGGCGCCACCAAGATCTTCAAGAGAGGTGATTTGTTCGGCCATTATGCAGCCCTCCGGCTGTTTTTCGCGTTCAGCGCTTTGACGTCGAGCACTTCAGGCTGTTGCGCTTCATGGGGGTGTTCGGCGCCAGCATAGACGCGCATGTTGGAGAGCTGCTGACGGCCAAGTGGACCACGCGGCAGCATGCGTTCAACGGCTTTTTCCACCACGCGCTCGGGGAAACGACCTTCGAGCAGCGCTTTGGCCGTGCGCTCTTTGATGCCGCCCGGATAGCCGGTGTGCCAGTAATACTTTTTGTTCTCGCGCTTGCGACCGGTGAAGATCACCTTATCGGCATTGATCACGATGACATTGTCGCCGCAGTCAATGTGCGGCGTGAAGGTTGGCTTGTGCTTGCCGCGCAGGCGGGTGGCGATAAGGGATGCCAGACGCCCGACCACAAGGCCTTCGGCGTCAATGATAATCCACTTCTTCTCCACCTCAGCGGGCTTCGCTGAATAGGTCTTCATGGGTTTGGTCCTGCTCTTCAAACGGGCAAAGCATCGACTGTTGGCGCGTGAAAGCGCCCTTGGTCAGAAAATTTGGCCGTTTTTGGAAAATACGGTGCCTTGAAGGACCAGCGCCCTTGCAAGGTTGATGGTTCTATACGAGCGTCAGTTTGTTCGGTCAAGCACCGATTGACGCGATTTTCATATTGATTTCAACGGACTATAAATGCGGTATTTTATTACCACATGATTTGGCGCTTTTCCAACCGGATTGACCTTCAAGGTCGTTCTATATAAAGAACGCTCATTCGATATTCAGAACGACCCCTACGTTTTCGCGTGGGCTTAAACCGGTGAGGACCAATCATGAGCGACAAACCCCAAGGCTTCAACACGCTGGCCGTCCATGCGGGCGCCCAGCCCGACCCGACCACCGGCGCGCGGGCAACGCCGATCTATCAGACCACCAGCTTTGTGTTTGAAGACACCGAACACGCAGCCAATCTGTTTGGCCTCAAAGCGTTCGGCAACATCTACACCCGCATCATGAACCCCACGCAGGATGTGCTGGAACAGCGCGTGGCTGCCTTGGAAGGCGGTACGGCAGCACTGGCCGTGGCCTCCGGCCACTCAGCACAGCTCCTGGTATTCCACACTATGTTGCAGCCGGGCGATGAGTTCATTGCCGCCAAAAAGCTCTATGGCGGGTCGATCAACCAGTTCAATCACTCGTTCAAAAGCTTTGGCTGGAACGTGGTTTGGGCCGATCCAGACGATGTTTCGTCGTTCGAAGCAGCGATCACGCCGAAAACCAAGGCGATCTTCATCGAGTCCATCGCCAACCCGGGTGGTGTGGTGACCGATATCGAAGCGATTGCCGCTGTGGCGCAGAAAGCCGGTATCCCGCTAATCGTCGATAACACGATGGCAACGCCATATTTGGTGCAGCCGATCAAGCATGGCGCGAACATCGTCATCCATTCGCTGACCAAGTTCATTGGCGGCCATGGCAACTCCATGGGCGGCATCATTGTCGATGGCGGCAATTTCGATTGGTCGGCGTCTGATAAGTATCCAAAACTCTCCGAAGCTCTGGACGAGTATCACGGTGTAAAACTGCACGAAGCGCTCGGCGGCATTTCCTTCGCTATCGCCTGCCGTGTGCTGGGCCTGCGTGATCTCGGCCCAGCGATCTCTCCGTTTAACGCGTTTCTCATCCAGACCGGCCTTGAAACCCTCCCCCTGCGCATGCAGCGTCACTGCGACAATGCTCTGGCGGTTGCGCAGCATCTGCAAAACCACGACAAGGTGGCGTGGGTGTCTTACGCCGGTTTGCCGGGTGACAGATACAACAAGCTTGCCCAGAAATACGCGCCCAAGGGCGCCGGTGCGGTCTTCACCTTCGGCCTGAAGGGCGGTCATGAGGCCGGTGTGAAGCTGGTGGAGGGCGTGAAAATGTTCTCGCATCTGGCGAACATTGGCGACACCCGCTCGCTGATCATCCACCCGGCGTCGACGACACACAGTCAGCTTACCGATGAGCAAAAGGCTGAAGCCGGCGCGGCGCCTGACACGGTGCGTATCTCGGTTGGCATCGAGGATGTTGCTGACATCATCGCCGACCTCGATCAGGCTCTCGCATAAGCCCGCGCCCTTCTAGACCAATTCCTGAAGACCAACTGCCAGCACGCCCCTGGGTGTGCTGGCTTTTTTATGCCGGTTGGCTCGTCGGCAGATGCCCATGACCCACCAGCCGTGCCCGATGCAGAACCGTGACGACCAGGATCACAAATGCCCAGAACTGGTGCAGCAGCGCCCATTCCATCTCGATCTGGGTAAGCAGCGTGACGATGCCGATCAGCGCTTGAAGCAGTAGCGCGATGACCAGGGCTGAGGCCATTTTTGCATCCTTGCGATCGGTCGCTACGCGGCGCATGCGCCAGGCATGGAAGATTGCAAAACCAAGCAGCGCATAAGCTCCCATGCGGTGCACCCATTGAACGGTGAGCACGTTCTCGCCGAAGTTCACATACCATGGCGATTGGATGAAAAGCTTGGCAGCAGGCGGAATGAAGTCACCGTCCATGAGCGGCCAGGTCGTGTAAGTGAGCCCGGCGTCAAGGCCCGCGACCAGCGCGCCAAGGAAGATCTGAACCAACACAAACAGACCTAGTAAGGCTGCCATGGCGGCACCTGGCGCTGCCTGCCCTCGCCTATCTGCTAGGTGAAGCTCAATGGGTTTCATCGATTGCGCGACCCAGGCGATGGACGCCAGAATAATGGCCGCCATGGTCAGATGCACGGCTAACCGATATTGGCTGACATCGACCCGCTCGGTCAGGCCCGAAGCGACCATCCACCAGCCAACAAAACCTTGGAGGCCACCAAGAGCCAGCAACCCCAGGAGCTTGGGCATGGATTGCGGCGGCAGGGCTTTGCGCGCTGCGAACCAGATCAACGGGACAACAAAGGCAAGCCCGACAAGGCGGCCCAAAAACCGGTGGCCCCACTCCCACCAATAGATGAACTGAAACTCCGCCATCGACATGCCGCGGTTGATGCGCTGGTATTCGGGGATCTGGCGGTACTTTTCGAGCTCCGCTTCCCAACCCTCTGCGCTCAACGGCGGGATCGCGCCGGTGATCGGACGCCACTCGGTGATCGAAAGGCCTGAATCGGTGAGCCGCGTTGCGCCACCGACAAAGACCATCAAAAACACCAAAGCTGCGACACACCAAAGCCAGACGCGAACTGGCCGGTAGGTGTCGATGCTGGCGTCGAGCGATGTGATGTCCGACGGGTTGGTTGTGACGGCCATGGCGTTTTCCGCAAAACATGTTGATTGCCGCGGTTATGGCGCTCCGACGTCTCGCTGCCTAGTGCCAGCCTTTGCGGCCCGGTGCCGCATCGCGCTGGTTCTGGCTTGCGCAAAGCGTCTATCTGCCTATCTCTGGCTCAATCAACGACAGAACGAGATCGCCCAATGGCTCTTCCCATGCGCGCGCGCAAACTGATAGGAACCTTTGTTCTGCTGGCCTTCATCATCATTTACGCGTTCATGATCATGCTGCTCGGCGTGCGCCTGCTCGAAGACGCGCCGCAATGGTTCTCGATGCTCTATTATGTCGTGACCGGATGCGCCTGGGCTTTCCCGGCGATGCTGATCCTAAAATGGATGCTGAAGCCAGACGCACCGACGACCTAGCGCGCGCTAAGCGACTTTCTTGAACCGATTGGCGAGCAGGAACGGCGCACCGGACGCAAACAGTTCGATGTAACGTTGCTTCTGATACTCGCCATTCAGCGACACGCGCGGCAGGCCAAAAAGATGGTCCCTGTGATCGGCATAAACCATGCCCTTGCGCGTCGTCACAGCCGTCGTGAAGCCTGCCTGGCGGGCCAATTTATAGTCACGCGTGTCAGCCGAGCCCGGGTCGCCATAAGGAAAGGCAAAGTGCTTGGGCCGAGACCCCAGCGTTTCTTCCAGCCAGTCAGCGCCGTCCACCATCTCTTGCATTGCCTCGTCCGGCGACAGGCGAGCAATGGCGCGATGGGTCACGGTGTGGGCGCCGATCGTGATGAGTGGATGGGCGCTGAGGTCCTGCAGCTCCTGGGTTGAGAGGATCAGACGGCCGCACAGTGCGTCGAGATTATAATTCTGCGCATCGGCCATCTGGCGAACGCACGCGCGCTGCTCATCCTGCCCCATGGCACGCAGGGCCCAATAAAAATCCAAATAGAAGGCGAGCTTCTCGTCAGCCGATGCAACTGATTGCGTGCCCTGAGACCTCTGGTCTGGCCTAACCAACGTATCGGCCGCACGGATCATCTCTTCCAAGGCCACCCACCACAGTTCGCCTTTTCCCTGCGGATAGGACGAGGGCATGTAAAGCATCGCCGGTGCCTCATGGGCTTCCAGAACGGGCAAAGCGTGGTCACGATTGTCGATATAGCCATCATCGAAGGTGAAGACGGCAAACCGGCCGGAACGAACGGCAGGATTCTTGATGGCCTCAACCGCTTCATCCAAGCTTATGATCGCCAGACCTTGCGCCTTCAGCGCCTCCAATGTCGCATCAAGGAAATCCGGCGTGATTTCCAAGAGCCCATTGGGGTTGAAATTTGGGTAAGCGCCAAGCTCGGCATCGAGTTCAGATGCGGGCCGAACACGGTGCAGCGTCAAAATCATGCCCAGGCCCTCCGAAAGAGGACGCATCATTGAATGAATGTTGAGCGCGTGCATGGTTTTCAGCGCGCTCTTCATGAGCGTCACGCGAGTCGATGCCATGGGCCGTTCCTGTCCGAGCGTTTTTGTCCGCACCTTCATCGCACAGCAATCGTTGGAACCGACTTAAGGCGCGTGGTTGCCGAAAGGTTGCGGTTTAGGCTGGGATGGCAGCTTGAAAGGTGGTGGCCGTTTGGGTGCGCACTGACAGGATGCGGTCGCGCGAGACGATTGAGGACAGCGTCTGTGCCAAGACATTCACGCGAGCCGGGTTGCCGCAAAGCACCATGGCATCGTTGATGTTCGCGCATTCGAGAAGCAATTGCGGGTCGGCTCCGGCATTCACAACCACGCTGTCATAGTTTTCCGCCAAGGCTGAGAACACGAGATCGGCGGCATCATCGGCGATCATCGACCGATCAGCCTGGGTGAAACCCGACGGAACGAAATGCAACGCGCTGTCAGGGTCCTTGTGGAGAGAGGAATCAAACCCAGCGGTTCCGGTGACCAACTCATAGAATCCTGGTCCGTCCGCGCTGATCCCAGCGCCGCTGAGATCGCCGATGCAATCGATCATGACGACGGATCGGCCCGCTTCCGCCAGCGCACGGGCAAGATGGAGGGCAAGGCCGCCCGCGACCGTGTGCTCATCGGCTGCGCCCACGGTGACCCGGGTTCCAGCGCCAGGGGGTCCGCTCTTGCGCAGATGGGCAAACAGCATCCGGCAGTCTTGCGCGTCAGTCAGGCTGTAGGTGCGGACGGTATTGGGCATCGTCGCGGGAGCCGAACCAGTGGGTGTCTGCGCCGATGTGGCTGCCCTAGTCGCCGTGGTCGTCGCTGCGGTCGAAGCCGCCAGGGTTTGCAAACGGGCGATTGCATCACGGCCGCTCGGCGCAGGATTGGCTTCTTCCGGCGATGGCGCTGATGGTACTGAGACGGGCGTTGTGCGCGGCTCAAAACGCGGCTCAACCGCGTCCATGCTTTCATCGCGCACCGCACCAGCTAGGATCGCATGGCTCGTCACGCTCAATAGGGCCAAGGCAAAACTGCCGACGAACGCGATCATGATCATAGGCATTGTTTGCGGGAAGATCGCGTCACGCTCGACCTGGGCGGTCTGAATGATCCGTGCGTTGGTGGGCAGATTTGCGGCGTCGTCGCGCGTCGCCGCCTCGCGGAAACGCACCAAATAGCTCGCCAGCAGATCACGCTGGGCGGATGCTTCACGTTCCAGCGCGCGCAGTTCAACCTCAGCCTCGCCAACGCGGGCGGCTTCGGCGCTCAAGCGGGCGAGTTCATCTTGCAATGCCCCGGCGCGGGCCGAGGCGACGCGCGCCTCATTGTCAAACCGCTGTGCGATGCGCCCGGCTTCGGCGCGAATCTGGCCGCCAAGATCGGAGAGTTGGGCGTTGAGCTCCTGAAGCCGTGGATGGGCCGGAAGCAGCGTGGCAGAAAGCTCGGCAATCCTGGCTCGCAGAGTGGCCTGTTCCTCTTGCAAACGCTGGGTGAGCGGCGTGGCAAAACTGTCAGGCAAAGCAACGCGTGTGCCCTGTTGGGCGATCAGCTCGCGAATTTCTTCGGCGCGCGAGCGTGCAGTGGATTCTTCGGCGCGCGCACGTGTCAATTCGCTGGAGAGCTCCGACAGTTGCTGGGTGGAGAGCGTAAGGTTGTCGGTGACCAGAAAGAGGCCGGAACCGGAGCGAAAACGGGCGACAGCCGCTTCAGCCTCGCCGACCTGCTGCCGCAGCTCGGCAATCTCGGTTTCAAGAAACGATGTGGCCGAACGGGTGTTGTCGGCCTGCGTGGTCCTCTGCGTCTGTTGATAGATTTCAACAACCGCGTTGGCGATTTGCGCGGCAAGCTCGGGATCACCGCTTTTGTAACGCACCACAATGACGCGCGATTCTGGAATGTTGAAGACACTTAGGCCGCTGTCGAACTCTTGGTAGACACGCTCCTCGGCCGACAGCAGCATCGGGTCTTCGGAAAGCCCGAGAAGGACCATGACCGACTGCACCGGTGACATACCATCCAGGGCAGAATCGAAACGCGGATCATCACGCAGGCCAAGCCGGTCGATGACCTGTTCGGCCACATCGCGCGAGCGCATCACCTGCACTTGGCTGGTCACAGCGCGATCATCAATGCTTGGAACGCTGTCACCCTGTTGAACTTCGGGGCGCGTGAAGGCAGTTTCCTGCGCTTCGATCAGAACCTGTGCTTCGGCTTCGTATTTGGGTGAGGTCGTCTGGGTGTAGAAGTAGACCAGACCAGTAATCCCGAGGACGAAAAACAGCACACCGAACTTGGCCGCCCACAGGCGAGCCAGCAGGTAGGCAAGATTGATTTCTTGGGGTGCTTGCGCTTGAGAGGACGCCAACGCTTTACTCCACGGGTCCGGAACGACACTAAACAATTGCCAGCAATGTGACCGACTATGGTAAGCAAGCGGTTAATTGTGACTCGAGCTTGCCTCACCTTCCGCAAGGTTCCTGGGACTTGCTGCCGCCAAGTCTGACGCGACACAACGGTTGATTAACCTTGTCCGGTTACTTTCACCGGCGATGAAGCGGGTCACCCAACGGCATTGTAATGGCCGATCGACGCGCTTCCCCGTGAAGGTTTGTAAGGCGTTATGTGTCATGGTGTCTGGTCTGAAATTTCGCCTGTTTGGCTTGGTCGCGTCCTTGGCCCTGCTGGCCGGATGCGCCAGCACCGCGCCGCAGCCGTCAGATTTCAATCCGCTGCTTGTCGAGCCTTACGCTTTGGATTCCGGCGACGCCTTGCGGATTACGGTTTTCGAACAGCCAAGCCTTTCGTCCACCTACACCATCGATGTCGAAGGCATGATCTCCATGCCTCTGATTGGCGACGTTCCAGCGCGCGGTCTGACAGCCGATGAACTAGACGCTAGCGTGACCCAAGCCCTACGCGAGGGTTTTTTGCGCAATCCTGACGTCAGCGTCGAAGTGGCCGCCTACCGTCCGTTCTTCGTGCTCGGTGAAGTTGGCACGTCCGGGCAGTTCCCTTATGTCGCCGGCATGACCGTACGCAGCGCAATCGCCATCGCCGGTGGGTTCTCGCCACGGGCCGTGCGCTCCAATGTCGATATCTCGCGCGTGATGAACGGTGAAGTGGTTGTTGGCCGTGTCGGGCTCAATGAAGCCCTGCGCCCCGGCGACGTCATCACGGTGCGGGAACGCTGGTTCTGATGAGCGCAAACGATGGCAAACCCTTGCGGGTCTTGCTGATCACCCGCGCGCCGGTCGGCGGCCTTTGGCGTCACATTCTTGATCTAACCGATGGGCTTTTGGAGCGTGGCTTTGAGCTTGGAATCGCTGTGGATTCGCTGCGTGCTTCCGATCATGTGCGCTCGACCTTGGAGCGGTTTTCTCCGCGTCTTGCATTGGGTGTCCATACACTCGACATTCCGCGCCTGCCTGGCTGGGGTGACGTAAAGCTCTCGATGCAGTTTCGCAGATTGATCAAGGAGTTGCAGCCAGATGTCGTGCATGGCCACGGCGCCAAGGGCGGGCTTTACGCGCGCCTATCGGCATGGCGGACCGACACGCACGCCGTCTACACGCCCCATGGCGGGTCGCTGCACTACGATTGGAAGACGATGAGCGGAAAGGTGTTTCTCACCGCCGAACGGCGTCTGATCCCCCTCACCCACCAATTTTTGTTCGAGAGCCAGTTCAGCGCCGACGGGTTTGAGGAAAAGATCGGCGACACGCGCGGTCGCGACAAGGTCGTGTTCAACGGTCTGGGAAGCGGTGAGTTTGCCGGTGGACCGGTAGCTCTGGACGAACCGACGCATGATTTCGCCTTTGTCGGTGAGATGCGCGCCATCAAAGGTGTCGATGTGCTTCTGGAAGCGCTTTGCCAGATCCATCATCCCGATGGTCGGCCCTTGCGGGTTCTCATGCTCGGCGATGGCCCGATGTTGGACGACTATCGCGATTATGCGAGCAAGCTTGGTCTGGAAGACGAAGTGACCTTTGTTGGCCGGCGCCCCGTACGCGAGGCCTTTGCCGCCACCAACACCATTGTCGTTCCGTCGCGCGCTGAATCGCTACCTTACATCGTGATCGAATCCATTGCCGCCGGTAAGCAGGTCATTGCAACCGATGTTGGCGGGATCGGCGAAATCTTCGGGCCAACGCGCGATGCTTTGGTGCCGGCCGACGATGTGGATGCCTTGGCGGCCGCCATGCGCGAGACCCTAAAACCAAGATCACAGGCTTCTATCGACACGTTGGACAGGCGTTACGCATACCTAGCCGAAAACTTCCATGTCGACAGGATGGTCGACCAGATTGCCGAGAGCTACCGGGCCATAACCGCCGCGCGTTAACGCTCTGCCTGCGTTCCAGGCAACGCCTTGTTCACCACTTCCCTTAAACGGGCGCAAAGATCGGCGCTGTATAGCTGGCCCTAACGACAAGGGGCAGGCGATGATCCTGCGCCAAAAATGGGCCGGTGGCAGGTTTGATCGCCGGACGCACGGCCCACCGGACAAGGGTGCCGTCATGTTGATCGACCGAGGGACTGTTGCGCGCGAGGCCATCCAGGCCGCCAGCGTCGACATCGACCCAGCCTCAACTTCCAACTTGATTGGCGGAAGCGACGATCTTCGCCCGCTCTCCAAGGCCGCCATCGACGCCGCAAGAACGTTGAAATCGCATGCCATGTCGCCGGTCATCTTGGCTGGCCTGGTCCGGCTTTTTGAGTGGCTTGTCATCGCTGGCACAGGGCTCGCGCTATACGCCTGGTACCTTGGCAGTCAGTTTGGCTTTTCGGTTCTCTATGCCAGCATGATTGTCGGCATTCCGACGGTCGCGGTCGCCGTGTTTCAGGTTTTCGGGCTCTACACGCCCTATGGCATGCGCTCAATCGGGCATCAGGGACTGCGGATCGTTGGCGGCTGGACCTTGCTGTTCGCGCTGATGCTGGCGTTTGCGTTCTTTTCCAACGTTGGCGATGATTTGAGCCGGTTTTGGGTCGGTCTATGGTTTGCGGTCGGCCTGATTGTCCTGATGCTCTATCGCAGCGCTGTGGTGGCGCTTGTCGGCCATTGGACAGCCGCTGGTCGCCTGCAACGCAATGTCGCGCTCGTCGGTGGCGGCAAAGAAGCTGAACGTCTGGTGGAGGCGCTACGTAGCTCTGCCAACAGCGATCTCAACCTGATCGGTTTTTTCGATGATCGTGGCGATGATCGCAGCCAGCAGAGCTGCGCCGGTCTACCCAAACTTGGTTCCGTTGATGATGCCGTCGCGTTCGCGCGCATGGCCTCGCTCGACATGATCATTGTAACCTTGCCTATGACAGCCGAAAAGCGCGTCCTCGACATGGTGCGCAAGCTCTGGATCCTGCCGATCGATGTGCGCCTATCCGCGCACACGGCCAAACTTCGGTTCCGCCCACGCGCCTACAACTACATCGGCAATGTGCCTTTCTTGGCGGTTTTTGATCGCCCGCTTGCCGATTGGGACTATGTCGCCAAGGCCGTCCTTGACCGTGTTCTCGGGTTGGCGATGCTGGTCGCCCTATCGCCCGTAATGATCGCCACGGCGATCGCGGTGAAGCTCGACAGCAAGGGGCCGGTCTTCTTCAAACAGAAGCGGTTCGGGTTCAACAACGAACCGATCGGCGTCTACAAGTTCCGCTCCATGTACACCGACATGTGCGATGCGCAGGCCAATAAGCTGGTCACTAAAGATGATCCGCGCGTGACCCGCGTTGGCCGGTTCATCCGGTCGACCAGCATCGATGAACTGCCGCAACTCTTCAACGTTGTCTTCAAGGGCGACCTGTCGCTTGTCGGACCACGGCCCCACGCGATGGCCGCAAAGGCTGCCGGTGGGCTCTACCATGATGTGGTCGATGGCTATTTTGCCCGCCACAAAGTGAAACCCGGCATCACCGGTTGGGCACAGGTGAATGGTTGGCGCGGCGAAACGGACACGCTTGAAAAGATTGAGCGGCGCGTCGAGCACGACCTATTCTACATCGAAAACTGGTCGATCCTGTTCGACCTGCAGATCATCGCGATGACGCCGCTGGCGCTTCTCACCAACAAAGAGAACGCCTATTGAGCCGTGCGACCACCCCCACTGACCTGAGAGCTCCCTCCGGCTGGGCGCCCCATGCAGCGACGAACTCGGCCCCTGTGGCGCGCCCATTGGTGCAGATCGGTCACGCCTGGGTCTGGTTGCTGGCGTTTTCCGGGTTTTTCGTGCTGCGTGAACCGGCGCCCTATGAGCTGCTGGGCGTGGTCGTGATCGGTGTATCGTTTCTCTTCGGCATGACCCTTCCACGTCCGGTGTTGCCGATGCTTGGGCTGCTGATCCTATACGTGCTCGGGGGTTTCGCCAGCGTACCAATCGCCCCCAATCTTGGCGATGCGCGGTTTCAGATTTTGGTGACAGCGTTTTTGGCGGCGACCAGTCTCTTCTTTGCGTGCTACACGGCACGCGATACGCTTTCGCGCACGGCCCTTATCCGCAACGCCTGGCAATGCGGCGCCATCTTGGCAGCTCTGCTTGGGATCATGGGCTATTTCGGGATCGCCGGAACCGGTGAGCTTTTCACGCGCTTTGGTCGTGCGCGCGGCAGTTTTGAAGACCCCAATGTCTTCGCGCCCTTCCTGGCTGGTGCCGTGGTGTTTGCGATCTACACGATCCTGTCTCGACCGATGAAGCGTTGGTTTTTCCCAATCGTCGTCATCGCCATTTGTTCGGTCGGGATCCTGCTGTCGTTTTCGCGCGGTGCTTGGGGCTACACGCTCTACTCGATTGCCGTGATCACCGTGCTGCACTTCATCCTGACACCAAACTCAGCGGAGCGGTTTCGCATCGTGGTGCTCAGCATGATGGGCCTTGGTCTTTTGATGGTTGGCATCGCGGTTGCCTTTTCGATCCCCGCCATCGGTGATTTGCTGACTCAGCGAGCCAACCTCCTCCAAACCTATGATGGCGGTGAACTCGGTCGTTTCGGCCGCCATGTCCTTGGATTTCAGTTGAGCATTCATCATCCGCTTGGCCTTGGAGCGCTCGGGTTCCGCGAGATGTTCGGCATCGACCCGCACAATGTGTACCTCAATGCCTTGATGACCCATGGCTGGCTTGGCTTTTTTGCTTACATCACGCTCGTCTTCACCACGGCGTTTCAGTTGCTGCGGGTTATCCTGTTCAATCCACCCTTGCGCGCCGTCGCCATTCCGCTTTTTGCGCTGTTCACCGGTGTTATGCTGATGGGAACCTTCATCGACACTGATCGCTGGCGGCATTTTTTCCTGCTGCTTGGCCTGTCTTGGGGTGTGATCGCGGCAAGCATTGCCGGCCCCTTCGTCCGCCGATCGCGGCAGGCCGAAGCTTAGGACGAATTTCCCTCATCGGCTGCATTGCCGCTTGCACTCAACAGCACTGGCAGGCTATCTGCGGTCCGTCGGGGCGTAGCGCAGCCTGGTAGCGCGTTCGTCTGGGGGACGAGAGGTCGTGGGTTCGAATCCCGCCGCCCCGACCATCACCATAAAACCGAGATATCACTCGAACAGGACAAGCTCGTCGAGATCGATCGCTTCGCTGGTGTCCGGCGCCGCCTGTTTTGCCACGCGACGCGCTTCTTGCTCTTTTAGCTCCTGCTCTCGCAATGCAGCCGTAATCAATGGATGTTGCGGCCCAAAATAGTGTTCGGTGCGCAAATAGGGCCGCGGGTTCAATATCGTCTGGCGGATTTGAGCGTACAGCGTGGCGGGCGCGACAGGCTTGGCCACATAGCCGTTGACGCCAAAGCGCAACGCGCGCTCGATCCGGCGTTGTTCATCATGACCCGACATCATAATGACGGTTTGAAAGGCGCCTGGATGGTTCGGCTTGCGAATAGCCCGCATCACGGACTCGCCTGATCGATCGGGGAACTCCCAATCGAGCAATACAATGTCATAGTGGCCAAGTTGGATGCCGTCATAGGCCTCTTGCCCAGTTGACGCCTCCTCGACATGCCGCACACCAAAGGCCTTGAGCACCGACACAACAAGGCGTCTCATAAAGCGGCTGTCGTCAGCGACGAGAAAATGGACGTTCGATAGGTCTAGAGCGGCTTTCATCGGCGCAAATCTGAAAAGGTTTAAGCAGAACTTGGCGGTTCGACCGGCGCCGGAGTCGGTCTGGCCTGGTCCAACTGCGACTTGCATTCCATCAACGTGCGAAGCGCTTGGACTAGCGCTTCGGTTTGGTTCGGCGACAGCCCGCCACCGACTTCGGCTGCACCTGGCGGTCTGGTTGCCTGCGGAAGGGACTGAGAAAGCGTGGTTGGTGCGGGCGTTGCAACCTGTGGAACCGGGCTCGGCGCAATGGGAGCAGTTGGTAGCGCAACACTGGTTGCGACCGGTTGGGGCAAGGGTTGGTTTGGAGCTTGCGCTAACTGCGGCGGCGGCGGCGCTGCCGGTTGCGGCGTACGCGCTTCCAACGGTTCATCATGAACAGCCGCCGGCTCGGGCTCAGCGACAAAGCGAAGGTTGGAGGTGGCTGGAACGACTGGCGTCGGCGGGGCCTGGGAAATTGATGTCGCAGGCGGCACTGCTACCGTCGGTGGTGCTGGCGCTTGCTGTGGCGGCACCGGTTGTGCGGATGGTGCAGACTCCGCGCTGCTTGAAAGCGCGGCGCGAACCGGGTCCGGGCGGGGCGGCTCGAGCGGCATTTGCTGCGACGAATCTTGGGCCGCAACAGGCGCAGGTCTGGCGGTTGGAGCGACAGGTTGTGGTGCTGGAACCGGTCGTTGAGCCGGTGGATTGGCAGGCGCTTCAGTGACGGCTTGATCAGCGAAACTCACTACATGGGCGATACCCTGTTCGCGCAATATGCGCTGCACGCCTTTGATGGTGTAGCCTTCATCATAAAGCAGGTGGCGAATGCCTTGCAGCAAGGCAATGTCCGATGGCCGATAGTACCGTCGACCGCCGGAGCGCTTCATAGGCTTAATTTGGCTGAAGCGGGTTTCCCAGAAACGAAGCACATGCTGTGGCAAGTCCAAAACGTCCGCCGCTTCGCTTATCGTGCGAAACGCTTCCGGGCTTTTGGCCGAGGCACGCGCCATGTCGCTTCAACCCCCTCATTGAAAACCGATTTGACGAACTTTTTATTCTGTAATTTCAATGACTACCGACGAATTTCGAACGAATCATTGAATTCGCCAGACTGTACGGCATGTGGCGCAGCGCACCAACCGTTGAGCATGCCTATTCTTCAAGCGCCACGGTCGTTACGACCAGGCTGTTGCGTGTTCACAACAACAGCAAGATCATCGGAAATTTACGGAAAAGCAACTCGGAGATGGGTGAACCAGCGTCAGCCAGAACCTCAAGATTTGTGGCCGTTGTCCACACGCTCTTTGAGGATGTTCGATGGCTTGAAGACCATCACGCGGCGCGGCGTGATTGGTACTTCTTCGCCGGTCTTGGGATTGCGCCCGATGCGCTCATCCTTGTGGCGAACCACGAATGTGCCAAACGAGGAAAGCTTGACGTTCTCGCCAAGAACCGCTGCCGACGCGATCTCTTCAATCACCGCCTCGACCAGATCGGCCGCTTCGGTTCGTGACAGCCCTACCTGTTGGTAGACGGCTTCACATAGATCAGCACGCGTGACGGTTCCACCAGCCATAACCCTCTTGGCCCTCTTCTCATTCGCTTCAGCGACCCCTCGCCTTGAGGCACAAGTCTTAAGCGATGAGTTCGCGGCGGGTCAATTCAGCTTGTGGCAAAAATAGCTAGAAAAATCAGCACTCAGGGCAAGTTTGATGCATTCTTGGCCGCTGCGTTACATACGCAACAGGCAGGCGCCCCATGTAAATCCGCCGCCCATAGCTTCCAGCAACACAACATCACCCTTTTTGATACGCCCATCGGCGACCGCCTCGCTGAGCGCCAGAGGGATCGACGCCGCCGACGTGTTGCCATGGTGATCAACCGTGACGACAACCTTGGCGGGATCGATTTTCAGCTTGTTGGCCGAAGCATCGATGATGCGCTTGTTGGCCTGATGCGGCACGAACCAATCGATCGTGTCTCCGTTGAATCCGGTCTGCTCGAACACGTCCACAATCACATCGGTGATCATACCAACGGCATGTTTGAAGACTTCTTTGCCCTGCATCCTCAGATGACCGGCCATCTGGTTCGTCGATGGCCCGCCATCGACAAACAGTTTTTCGCGATGATTTCCATCGGACCGAAGTGAGGAGGCAATGATGCCCGGGCCTTCGGGATCAACCGGTCCATCGACCGCATCAAGGACCACCGCCCCTGCCCCATCAGCGAAGAGGACGCATGTCGTGCGGTCTTCCCAATCGATAATCCTAGAAAACGTTTCAGCGCCAATGACCAACGCCCGATTGGCAAGACCGGCCTTCAACTGGCTGTCGGCTGTTGCCATGGCAAAGACGAAACCGGAGCACACCGCCTGCATATCGAACGCATAGCCATGGCGAATACCGAGCTTTTGCTGGACCTGTGTGGCGGTGGCCGGAAAGGTGTAATCGGGCGTGGCGGTGGCCAGCACAATCAAATCAATGGATTGCGGATCGACATCGGCGTTGGCGAGTGCCGCCTTGGCCGCCTCAAAAGCCAAATCACTGGTACGTTCATCAGACGCTGCGATATGGCGCGATTGAATGCCGGTGCGCTGGACGATCCACTCGTCCGACGTGTCGACCATCTTGGCCAGATCGTCATTGGTGAGCACTTTGGCGGGCAAATAGCTGCCGACGCCCAAAACGCGGGCGTGACGAACGGAAGACGCGGCAGATGTCATGAGGCCTCGGAAATTGGCGTCTCTTCCTCGGACGAGGGAGACCGACTAGGGTCAGCTTCTACGACGCCTCGACCGGCTTGAGCAAGTTGAGCGAAAATCTTCTCACCAAGCTCGTTGATCACCATTGTGCGCGCCAAGTCGACAGCGGCGGCAAATCCAAGCGCATCGGCGCCGCCGTGGCTTTTCACCACCGTGCCGTTCATCCCCAAGAACACGCCGCCATTCACACGGCGCGGGTCCATCTTCATGCGCAATGCATTAAACCCTGGTCGGGCGAGAAGCGCGCCAAGCTTGGTGCGTAAGGTGGCTGTCATGGCATCGCGCAGATAGCTGCCGATCTGTTTGGCCGTGCCCTCGGCTGTTTTCAAAGCAATGTTGCCGGAAAAGCCCTCGGTGACGATCACATCGACATTGCCCGAGCCAATGTCTGTGCCTTCGACAAAACCGATATAGTCCATGCCGTCAAAATCGGCATCTTTCAGGCGTTGACCGGCCTCGCGGATCGGCTCCAGACCTTTGACCTCTTCCACGCCGACATTGAGAAGACCAATGGTCGGACGATCGACGCCAAACAGCGCGCGTGCCATGGCCGATCCGAGCAGCGCAAAATCAACCAGCATGTCGGCGTCCGCGCCAACCGTCGCGCCGACGTCAAGCACCACCGCTTCATTGCGGGCGGTTGGCCAGATGGCCGCGATGCCGGGGCGTTCGATGCCCTTTTGCATTTTTAGGCAGAATTTCGACATCGCCATCAATGCGCCGGTGTTGCCAGCCGAGACGCAAATGTCGGCGTCGCCGGTTTTCACCTGCTCGATCGCCTTCCACATGGAAGACGTACGTCGGCCCTGCCGCAATGCTTGTGATGGCTTGGTGTCCATCGCGACCGCGACATCGGTGTGCACCACTTGGGTGCAATCCTTGAGGTTTGCGTGTTTGTCGAGGATCGGCCGGATCACCGCCTCGTCGCCCACCACAATGAATGCAAGTTCGGGGTGACGCTGTTTGGAGATGGCGAGTCCGGGAATGACGTTGGTGGCTCCTTCGTCGCCCCCCATCGCATCCACCGATATCGTCACTGTGTCTTCGTCACGCGTCATGCAAGCTTTCCAGTTGGCTCAGGCCAGTCGAGGTATCGCGATGGGCTGAAGCGCCCGCATTCCTATCGCCGAATCTGGCCCGGATAAAGGGTGCATATCGGCCATGAACACGCCGCGGCGGCAGCGGTCGACAAGACCTACGTTTCAGCGTTTGAGGTCTTTTAGGACCGCAAATGGCGAAGCCGGTTCGTCTTCGTCCACCGCATCCTCGTCGGTATCGGCGGCTCTGGGCGGCGCCAAATCAGGATGCCTCGGATAAGGATCGAGTGCCAGGGTGAATAGCTGGTAGGCCAGGTCTGAGATTGAGGCTGCGCCGCCCACCAGTGGTTCGACGTCGTTGTCGTTCAAGGGATCGAGATCGATGGTCTCTTCCAGTTTCTTTTGCTGACCGAAAATCTGCTCGAACGGCACCTCAAGCGAAGCCTTGAACGGGCGAAGCGATACACCGCAGATGTACGTCACCTCTGCTTTCAACTCACCGTCAACTCGCAATTGACGGCCCTTCATGCCAAGAGCCGTCGCGCCAAGGTTGAACTGCTCGACCGAGGCCAACCCGTTTTCTTCAGCAAGGTGCGCCCGTTCCTCGGCATCGAGTTCCAGGCGCATCCGTACCGGGCTGCGCCGCGCCTCTTCGGCAAGAACGGAAAGGGTTGGAAGGTCTTTTTTTGCCATCGTGCTGCTCTCTACGCAGCCACATGGTGAGGATTCATCGGCCAAACCAACTCGCCATCCAGTACGGCATCATCGTCCTGGTCAGCCAAGGTCTTGTCGGCTGCTTGAAGATATCGGGCCAAGGCAAGCGCGTTCACCGTGTAAGACGAAGGCTCGTCTGCGGACGGCGCTTTATCGGCACCAAAAACGATGCCGCCCGCGTTGCGCTCAATTGCTTCGGCGAGCGCTTTTTCATCCCCGCTATCGAGTGCTTCGCCGAACGCCTGGCCGCGACCCAGATAGGCCGTTGCCAGCGTTTTCAAGCGCTTTGGCACATTGCGATCGCTGACGCCGGTCTCGCGCAAGGCGCGATCAAGATCCTTGAACATCAGGTCGGAAAAGGCCTGTGAGCGCACAGCTGCTTCTTCGGCGCGCGCACCCTCGATTTTTTTCAAGCGGCGGAAGAGAAGGATCGCATGGGCGATCAACATGTCGAACCGGCCACCGATCGTATCCGGAACGCCCCAGGCTTCGAAAAAGACCGACTGGCGCGACTGATCCGTGACGCTTCGATAAAAAGCGTAAGACGTCATATCTTTACGCCGTTTCCATAAACCGAACACCATCGTGTTGCCCTATTTGGTCATCTTGGGTAGGTCCGGACACGCGATGGCCGCTGATCGGTCGCGCACCACACCCGCACCCCTATGTGCGTATGGTCTGTAGTGAGGAGGTATAGGGTTGGCAAAGGTCGGATTAAAGGGGACATCCCCGATTGGCCATTCATTGGCCGAGGACAAACCGACGCGCCGGTCGCTGCTAACAGGCGCGGTTGCGTTGGGTGCAGCGCTCGCACTGTCGGCTTGCAACACGACTGAGGTGCGCAATCACGGCTTCATCATGCCGGATTCCGGCCTGGAACAGGTGCCTGTTGGTTCCTCGAAGAACCAAGTCCTGATCGTGCTTGGCACGCCGCAAACCACCGCGACATTGGACAATGAGGTGTTCTATTACATCTCGCAGCGCAGCGAACAGACCTTCGCGTTCTCGCGCCCTGAAATCACCGATCAAAGGGTGCTTGCGGTCTATTTCGATGAGAACGAGCTGGTAGCGCGGATCGCCGATTATGGCCTGCAGGATGGCGTGATCTTCGACTTTGTCAGCGAGACAACACCGACAGGTGGCGCGGACCTCACCTTTATCGGTCAGATCCTTGGTGGTCTGGGCTCGACGCCAACGAACATCTTTTAGACCCGGCTCTCTTGGCCAAACAAAAACCCCGCCAACCAGTCTGGTTGGCGGGGTTTTCTTTTGCGCGTGCGTGCCTGACAGCTTAGCCGTGCGCCAGCACGGCAAGCAGCAGCAGAGCCACGATGTTCGTGATCTTGATCATCGGATTGACGGCCGGACCAGCGGTATCCTTGTAAGGATCGCCAACGGTATCGCCCGTGACCGAAGCCTTGTGGGCCTCGCCACCTTTTTCATGCTTCACGCCGTCTTTATCGACAAAGCCATCTTCAAAGCTCTTCTTGGCGTTGTCCCACGCACCACCACCGGCGGTCATGGACACGGCCACATAGAGCCCGTTGACGATCACGCCGAGGAGCATAGCGCCGACGGCGGCAAAGGCCTGGTCCTTGCCAGCAATCGCATTGATGGCGAAGAACACCACGATCGGCGAGAGCACCGGTAGCATCGACGGCACGATCATTTCCTTGATCGCCGCCTTGGTCAGCATATCCACAGCGCGAGCATAGTCGGGCTTGGAGGTGCCTTCCATGATGCCTGGGTCAGCTTTGAACTGACGGCGAACCTCTTCCACCACAGCACCGCCTGCGCGGCCCACCGCGGTCATGGACATGCCACCGAACAGGTAAGGCAGCAGTCCACCGAAGAGAAGGCCGACGACGACGTAGGGGTTGGAGAGGGAGAAGTCGACCGCCACACCTTCAAAGAAGGAACCCGGCGTTGCATTGGCCGCGAAGAACTTCAGATCTTCGGTGTAGGCCGCGAACAGCACCAGTGCACCCAGACCGGCTGACCCAATAGCATAACCTTTGGTGACAGCCTTTGTGGTGTTGCCCACAGCATCCAGCGCGTCTGTCGTCTCACGCACTGAGCTCGGCAGATCGGCCATTTCCGCGATGCCGCCAGCGTTGTCGGTGACAGGACCGAAGGCATCCAGCGCCACCACGATGCCTGCCAGCGCGAGCATGGTCGTCACCGCAATGGCGATGCCGAACAGGCCAGCGAGCAGGAAGGTGGAGATGATGCCGGCGATGATGATGATCGCTGGCAGCGCAGTTGCCTCCAGCGAAATCGCCAAGCCCTGGATCACGTTGGTGCCGTGACCAGTGACCGATGCCTGGCTGATCGATCGGACAGGACGGTAGCCGACGCCGGTGTAATACTCGGTGACGACGATGATGCCGCCAGTGACCACGAGGCCGATGACACCACAGAAGAAGAGGTCAACACCCGTGAAGCTTGTGCCACCGGATGTTGTGAACACCTGATCGGCGCCCAACCAGCCCCAGACAATGGCGGCCAGCGCAATGATTGACAGGATCGCCGCACCCCAGAAGCCCTTGTAAAGGGCGCCCATGATGGAATTGTTCGAGCCCAGGCGAACGAAGAACGTGCCGATGATCGAGGTGATGACGCAGGCGCCGCCGATAACCAGCGGCAACAGCATCATCTTCTCACCTTCGGCCCCGACGAAGAAGATCGAGGCAAGCACCATCGTCGCAACGACCGTCACGGCATAGGTTTCGAAAAGATCAGCGGCCATACCGGCGCAATCGCCGACATTATCGCCGACATTATCGGCGATTGTGGCAGGGTTGCGGGGGTCGTCCTCAGGGATGCCAGCCTCAACCTTACCGACCAAGTCACCACCGACGTCAGCGCCTTTGGTGAAGATACCACCGCCGAGACGGGCGAAGATGGAGATCAACGAAGCGCCGAAGCCAAGGGCGACAAGCGAGTCGATGACGACGCGCGAAGTGTTGTCAAAGCCCATTGGTCCGGTCAGCAGGTAGTAGTAGACGGCAACGCCAAGCAGGGCGAGACCGGCCACCAGCATGCCGGTGACGGCACCCGACTTGAACGCGATGGACAAGCCCGCTGCCAAGCTCTGCGAGGACGCCTGGGCCGTGCGCACATTGGCGCGCACCGACACGTGCATGCCGATGAAACCGGCGGCGGCAGAGAGGACTGCACCGATCAGAAAGCCAATGGCGACTTCCATGCCGAGCAGGAAGATGACGAGAACAAAAATGACAGCGCCAACGATGGCGATGGTGAGGTATTGGCGGGTCAGATAGGCCGAGGCGCCTTCTTGAATAGCGCTTGCGATTTCCTGCATGCGCTGATTGCCCGCATCGGCGGCCATCACCGACTGTACGGCCCAGACACCGTAGACAATCGATAGGATGCCACACGCGATGACAAAGATGAGTTCCATGGATCGATCCCTTGAAGCGTTGCGTACGCGATGCGCACTAACTTGGTGCGAGACTGTGGGCTTTCGGCCCGTCTCTCGTTCGTGATCTTGCTAGGCTGATGAGGGACGCTTCCACCTCGCGGGTGAGCGGGTCTGGCCGCCCCTAGCCGCGCAGGTCATGCCAAAAAGGCCAAGCCATAGCAAGCGACGGCGGCAGGTTGTCTGGCCTTCAGACCAGGGTTTTCAACCAAAGTCTAAGATACCAGCCTAGGCAGGCTGTGCCGTGCGCCCCGCCAAAGAAGGAAAAGGGCAGCGAGCGCCAGCACTGGCAACAGAATCCAGTTGATCACATCCCAGCCAAACAGGTGCAGAAGGCCGCCGGACGAGAAGCTAGCAAACGCCACAAAACCGAACAGGATGAAGTCGTTCCATCCCTGCACCGTATTGCGCTCCTCTGGGCGATAGCATTCGGTCAACATGGCCGTGGCACCCAGGAACGCGAAGTTCCAGCCAACACCCAAGAGCACCAGCGCAATCCAGAAATGGCCAACGGAGATGCCGTTGAGCGCCACCGCCGCACAGACGGCCAACAACGCGAATCCTGTCAAGATCACCCGCTCCACGCCAAACCGGGTGATAAGCGAGCCGGTGAAGAAACTCGGCGCGAACATGCCGATGACATGCCATTGGATGCCAAGCGCCGCCTCACCAACCGAATGGCCGCAAGCGATCATCGCGATGGGCGCCGCCGTCATTGCCAGCGCCATCAAAGCATACGAGACAATGGCACTGAGCAAGGCTGCCTGAAAGCGCGCCTGTTTGGCGATCTCCGCCATTGGCCGGACCCGCGCTTTACTCGCTGCGGTTTGAAGAACCGGCTTGGGCAAATCAACGAAGCTGACAACGGCAACAGACAAGAGCGCCAGGCCTGCCTGTCCTAGAAACGCGCCAGCAAAGAGAATCGGATCGAAGAAGTCATTCATCGCGATGACGACCTGAGGGCCGATTAAGCCGGATGCCACACCGCCCGCCAAAACCCAGGAAATCGCCTTCGGGCGGAAGGCCGGCGATGCGGTATCAGCGGCTGCGAAGCGGTAGGAATGCACAACTGCGCCGAACATCCCTGCCATGAACGTGCCAAGGCACAGCATCCAAAACGCGCCAGAAAGAACGCCTTGCATCGACACCAATCCGGCCAGGACGCCGAAAGAAGCGGCGGCCCAAAAGACAGGCCGGCGCCCAATGCGGCCCATAAGCTTCTGTGCCGGAAGCGTACAAAACGCCGTGCCGAGAATGAAAAGCGAGACCGGGATGGTCGCAAAGGCGGCCTGTTCGGCAGGCAGCACATAGCCGCCAGCAAGGCCGGCGGTCGCGATCACGATGGATGCGTTGGCCCCACCCAAAGCTTGGCCGATGGCGAGCACCAGCGCGTTGCGTTTGGCGCGCGCGTCATCATGGGTTTCAACAGGGTCGATGGAAGCAACAGTCATGGTCCCGGTATCGCGCGGCAATCGGCAAACGTCCATGTGGAAAACGCTTACGACAGACCCCTGCCCGTTCGATCGACGTGGGCAAATGGTCGCTTAGGTGCGGAACCGTTTCACCAATGCGTTGAGCACGCCGTTGGTCAGGCGCACTTCCTGCTCCTCGTAGAACGCCTTGGCGATATCAATGTATTCATTGAGGATCACGGGCGCGGGAATGTCCTGCCGCTTCATGATCTCGAAAGCCGCCGTGCGCAAAAGGGCGCGCAGCAAAGTATCAAGACGCGTCAGCGGCCAGCCATCAGGCAGGGCTGTATGGATGGCCGGATCGAGAAATTTCTGCGCATCAACAACGCCGGTCACAAGATGGCGAAAATATCCTTTATCGGCAGGCCGATAGGCCCAACCATCGACCTCTTCGCCTAAGCGAAACAGCTCGAATTCCGCCAAGGCTTGCGGCATGGTCGTGCCACCAACATCCATTTGGTAAAGCGCTTGTACCGCGATCAAGCGTGCAACACCACGAGCATTGGCTGGTTTGGGTGCTGCGCCTTTTGGCGTAGAATTTGGGCGCGCCGTTGCGGCCATTACTGCGTTCCCATCGTGCGGCGCAATTCGACCAGCGCCATAGCGGCTTTCGCTGCGCCGCCACCCTTGTTCTTGTCGGCACGGTTTGCGCGCGCCCAGGCCTGGTCACGGTTTTCGACCGTTTGAATGCCGTTGCCGATGGCAAGGCCGGGATTAAGCGTCAGATCCATCAGCGCGCGCGAGGATTCGCCTGCCACAATGTCATAGTGGGAGGTTTCCCCGCGGATCACTACACCAAGCGCGATGTAGCCGTCATAGGCCTTGGGATTGCGGTAGCCGATCATCATGGCGCCTGGAATTTCCAGCGCACCGGGCACCGAAACGCGTTCATAAGTGTGCCCTTCGGCCTCCAAAACCTCGATGGCGCCTGCGGCGAGCTCATCGGCAAGGTCGGTATAGAAGCGCGCTTCGGCGATCAGAAAATGGGCCATGGGGTACCAACTAATTCAAGATGCGCGGTGCTTATACGCCTTTTGCCGGCAAGGGCTAGGGTCCTGACCCTTAATCGTCAGCCTGCATCAGGCGTTCGGCATAACGCGCCATCAGGTCGATCTCGATGTTCATCGCGTCGCCGACTTGCCGATCACCCCAAGTGGTGACCTCCAGCGTGTGCGGGATCAGCATCAGCGTGAATCGGTCGCCCTCGACCTTGTTGACTGTCAGCGAGGTGCCTTGCAAACAAACCGAGCCTTTCTTGGCGATGAATTTGGCGAGGTTTTCTGGCGCTTCGATCTCGAACAGCGACGTGTTTTCCCCATCCTCGCGTTTGGTCACACTGGCCATGCCGTCCACGTGACCGGTGACGAGGTGCCCACCCATTTCATCGCCAAGTTTCAGAGAACGCTCCAAGTTGATCCGCGTGCCAGGTTTCCATGCACCGAGCGTCGTTAGGCGCAGCGTTTCTGTTGATGCATCAATGGTGTAGCGCGCGCCATCCACCGTTTTCTCCAACGTGGTGACCGTCAAACAGCAGCCGTCATGGGCGATGGAGGCACCAAGATCGATGGTCGTCGCTTCATAAGGCGATTGGATGGTGAAGCGCTTGTCCTCGCCCATCGTTTCAACGTTCGCGACGGTGCCAATGGCGGTGACGATGCCGGTGAACATAAGATCAGGCCTTTCCCGTTGGCCAATAGGTGACGATCTGGTCGGGGCCGCTCTGGCGACGACCGGCAATCGAAAATCCTGACAAGCCCTCCACGGTGGGGTCGCTCACAAAGGGGCGAACTGCCTTTAGACCCATTACCGGCTCACCTTTGATCAAAAGGACCTCATCGACTAGACCATCGTGCAGAAAGCTCACGGCGAGCTTGGCACCGCCTTCAATAAGAAGGCTTGTGATCCCGCGCGCGGCCAAATCACCAAGGCCGCTTTTCAGGTCATGGCCAGGTAGGTGTATCCAGCTTGCAGCGGCATTGCGACCGCCGAACAGTACGCGTTGCGGCGACCTGTCTGAAAGCCCCGGCAGACGCACAGTGAGCTGCGGCGTATCGGCCTGGTAGGTGCCGGCACCGACAGCGATTGCATCCATGCGCGCCCGCAGGCCGTGCATCAACCGGTTGGTTTGGGCCGACGTGATGGCCACCTGCCCTTCGCCGGGTCGTCCGATCCCAAGATCGGCACTCAAGGCCAATTTCAACGTGACATGCGGCCTGCCTTTGGCCACACGCGTGATATGGCCACGATGAACGCGCTGGGCGACTTTCTTGACGTCGGCAAAAGGTTCAAAGGCTACCTCGATGCCCGCCTCGCGGAGCCGAGCCACGCCAGAACCTGACGCGCGCGAATCAGGGTCGCCGAGCGCGATGACCACGCGCGCAACGCCTGCTTCGATCAAGGCGTCGGTGCAAGGGCCGGTCTTGCCATGATGATTGCAAGGTTCCAGCGATACGTATGCAGTCGCGTCCCTTGCAGCGGCCCCGGCCTCATCAAGCGCTCTGGTCTCTCCATGTGGTCGGCCGCCCCGCCCCGTGGCGCCCGCGCCGACAACCACGCCGTCGCGCACGATCAAGCATCCAACTGCCGGGTTGGGCCAGGTCCGTCCAAGCTCGGCCTGCCCAAGGCGAAGCGCGGCAGCCAAGAAACGGCGGTCGGTTTCCGTCAGCATGGCAGGCGCCATCACTTGGACGGGTCAGTGCGCTGGCCAGCAACGCCTGAAGAACTGGCTAGCTCTTCGACAAACTCTTCAAAGTCACGCGCTTCGCGGAAGTCTTTGTAGACTGACGCAAAACGCACATAGGCAACGTCATCGAGGCCCTTCAGTGCGTCCATGACCAAGAGACCGATCTGGTCGGACTGGACATCCGTTTCGCCGGTGCTTTCCAGTTGGCGGACAATGCCAGAGACCAGTCGTTCCAACTGCTCATCAGCGAGCGGCCGCTTACGCGCTGCGATGCGTACCGAGCGTAAAAGCTTATCGCGATCAAAGGTTTGGCGCTTACCGTCGCGCTTGACGACGGTCAGTTCGCGAAGCTGCACGCGTTCAAAGGTGGTGAAGCGCCCTCCGCAATCGCCGCATACACGGCGCCGCCGAATGACAGCATTGTCTTCAGCGGGCCGCGAGTCTTTGACGTGCGTGTTCAGGCTTTGGCAGAAGGGACAGCGCATGGAGCCGGTGGCGTTTCCTAGCCGAGGTCGGGATAGATCGGGAAGCGATCTGTCAGGGCAACGACCTTCTCGCGCACGGCTTTCTCAACAAGCGAATCCTCATCGGTCTGATTTTGAGAAAGAACATCCAGCACTTCAGCGATCAGATGACCAACTTGCTGGAACTCGGCGACACCGAAGCCGCGCGTGGTGCACGCTGGCGACCCAAGGCGCACACCGGACGTCACGAACGGTTTCTGTGGGTCGAAAGGTACGCCGTTCTTGTTGCAGGTGATGCCCGCGCGCTCCAACGCTTTTTCCGAGACCTTGCCGGTCAGGTTTTTGGGCCGAAGATCGACCAGAACGATGTGGTTTTCGGTGCCACCTGAAACGATGTCATAGCCGTGGTTTTTGAGTGTTTCGGCCAGAGCAACCGCGTTTTCGACCACGTTTTTCGCGTAGATTTTGAACTCGGGACGCAGCGCTTCGCCAAAGGCCACAGCCTTGGCTGCGATCACATGCATCAGCGGCCCGCCCTGAAGACCGGGGAAGACGGCCGAATTCAGTTTTTTGGCGATGTCACCATCATTGGTGAGGATCATGCCGCCGCGTGGACCACGCAGGGTTTTATGTGTCGTCGTCGTTGCCACATGGGCGTGCGGGAACGGGCTGGGGTGCTGGCCACCGGCAACGAGGCCGGCAAAATGCGCCATGTCCACAAGCAAAATCGCACCGACAGAATCGGCAATCGCGCGAAAGCGGGCAAAATCGAACTGGCGCGAATAGGCCGAACCACCTGCGATGATGATTGTCGGTTTGTGTTCCTTGGCAAGCTGCTCAACCTGATCATAGTCGAGCAGACCGTCTTCCTTGCGCACACCATATTGAACGGCGTTGAACCATTTGCCGGAAAGATTGGGGGCCGCGCCATGGGTTAGGTGGCCACCAGCGTCCAAGCTCATGCCAAGCACCGTGTCTCCCGGCTTGGCGAGCGCCAGCATCACCGCCTGATTGGCCTGGCTACCGGAGTTTGGCTGGACGTTGGCAAACTCACAATCGAACAGTTTGCACGCCCGTTCAATTGCTAATCTCTCAGCAATATCAACAAAGTGGCAGCCACCATAGTAGCGGCGACCCGGATAGCCTTCGGCATATTTGTTGGTCATCACCGAGCCCTGCGCTTCCATCACGGCGCGGCTGACGATGTTCTCCGAGGCAATTAGCTCAATCTCATGCTGCTGACGGCCAAGTTCGCCTTTGATGGCGGCTGCCAGTTCCGGATCGGTCGTGGCAAGGTCGTCGGAAAAGAAGGTCGGGTACAACGCGTCGGCGTCGTGTTCGGTCATAGCCATGGATGAAGGCCCCCTGGTGATGGATCAGCGCGCATCTGCCACGCGCAAGGTTCTGGCAATCGGCAGGCGAGGTGAGCGGTTAACACATTGGACGGTGCTGTCCAACACACCAAACGATGCGTGAATTGCACACGCCTTTGCGTTTAGGCTGCGTTGCGTTCAGACGAGCTTGCCGCGTTGCGCGCGTTGGTTTGGTTGGGACGTTGAAGTGGAGCCGCTTGCGCCGCGTTCGCGGGCTATGCGAGCCTCAAGTTTTCGCCGCGCCAGTTCATTAATGCGATCGCGCGCCGTGTAGCTTGGGGCTGCGAACACGACCTCCAACCCGGTGACCGGATCGATGGCCGTGACGCGCAAGGCTTTGTCGACAGGCATGATTTCGAGATAAATCTCGCCTGTCATGTGCCCAATCGCCTAGCCGTTGGACGCGACTGTCGGCAGGCCGTCGCGATTGTAGATGTCTTCGCGGAAATTCACCGTGCCATCGGACGCCGCCCAAGCGGTGACGTAGTTGATGTAAAGCGGCGCAGGGTCGGGAATCCGCAAATCGACGCGCTCACCTGTGGCGATGACCTGATCAATCCGCTGACGCGACCATCCTTCGGTGCTGGCGAGCAGCCAAGTGACGAGTTCACGAATGTTCTGCACGCGCACGCAGCCAGATGACAGGAAGCGATAGTCATCGCCAAACAGCGATTTGTCGGGCGTGTCGTGCAGATAAACCTGATGCTCGTTATGGAAGTTGATCTTCACCGAGCCGAGCGAATTGATCTCGCCAGGGTCCTGGCGGAACATGTACTGCGTGGCTTCTTCGGTGTTCCAATTGACCTGTTCAGGCGCAAGCTCCTGCGCGCTGGAACCCCAGCTGGAGAAGATCCGAATGTTGTTTTCCGACAGATATTGCGGGTTTTCCTGCATCAGCGGGATGAGATCACGGCGAATGATGGAAACCGGCACCGTCCAATAGGGATTGAAATTCAGCTCGTGGATGCGGCTGTCGAGAATGGGCGTTGGCCGATCGACCTTGCCGACAATCGCGGTGTGGCGCGTCGTCACACGACCGGAGTTAATGGCCTCCAGGGCTGCAGCGGGAATGTTGACCATGACATAGCGATCGCCAAGGAAGCCCGACATGGAGCGGATCCGCACCAAATTGGTTTCCATCTGACGCAGACGCATGCCGATCGGCACGTTCATCGCCGCAAAGCCTTCCGGCCCCATAACACCATCAACCACCAGGCCATGACGGGCCTGAAAGCGGCGCACGGCCGAATCGACATAGCTGTCGAACACGTCCGAAATGCCCCACTGCTGGGCTAGGTCACCGCCGATGATGAGACGCTGTCGCAAAGGCTGAACGTTGGTGTGGCGCACGCCCAAACGCAGTGTTGCGTCGGCTGGAACCTGCGTCCAACCGCCGCGGTTCATCATGTCCGAATGTTGGCGTAGCGCGGTTTCAAGGTTCACGGCGCTTGCTGGCGAGAACATCGGCTCCGGTGAAATCACTGGCGCCTGGCCTTGCGCGGT
Organism: Hyphomicrobiales bacterium; assembly: GCA_017642935.1. NCBI lineage: Bacteria > Pseudomonadati > Pseudomonadota > Alphaproteobacteria > Hyphomicrobiales > Hyphomicrobiales bacterium. The sequence continues at coordinate 1,188,143 of JAEPOK010000001.1, forward strand.
GGAATCGAAGCTGTCGCCCCAACCGGAATTGTGTTGCTGCAGACGCTCATTGAGGAGGGCGTCCAGCGCCGACTGCTGGGCGTATGCGGCGCGCATGGCAAGCGCAGAGGCACCAAGACCAAGACCTGCTGCCAAGAACTGTCGCCGTGTTTTGAAATTGCTATTTTTCCGGGTCATCCGTGCATCCTACAGAAGTGCTGTGTGCACGCCTAGCCTCGTTGTCGAGCGCGTGCCGATACGTTTTTATGTTGGCGTTGGTGACGCCAATGCAATGTGGCTCTTTTGTGGTTCGGTGACCCGGGGCATTTTAGCGAACGCTTTTGTGATCAGGTGCGGCAAAAACCACACAGAGCCGCTCCCAATAGCGCGCACAAAAAACCCCGCACCATCGGAATGGATGATGCGGGGTTTTGGTTAGCGAAACCTTGCGCCGATTGATATCGGCTTCGGTGTTCAGAGACGATAAAGGATCTGATCGGTCCAGAAACGCTCAAGACGGTGCAGCGATTTGTTGAGCGTCTTGAATTCACCCTCGCCCAATCCACCGACTTTTTCGATAGACAGAAGGTGGCGCTGGTAGAGGTCACCAACGATCTTGGCGATCTCTTTGCCCTTGTCCGTTAGGCTCACGCGCACCGAACGACGGTCCATGCGCGAGCGCTGGTGCGAAACGAAACCCAGATCAACCAACTTCTTCAAATTGTAGGAAACGTTTGACCCAAGATAGTAGCCGCGAGTGCGAAGTTCGCCGGCGGTCAGCTCAGAATCGCCGATGTTGAACAGCAGCAGCGCCTGAACGGAGTTGATGTCGGAACGACCTTGGCGGTCGAACTCATCCTTGATCACGTCCAGCAAGCGGCGGTGCAAGCGCTCCACAAGATGCAGAGCTTCCATATAGAGGGGCTCGATGCCCTGTTCTTCGTCCTGGTCGGCCAGATAGTTTGCCATAGCGGCACTGGTCTTGGTCATTGAAAAAAACCTCACTGTGTTTGCCGGATGTTTCCTCCGGTCGTGAGAGCAACCTAGCAGCGAGCTCTAAAACCCCGCTTAAAGTCTTTGATTAATTTCATATTTCTTCTGACAATTCGGCAAGAAGCTGTTCACCAATTGCGGTGAGGAACGCCTAACCAGTGCTGGTGACACGGTGTTGAGGCTAAGTGTGGCGCACGGGATCAGCGCAGCGGCGGCGCGGTTTGAGACAGGCGTCGAACCTGCAACAGCATACCCAGATAGATCGAGACGAGCCCTGCATTGAGGAGCAGGATGGTGATGCTGATGATGCCAAGATTGGGCAAGAGGAAATAGATCAGCGCGTCGGCGGCGACGATAACCAGCCACAGCACCGCTCCCCATGGCGCAAGCAGCCACAATCCGACACAGGCGATGATGCTTGCCACGGTTAGAATGCCGAACAGCGCAAACCGCACATAGGGCGTGCCGAGCAGCAAGCCGCCAAGCTCTGGGTGGTCGATGAGGCCGACAATCAAAAACCAACCATTGATGGCGCGGACCAACAGCACAAGCGCGATGACGCGCAGCACCACGATGAACCAGCGTTCAATCGGATCGAGGCGCTGTTTGGGCGGCGGCGTCACCCAGATTGGGTCCATCGGCTTGGGAACAGAACTGCGCGCCATTGAGGTATATGCGATCCTTTGAGCGTGTCGGCGAAGGCCAGGCGGTTCCGGTTTCCCGCAAGCTAGACTTGCCAGTGCAATCGGCGCTGCTGGCAGAATGATGCAGCCTGCGGCCTTCGGTGAGATTGCTCCCCTACCCTGCCACTGCTAGCAAAAGCAAACACACGGCACCAGGCACGCAAGCGACAGGCATAAGAGTTCTTATGGATAAGCAGACGGCACGAGGTTTGGTCAACACGGTGACAGGCGGTCGTCGCATGCGCCGGCGGCGGTTGCAGCCATGGCTGCGCGATCTAACACGTGAGAGTGTTCTGACCATCAACGACCTGATTTGGCCGGTGTTTCTGACCGACGGCGTCAACACCCGCGAGCCGGTCGCCTCCATGCCCGGCATCTCACGCGTGTCGCCAGACCTCGCCGTTGACCTGGCCAAACGCGCCGAGGACCTTGGCATTCGCGCGCTGGCTTTGTTTCCCAATACTGATCCTAAAATTCGCGATGAAACCGGAACAGAGGCGCTCAACAGCAACAATCTGGTCTGCACAGCGGTTCGCGCCATCAAGGCTGCCGGCGTTGATGTGGGGCTGATCACTGATGTCGCGCTCGACCCCTATACCAGCCACGGCCATGACGGGGTGTTTGGTGGCAATGACCAGCAGATCGACAATGACGCGTCGGTCGCGCAACTCGTTTTGCAGGCGCGGACACTGGCTGAGGCAGGCGCGGACATGATCGCGCCTTCCGATATGATGGATGGTCGTATTGGCGCCATCCGGTCCAGCTTGGACGAATTAGGGCACACGGACCTGCCGATCATGGCCTACGCGGCAAAGTATGCCTCAGCCTTTTACGGCCCATTTCGCGATGCCGTTGGCGCGTCCGGAACCCTGAAGGGCGACAAACGCACCTATCAGATGGACCCAGCCAACGGCCAGGAGGCCGAGCATGAGGTGGAGTTGGACATTGCCGAGGGCGCCGATGTGGTGATGGTCAAACCCGGCATGCCCTATCTCGATATCGTCCACCGCGTGAAGACGAGCTTCGGTCTGCCGACGACGGTCTATCAGGTGTCGGGTGAATTCGCGATGATCGAGGCGGCCGCGGCCAATGGTTGGATCGACCGCGACAATGCGATCATGGAGAGCCTAATCGCGTTCAAGCGCGCCGGCGCAGACGGGATATTGACCTATTTTGCCCCCGAGATCGCGGCAAAACTCGCCAATTCGTCCCATTCTGCTTGAACCGACGCCTGGTCATTCCCACGTTTCCCGTCACCATACGCTTAGGACTGGAGACCCATGACTTCCGCCTCATCACAGCCCCGCCCGCCGATCATGCCGCTGGATGGCAGCGATCCACGACGGGATCGTTTCGCCTTTGACCCGGTCAGCGAGCCTTGGCTGTTCGATGGCGTACGCACGCGCCGGATCTTCGCCTTTCTGCTCGATCTGATTGTTCTGTCGATCTTTGTCACCATCGCGGCTGTGGTCGTTGCAATTCTTGGCATTCCGACCTTTGGGCTCGCCTGGCTGATCTATCCGATTCTCCTGCCGCTGGTTGCCATCGCCTATATCGGCCTGACGCTCGGTGGTTCGAAATCGGCGACGCCTGGCATGCAGGCCATGGGCATAGAAATGCGCCTCTGGCACGGTGCCCCGATGTACGGCTTGTTGGCGATCGTGCACGCGCTGGCATTCTACTTCTCGGCTGGAACGGTGCTGCTTTTGTTCATCATTCTTGGCGCGAGCTTGTTCTCGTCCACCAAACGCTGCCTTCACGATGTGCTGCTTGGCACCGTAGTGGTAAACAACGCTCAGCGCGCGGCCTCGCTGCGCGGCTCATAAACCTGCGCAAGCCCCCGTCCACAGCCGCGAGGCAAAAAGCCGGTTGCTAAACTCCACCCTCTCGCCGCATGCTTGGCTTCAATAAAGCGGCGCGAGGGTTTTGCCTTTGATCGGACTTGACGTCTGGATGGTCTACGCGGTGATCGGCCTGGCCATCGTTGCTTACGCGTCCGACCGCTGGTCGATTGAGTTCGTCTCGCTTGGGATTATGGCTGCCTTGCTGGTGGTCTTTTCCGTCCTACCGATGGTTGGGCCAGTGCTCACCGCCAATTTCGGCGTCCCGATCAGCGCTGCGGTCGTTCAAGGCTTTGTCGATCCGGCATTCTTGCTGGCCGGGTTTGCAAGCCCGGTTCTTTTTACCATCCTTGCCTTGCTAGTGATCGGCCAGGCCCTGTTCCAGACCGATGCCTTGGCGCCGGTTGCCCGCCTTGCTACCCGCATCGGCGGCAGGCGCGAGGTCCTCGCGATCCTGCTCGTCATCCTGGTTGCCGGCGCCTCCAGCGCCTTTCTCAACAACACGCCCGTTGTCGTGATGCTGCTGCCTGTCATTGGTGCGATGGCGGCGCGGCTTCCAGCGGGCGCGCGGCCATTCCTGATCCCGCTGTCCTTTGCAACGATCCTCGGTGGCACGACAACGCTTATCGGGTCGTCCACCAACCTGCTTGTCGCTTCCACCGCCGAGGACAGTGCCGGCTATATGCTCGGCTTTTTCGACCAGACGTCGCTGGCGCTGCTCTTGGTGATTGTTACCCTGCCCTATTTGCTTTGGATGCTTCCGATTTTGCTGCGCCGTGACGGACTTGGGGCGCCGGCAGCGACCTTTCGCGGCAAGCAGTTTATCGCCGAGCAGCAACTGGTCGCCGGAGACGCACTGGTCGGAGCTCGGGCGACACAGGGACTTTTCACCGGGCTCAAAGACATCACGGTGCGCTCTGTGCGACGCGGACCAAGGCTTTATCTGCCGCCGTTCGATGATCTTGAGCTCTTGCCTGGAGACACGGTGGTCGTCGCCGCCAAACGCGATGAGTTGGTGAAGACGTTCATCGCCTCGACCTCGTCTGGCGACGAGGACCGGCGCGGGGTGCTGTCGGTCAACGCCAGCGAAGCGATGTTGGCACCAGGCGCTCGGTTTGTCGGCCAAAGCATTGATGTGATCGCAACCTATCTTGGCGCCGATCACAAGCTTCTCGGCATTGAACGCCGGGCCCGCATGCCACGTGTGGCTTTGGATGCCCTGCGGCTCGAAGCCGGCGATGTATTCCTCCTGGCCAGCACGGACCAGGGACTGGAGAAACTTCGCGGCCAGCGCGAGTTGCTTATTCTGGAAGAAACGCGCGCAGAAATCGGTAACCGCGAGCGCGCGCCGATGGCGATTGGAATCTTTGTCGTAGCGCTCGCCAGTGTCTTGTTCGGAATAACCGACCTGATGGTGGCGACCGTCGCCGCGGCCTTTGCCATGGTCGCCACTGGTTGTCTCAACATTCGCCAGGCAACGCGTGCCATCGACCCGCGCATCGTGATGATGATCGGTACGGCGCTCGCAATGGGCGCGTCGCTTCAAATCACAGGTGGAGACCGGGCGATTGCTGCAGGCGTTCTGGCGCTCGCGGCCGACGCGGGCCCGACCGTGATTCTGTCGGCCTTCTTTTTGGTGGTGGCCGTCCTCACCAACATCTTGTCCAACAACGCGACTGCGGTTCTGTTCACACCCATCGCCTTGCAACTGGCGGGTGACTTATCGCTGCCGTCGGAGCCCTTTGTCATGGCTGTCTTGCTTGCGGCAAACTGCTCGTTTGCGACGCCGATTGGCTACCAGACCAATTTGTTGGTGATGGGTCCTGGCCATTACCGCTTTTCGGACTATGTCAAAGCCGGCGCGCCTCTTGTGGTGTTGTACTGGCTCGCCTTCACGCTTCTAGCGCCCTGGTACTTTTCCTTATAGGATGGACTTCAACATCTTTGCCTGCCCCGATTGGCCTCCTTTATGACCAAGCATCCGCTTGATACGCCAACCTTTTATCTAACGGCCGCCTCGCCCTGCCCTTATTTGCCAGGTCAGCGCGAGCGCAAGATTTTCACTCATCTGGTCGGCTCGCAGGCCCGCGATCTCCATGCCATGTTGTCAGCCGGTGGGTTCCGCCGTTCGCAGAACATCGCCTATCGACCGGCCTGTGAAGGGTGCAACGCCTGCGTTTCGGTGCGGGTGCGCGTTGATGAGTTCCGCCCCACCAAATCGATGAAACGGATCATCAAGCGCAATCTGGATGTTGCCGGGCGCGATGAACCCAACAAAGCAACATCGGAACAGTATGCGATGTTCCGCGATTATCTCGACGCCCGTCATGAAGATGGCGGCATGGCGCAGATGAGCGTGCTCGATTACGCCATGATGGTCGAAGACAGCCACATCGACACGCACATTGTCAGCTATCGTCTACGCCAACCGGGTGACCTGGCGGGCCAGGATGGTGGGCCACTGGTTGGTCTCTGCCTTACCGATCAGGTCGCTGACGGGCTCTCGATGGTCTACTCGTTCTTCGATCCCGATCCATTGTTGGAGGCGCGCTCGCTGGGCACCTACATGATCCTGGATCACATAGCGCGCGCGCGTAAACGCGGCCTGCCCTATCTTTATCTCGGCTACTTGGTCGATGGATCCCAGAAGATGGCGTACAAAGCCCGCTTCAAGCCGCAGGAGCATTTGACGCCTAGCGGCTGGCGATCGAGCAAGTAAAACGGACGCAGACGTCGGTGTGACCGGTCGCCGACAGGAAGGCATCGTCCATGGTTATTGTACTGGCAGTCAGCGGATTGGTGGTGGCCGCCTTCGGCGCGCTTTGCGGCGCACTTGCCGCGCGCTTTCTGAACCGCAGGGTCCTTTATGCCGCTTGGGCAGGTCTGATCGTGATCGCGGCGTACTTGTTCATCCGTGGCCAGACGCTTGCCGAGTACGATCGCATCGAATCCAATGTGCTCGTCTTTTTCGTCCTGCTGCCATTTCTGGTGGGCAGCGTCGTCACTGGTCTGATCGTCAAACGGCGGGCTTAACGGGCGGCTAGGCCCCGAACTTGTTGTTTCTCGGAAAGCCCTGTGGGGCCATTCGTCCGGCCTGGGCGCGTTCGCCGCGCCATTCGGCCATTTCGTCCAGGGAACGGTTGTACTGCCGCCCTGCACTGTCGGACCAGGTGATGCCCTCATCGGCCTTAAACGTGATCAGGTCGCTGACACCGCCATCCTTGTAACGTTGGAGACGCACGCCCTTGCCGCGGCCCATCTCGGCGATCTGTGCCAATGGGAAAAGCAGCAATTTGCGGTTCTGACCGATGACCGCGACCATGTCGCCATCGACCGGTACTGACATTTGCAGCTCTGTTGGTTCCGATAGGTTCATCACCTGCTTGCCCTTGCGGGTGTTGGCGACGATGTCTTTTTCCGGCGCGACGAACCCATAGCCATCGGTGTTGACCATAAGCAGTTTGCGCTTCGGGTCATGAACAAAGAGCGCGACAATATCCTGCCCAGCTTCCAGATCGACCATGATGCGCAGCGGATCGCCGTGACCGCGCCCGCCGGGCAATTTATCGGCTGTGAGCGTGAACACTCTGCCGCCGGTGGAGACCGCCACCAGCTTGTCGGTCGTCATCGCCTCCAGGGTCAGTTTCAGCCGATCACCCTGCTTGAAATCAAGCCGCGAGAGATCGGAATTGTGGCCCTTGAGCGCCCGCACCCAGCCTTTTTGCGAGAGCACGACCGTGATCGGCTCGCGCTCCACCATGGCAGCATCGATCTCACCGAGATCGCGATCCGGGGCTGCCCCGAAAAGTGTCCGGCGGCGGCCAAGCTCGGTATCCGGCCCATAGGTCTTGCGCAGCGCTTTGATGTCTTTGCCGATGCGCGTCCATTGCCGCGCTTTGGACCCGACCAACGCTTCAAGGCGCGCCTGCTCTTCCAGCAGAGCGTCGCGCTCCTTGCGGATTTCCATTTCCTCAAGCTTGCGCAGGGCGCGCAGGCGCATGTTCAGGATCGCATCGGCTTGCGTATCGGTAAGGCCAAAGGCCTTCATCAGCTCCTGTTTCGGCTCGTCCTCATAGCGGATGATGCGGATCACCTCATCCAGATTGAGGTAGGCGATGATGAAGCCTTCCAGCAGCTCCAGCCGCGCGGCAATCTTGCCAAGGCGGAAGTTGGAGCGGCGAACCAGCACATCGCGGCGATGATCGAGCCAGGCAACCAGAACCTCGCGCAGCCCCATCACGCGCGGGGTCAGCCCGCCATCGAGCACGTTCATGTTAAGCGAGATGCGCGATTCCAACTCGGTCAGCCGGAACAGCGATTCCATCATCAGTTCAGGATCGACGTTGCGGTTTTTCGGCTCCAACACGAGGCGCATGTCCTCGGCGGATTCATCGCGCACATCGCCGAGCAGTGGCAGCTTTTTCGACAGCAGGAGGTCGGCAATGCGTTCGACCAAACGGCTTTTGACCACCTGATAGGGAATCTCGGTGATCACAATCGCCCAGGTGCCCCTGCCCTGGTCTTCTTTCTGCCATCGCGCGCGAACACGGAAACCGCCTCGGCCGGTTTCATAAGCCTGAATGCGGCTGGCCTCGTCATCGACCAAGATGCCGCCGGTTGGGAAATCCGGCCCCGGCACCAGCTTCACCAGTTCAGGCGTTTCCATGTTCCGGTTGTCGATGAGCGCCAGCGACGCATCGCACAGCTCTGCGACATTGTGCGGTGGGATCGAGGTTGCCATGCCGACCGCGATGCCGGTGGAACCGTTTGCCAGAAGATTGGGGAAGTCGGCGGGTAGCACCACCGGCTCTTCTTCTGAGCCGTCATAAGTCTCTCGGAAATCAACGGCGTCTTCGTCAATGCCATCGAGCAATAGCGTGGCAACATCGGTCATGCGCGCTTCGGTGTAGCGCATGGCGGCGGCGCTATCGCCATCGATGTTGCCAAAGTTCCCCTGGCCTTCGACCAGCGGATACCGCACGGCGAAATCCTGCGCCAAACGCACCAAAGCGTCATAGACCGACTGGTCGCCGTGCGGGTGATACTTACCAATGACGTCGCCCACGACGCGGGCGGACTTTTTGAAGCCCTGCGCTGGGTCGAGCTTTAGCTGCCGCATCGCGTAGAGCAGGCGGCGGTGGACCGGTTTCAGTCCGTCGCGGACATCGGGCAGCGCGCGCTGAGTGATGGTTGAGAGTGCATAGGCGAGGTAGCGCTCGCGCAGCGCAGCATCGAGGTCGATGGCCTCAATGCCGTCGTCGCCGCCATCATCCCCGGAGCCCGGGGGCCGAATCGTCATGTCGCTCATGTCCTTGGACGTACCGAAGCGACGTCACCGCTTCAAGCTGTACTGGCCATCGATGGCGAGGATTGCCCGCCAATCCGGCGGATAAGCGCATCGCGGCCCTCCGGTGGGCGTACCGCGCGGGGTCCCCAAACGTTGCGCTCAAGGAAGAAGGCCGTCAGCCGGAATGCATCCAGCGTGTCTTTAGCCAAGACCTGATCCATCGATCCGGTCAAAAACGCAGGCAGTGCCAAGAGCTTGTCCCTGTAAGGCGCTCCGGCATCGGCACTGACGGCGCGGCCTGATTTTGGCGACACATAAATCAACCCAGATTGCACGCCTGTGCCCGCGCATTTGGTGAGATCCAGGCCAAAGCCTAGCTCTTCCAGCAACAGCACCTCAAAGCGGGCCACCAGCGCGGCTAAAGTTTGCGGTTCGTCATATTGATCCAGGATCAGCGTTAGCATGTCGTGTAGGCGAGCATGCGGATCGCGCTCGGGTAGCAAACGCAGGTGGGCCGCACAAAGCTGAGCCGAGAGCAGCGCCACAGGTTCATCCATCAACTGCGCACCGCGCAGCGTTTCACCATCGACTTGAAACAGGCCGAGATGTTCATCAAGTCGCGCGCGCCAGGTGAGCGAAAGCGTGTTGCCGACCTGCAAAAGCGCCGCCATCCGGCGGGACCGTCCACCGCGTACCAAGCCCAGATGACGACCACGCTCGCGTGTCATCACCTCTAGGATGAGGCTCGATTCACCGTGTTTCTTGTGGCCGAGAACAATGCCGCTGGCAGTCCATTCCATGTTGGCAAACCTGCCCTATTGGGTAGGAAAGTCCAAGCCCATCTCGTTGTAGCGCTCAGGGTCTGAGGCCCAATTCGGTCGCACTTTGACGAACAGAAACAGATGTACCGGCGCATCGACCGCATGGCTGATCGCTTTGCGGGCATTCGTCGAAATCCATTTGATCGTCTGCCCGCCTTTGCCAAGGACGATCTTCTTCTGGCTGTCGCGCTCGACATAAATCGTCTGCTCGACGCGATGGCCTTTGGGCGTGGTTTTCCAATCTTCGGTGACGACGTGAGAGACGTAGGGCAGTTCTTCGTGCAATCGCTCATAGAGCTTCTCGCGCGTCAGCTCAGCGGCCAGCATGCGCATCGGCATGTCAGAGATTTGATCTTCCGGATAGAGCCAGGGGCCAGGCTTCATGGTCTTGCGCAGAGCATCGATGAAAACGTCAACGCCCTCGCCTGTGATCGCCGAGAGCGGGAAGGTTTCGTCGAACGGGAGCTTCTCGTTGATCGCTGCGATCAAGGGCAAAAGGTCGGACTGATCCATCTCGTCGATCTTATTGAGCACCAGCCATTTGGGCTGACGGATGCCCTGTAGTTGCTCAAGCGCGGCTTCAACGATCTCAGAGAGGCCTTTTCGGGCATCGATCACGAAGCACACACATTCGGCATCCTTGGCGCCTGACCATGCGGTATCAACCATAGCGCGGTCCAAGCGCCGCTTGGGTTTGAAAAGGCCTGGCGTATCGACGAAGACGACCTGCGTTTCGTCGAGAATGGCGATACCGCGAACCAGGGCGCGCGTCGTTTGCACCTTGTGCGATACAATCGCCACTTTCGAGCCAACCAAGCGGTTGAGCAGTGTGGATTTGCCCGCGTTTGTCGGACCCATCAGCGCGACAAAGCCAGCGCGGGTCTCGGGAACCTGCTCAGTCATTCTGTTTCTTTCCATACGCCTTCACGCACCAACATTGCCATCGCCGCAGCCTGTTGTGCGTCGCGTTTTGATTTGCCGTCAGCTTCCAACGGCTCGATCCCATCAACGGAGACAGCGATTTTGAACACCGGAGCATGGTCTGGGCCGTCGCGGCCAACTTCGGTGTAGGTGGGTGTGGCCTTGCGTTTGGAGTGCGCCCATTCCTGAAGTGCTGTTTTTGGATCACGGCGCGCGGCGCCAGCCTCATCCATCACCGATTGCCAATGCGTGAGGATGAAACGCTTCGCAACCTTCATACCGCCATCAAGGAACAGCGCGGCAATCAGCGCCTCGCAAACATCGGCAAGCACTGCTCGGGCCGCACGAGTGGGTTTGGTGACGTCTAGATCATCGGTCCGCACATGGCGATCAAGGCCAAGCTGCTTTGCAATCGCCGCGCAGGTTTCAGCACGCACCAGGTGATTGAGGCGGCGCGCCAATTCACCCTCATCGGCACTCGGAAAACGCGCAATCAGGGCATCAGCGATGACCAGTGCAAGCACGCGGTCACCAAGGAACTCCAACCGCTGATAGGTTTTGGTGGCGTCGCTTTGGCCGCCACCATGGCTGGCATGGGTGAGCGCGCGGCCAAGCAGCGCGGGATCGGAAAACTGATGACCCAGCGCCTCTTCGACACCCTTAGATGCCATCAAACATCCGGTCGAAGCGCGCATCGGACGGCCAACGCCAAACTTGCCAAGGGGACGAACCGGGGGCGATGGAGAAGAAAATCAGGTCAGCACGACCAACGAAATTCTCCAGCGGAACGTAGCCAACCAAAGCGGTGCGGCTGTCGGACGAGTTGTCGCGATTGTCGCCCATCATGAAGTAATGCCCTTCGGGCACCACAAAGGGCTCCGGCGAGGTGTCGAGCATGGAGTTGTCGATCAAATCGAGCACATTGTAGGTGACGCCATTGGGCAGCGTTTCGCGATATTGCGCCACGCGCTCGCCGGTTTCGGGATGGACGAAATCGTCAATGCGCTCGCGTCCAACTTCCTCGCCATTGATGACAACGACGCCGTTTTGCACTTCGACAGTGTCGCCCGGCAGGCCGATCACGCGTTTAATGTAATCGGTGGAGCCATCAGACGGCAGTTTGAAGACCGCTACGTCGCCGCGCTCAGGGTCAGAGCCCAGGATGCGACCATCGAAGAGGTTGGGGCTAAACGGCAGCGAGTGCTGAGAAAAGCCATAGGCAAACTTGTTGGCGAACAAATAGTCGCCGATCAGCAGCGTACCGACCATGGAAGAGGACGGAATGACAAAGGGTTGGAACAGGAAGGTGCGGATTACCAGCGCGATGGCGAAAGCCTGCAAAAGAACGATGATGGTGTCCCACAGTTCGCTCTTCTTTTTCGGCTCCTGCGCGGTGGTATCGTCGGTGGATCCGTCCTGCGCCATGCGATGGGTGCCTTCCTAAGCATCGGTGTTGCGATTCTGCGCACCGGTTCGCGCGCCTGTTGCGCCCATGTCGGGGGTCAGGCGCGACAAGTCAACCATTGGCGCCCGTGTCGGCAAGGCTTTGGTGGCCAATTGCGCCGCAATCGTGGCGGTTTGGCCACGGCCCGGCTCTTAGGACTAGCTCAGCGGCAATGCCTCGATGATCACGAAGGCCTGGGCATAGGGAAAGTCATCGGTGATCGTCAAATGGATTATCGGCTGGTGGCCATCCGGTATCAGCCGGTGAAGCTGACGCTGCGCGCCTCCCGTCAACACCATGGTTGGCGCACCGGAGCGGCTGTTGACGACGCCCATGTCACGCCAAAATACACCGTTTCGCAGCCCGGTTCCAAGCGCCTTCGCGCAGGCTTCCTTGGCAGCAAACCGCTTGGCATAGGAGGCGGCGCGTTGTTTGCGCCGATCTGACTTAGCTTGCTCGATGGGTGTGAACACACGTGTTGTGAAGCGCTGCCCAAACCGCTCCAAAGTGGCTTCCACGCGGCGAATATCGCAAAGGTCGCTGCCCAGCCCGATGATCATCGCAGATCCATCATGGCGTGTCGGCGCGTTCCATCAGCGCCTCTTGTTTTTTGGCGGCCGATTCAGCCCGCGCTGCCCGCGCTTTTTGATACCCAACGACGGTTGCGTAGGTGATGAAGAAACAGGCGACCGCTGCTGTCAGACCAAGCGGCACGCTGCCAACCAGCATCGGTTTGATCACCGGCCAGGTGCGCTCAAAAAAGCCACCGATCGCCTCGAATGTATAGGCGCTTGGGGCGTCGAGTTGTGGCTCGGCATTGCGGTGAACCGGATCACCGAGCATCACCCGGCCAACGCGAAACGTGAACGCCCAAATGAACGGAAAAGTGATCGGATTGCCGACAACCGTTCCAATGATGGCGGAGAAATAGTTGGCGCGCAGCATATAGGCGAGCGCGAACGCCAATACAAAATGCAGGCCGAGAAGCGGCGTGAAAGACACGAACGCGCCAATCGCCACGCCCATCGCGATGGCGTAAGGCGTCGCGTTGACCCGCAAGATCCGTTTGAAAAAATATTGCGCCGATCGCCCAAAGCTGCGCGTCGGCCACGCCATAGCGCGCGTTTTTTCAGCCCAAGACGGTGTGGAGCGGCGTTTGAATAGCATGCGTCTTAGGCCAACCCGCGCGAGCCCGGTTTGGTGGCGGGGATAGCCTTCAAACTGTCCGGCAGTTGGTCGGCTGGGTAGGCCGGTACCTCGTAGTTGGCGAGTGCGACGAGTGGGATGCCAATATCAACCTTGCCTGCCGAGCGATCGATGATGCAGGCACAGCCGACGACTTCTCCGCCCAAGTCTCGAATGCAGGCAGCTGCCTCTCCCACGGAAAGCCCTGTCGTGATGATGTCCTCGACGATCAGCGCACGAGCACCTTTTTCCAACGTGAAACCACGACGTAGTGCAAACTTCCCGTCCTCGCGCTCGACCCACATGTAGGGCACATCCAAATGCCGCGCGGTCTCATAGCCCGGAACGACCGCGCCCATTGCCGGCGCGATGATGCAGTCGATCGGGCCAAGATCGGAGGCTTGAACCTTGGCGGCAAGCGCCCGGCAAAGCCGTTCTGTTTTGGCAGGCGAGCGGTAGACAAGGGCCTTTTGCAAAAAAACGGGGCTGTGCAGACCGGACGAGAGAATAAAGTGGCCATCGAGGATCGCGTCTTCGGAGCGAAAGACGTCCAAGACGTCCTCGTCGCTTAGGATCGGTTCGCTCATCTCTATTGCCCCAACTGCTGGCATGTCAGTTGGGGATGGACTAGCGTTCCGAGCCGCGAAGAGCAAGCAGCCGAATGGGCGAAGGATCGATACCGTCAGCCTTCGGCGCGCGCCGCGCTACTGATCACTGGGCTTGCCCGAAGCTGTGCGATAATCCGATGGAGATGTTTCACGTCACTGACCTGAAGCTCGATCAAGAGGTCATGAAAATCGGGACCGCGGCGGGTCATGATCAGGTTTTCGATATTGCCACTATGATCGGCAATGATGGTGGCCAGCGTTGCCAAAGATCCCGGCTCATTCAGTGCGGTCACGCGTATTTTTGCCTCAAAAAGCTGCGCCTGGCTGGGATCGATGTCCCAGCGCACGTCCAGCCACCGCTCAGGTTGGTTCTCGAACTTCGCCAGTGCCGCCGCATGGATTGGATAGACCGTCACGCCTTCACCCGGCGTGACAATCCCAACGATCCGATCACCGGGAATAGGTGGCTCATCGGTTGAAAACCGAACCGGCATTGCTTTGTCGAGCCCCCGCACAGGCGCGCGCGCGCCATCTTTTGGAGCGTCTTCGCCGGCATGGAACGTGTCGGCTTTCTCGCCTGGAATACGGAACTGCAAGGCCGTCATTTCCGACAGTCCAAACCATCCATCCTCGGCTTTTGGCGCGGGTCCAGGCTCGACATCCTTGGCTTCGGGATGCACTGCCGCCAGGACGGCGCGCGAGGCCAGTTCGCCGCGCCCGACTGACGTGAACACGTCATCGACAGTCTTGTGCGCCAGCTTGTGCAGCGCAGATTCGATTGATGCCGGATCAAACGATTTGCCCGCTCGCTCAAACGCGCGCTGCACAACCTCTTTTCCTAACCCAAGATATTGCCGACGAACTGCTTGCCGCGTTGCCCGACGGATCGCCGCGCGCGCCTTGCCAGTGCGGGCAAACTGTTCCCAAGCGGGTGGGGGAACCTGCGCTCGCGATGTGATGATTTCGACTTGGTTGCCGTTTTTCAGTTCTGTCAGAAGCGGCATCAACTGCCCGTCGATCTTGGCACCGACCGTCGTATCACCAACATCAGTGTGCACCGCATAGGCGAAATCAATGGGGGTTGCGCCGCGCGGAAGGGCAATGACGCGGCCTTTAGGCGTGAAGCAGAACACCTGATCGCGAAAAAGCTCCAGCTTGGTGTTTTCCAGGAACTCCTCGGCGGTGTCGTCGCCGTCAAGCATATCGACGGTATGCCGGATCCAGGCGAAAGCCCGGCTGTCGCGGCGCAGCGCGTCCAATTGCGCGCCACCCATCGTCATGCCGTCCTTGTAAAATCCGTGCCCCGCGATCCCGTACTCGGCCACGGCATGCATGGCATGATCACGGATTTGAAGTTCCACGCGGCGTGAAAACGGCCCGATCACCGTAGTGTGCAGCGACTGATAGTCATTCTGCTTGGGAACCGAAATGTAGTCCTTGAAGCGCTCCGGCACACACTGCCAAGTGGTATGGACGATCCCAAGCGCGCGGTAACAGGCGGCAGGGTTGGCGACGATTATCCTGAACGCATAAAGGTCGGAAAGCTGCTCAAAGGAAAGGCCTTTGCGCAGCATCTTCTGGTAGATCGAATAAGCGCGTTTTTGTCGGCCGGTGACCTCTGAAGCGAGGCCATATTCGCCGAGTTTTGCCTGTACGGTCTCGATGATCGTGCCAATGATGGCGTCCGACTGCTCCATCTGTTCGGCGAGCCTGTCGAGCACCATTTTTCGGTTTTCAGGATCGAGGATTTCAAAGGCGATATCTTCCAGTTCGTCGCGCATCGACTGCATGCCGATACGACCAGCAAGCGGCGCATAGATTTCCATCGTTTCGCGGGCAATGCGCTGGCGCTTGTCTTCACGCATGGCGCCAAGCGTGCGCATATTGTGCAGCCGGTCAGCGAGCTTGACCAACAGCACCCGCACATCATCGGAAATGGCCAGAAAAAGCTTGCGCAGGTTCTCGCCCTGCTTGGCTTCAGAGGTGATGAAATCAAGCTTCTTCAGCTTGGTAAGGCCATCGACCAGCTTACCGATTTCGTGGCCAAACAGCCGATCGATCTCATCGCGCGTCGCCTCGGTGTCTTCGATCGTGTCGTGCAGCAGCGCAACGGCGATGGTTGCATCATCGAGCTTCAGGTCGGTGAGAATTGCCGCCACTTCCAGCGGATGGGAGAAGTACGGGTCACCGGATGCGCGAGTCTGCGTTCCATGGGCGCGCATGGCGTACACATAGGCCTTGTTCAGCAAGGCCTCATCGGCATCGGGGTTGTAGCGCGCCACGCGCTCAACCAACTCGTACTGACGCATCATGGTGTTGGCTCGGATGGGGGCGCTCGGCCCTACCGGTGCGAGCGCGTCACTTGTTGCAGAGTGGCTGGATAAAATCCTGAATGCAAACGCAAAACGCCGGCTTGGTTGACCCGAGCCGGCGTTGCAAAATTAGGGTCGTTCGGGCGGAAAAGCCTACATATCGTCTTTGCGCTCCGGCGGCACGATGCCTTCCAGGCCGGCCAACAGTTCTTCTTCGGTCATGCGTTCGAACGACATGCCTTCATCCGGCGCATCGCCACGGTCGGACGATGAGGCCGCCATGGCTTCCGGCGATGGGATCATCGGAACCACATCGGGCTCAGGCTCATCGACTTCAACCTGTTTCTGCAGGGAATGAATGAGCTGCTCTTCCAGGTCGCCTGGCAGAATGGTTTCGTCCGCGATCTCGCGCAGCGCGACCACGGGGTTCTTATCGCGATCGCGATCGATCGTCAGTTCAGCGCCAGAGGAAATAAGGCGCGCCCGGTGGGCAGCCAAAAGAACAAGGTCAAAGCGATTTTCGACTTTGTCGACGCAATCCTCGACAGTCACACGAGCCATACGGCCCTCCTCAAAAATTTTCGGATTGCTGGACGCTATACGCAGGCTGCGACAGAAACGCAAGCAAAACACGGCCCCACTCTCTTGTGTGATTGCTCTTTTGCGCTTAGCCAAGGATGGGCGTAGATTCTGACGCGCGCCAAGTTTTTTATATCCATTTATAGCTAAGGAGGTGCCTATAATGGCGTCCGATTACCCTTTCGACATGCGTGAACGCGTTGCGTTCTTCGTTGATGGCGCGAATTTCTACCAAACCGCGCGCAATTTGAATATTGATATTGATTATCGCCGCATGCTGACGAGTTTTGTTGGCGAAGCTTACCTGTTGCGCGCGCATTATTACACGGCCATGGCCGACGATCAGGAGTTTTCATCCCTGCGCCCGTTGATCGATTGGCTGGACTATAACGGCTTCCAGATCACAACCAAGGCGATGCGTGAGTTCACCGACAACAATGGCCAACGACGGCGTGTGCGCCCCTCACTGGATGTTGATCTGACCGTCGATGCCATGACGCTTGCTGAGAAGGTCAACCACATCGTTCTGTTCTCTGGCGACGGCAACTACCGCGCGCTAGTTGAGGCGCTGCAGAAAAAAGGCGTCAAAGTGACCGTGGTTTCATCGCTGAAAACCAGCCCTTCAATGGTCTCCGATGAGCTCCGCCGTACCGCCGACCACTTTCTCGATCTGGCAGACCTGACCGAGCGTCTTGGCCGCGACCCCTCCGACCGCCCAGCGCGGCGCGAACGCCCGGATGAACGCCAGGACGAGCGCTACGACGACGATGACTATGACGATTATGATGACTGATCAGCAGGGCGTGGCGGCGGGTTTTCCGGCGAGCAGCGAACCTCCCCTGCCCTGCACGCTGTGCCCACGTCTGCATGAGTTCGTCAATTCCCAGCAGGCTGAGCATCCCGAGTGGCACAATGGGCCGGTCCCGACCTATGGCGATGCGGATGCTGAGCTTCTGATCGCTGGCCTGGCGCCAGGACTTCGCGGCGCTAACCGAACCGGCCGGCCTTTCACCGGCGACTATGCCGGCGATCTGCTTTACGCAACGCTCGGCCAGTATGGATTTGCGCAAGGCACTTATGACGCACGGCCTGACGATGGCGTGACGCTGCACAATGTGGCGATCACCAACGCTGTTCGTTGTGTGCCACCGCAAAACAAACCTGTCGGCGCAGAGATAAGCACCTGCAATGTATTCTTGCGGGAGTTGCTGGCAGGTATGGGCAAGTTGAAGGTCGTAATGGCTCTGGGCCGCATCTCACATGACGCGGTGCTGCGGGCGCTCGACGTCAAGCGATCAGCCCATGCTTTTGGCCACAACGCCGTGCACCGTCTGGAAAACGGGCTCGTCTTGATCGATAGCTACCATTGCTCACGATACAACACGAATACGGGCCGGCTCACCGTGCTGATGTTCGAGGCGGTGTTTGACAGCATCCAGGCCGAGCTGAAGTCCAACTAAGTTAGCCACGCTCGCGCATGAGTCGTGCCTTGTCGCGCTGCCAGTCGCGCGCTTTCTCGGTCTGACGCTTATCGTGGGTCTTCTTGCCTTTCGCCAAAGCGATCTCGATCTTCGCGCGCCCGCGGTCGTTAAAATAGATCTTGGTCGGCACGATGGTCATGCCTTCGCGCTGCGTCGCACCGATCAGACGGTTAATCTGACGGCGGTGGAGCAACAACCTGCGGGGTCGCCGTGCCTCATGATTGAAGCGATTTCCTTGAAGATATTCAGGGATGTAGGAGTTGATGAGATAGATCTCATCGCCCTCTGCGCTCGCATAGCTTTCGGCAATCATCGCCTTGCCCTCGCGCAGGCTTTTCACCTCGGTGCCCGTCAGCTCCAAGCCTGCTTCGAAGGTTTCCACAAATTCATAGTTGAAGCGCGCCTTTCGGTTGTCAGCCACGGTGCGCCGCGGGCCAACTTTCACGCCTTTGTTTTTTGCTGCCATGGCCGATCACATGCGCCTTCGGCGCTAGCTGTTCAAGAGGCCGGCAAAACGCATCGCATCTTGGACTTGCGAGCGCGTGGCTTCTGAAACGGGCACCATCGGCAGACGAACATCGGCCTTGCACTTGCCGAGCATTTCCAGCCCCACTTTCACCGGCGAAGGATTGGTTTCGACAAACAGCGCCGTGTGGAGCGGCATCAGCATATCGTGGATCTCCAGCGCCGTGGCGTAGTCATTGGCGGCACAGGCCGCCTGCATCTGCGCGCAGAGTGCCGGCGCAACATTGGCAGTGACCGAAATGCACCCTTGCCCGCCATGGGCGTTGAACGAGATGGCTGTCGCATCTTCGCCAGACAGTTGAATGAAGTCACGACCGATAACGGCGCGCTGTTCAGAAACGCGCACCAAGTTGGCGGTGGCATCCTTCACGCCGATGATCGCACGCCCATCCTGATGCAGCCGAGCCATCGTCTCCACGCTCATATTAATCACCGAGCGTCCGGGGATGTTGTAAATGATCGTCGGCAGATCAGCGGCAGCGTCGATCGCACGGTAATGGGCGTAAAGCCCTTCTTGGCCTGGCTTATTGTAATAAGGCGTCACGACGAGGATCGCATCGGCGCCGACGCTTTGGGCATGGCGCGCGAAATCGATGGCCTCGGCGGTGTTGTTGGAGCCAGCACCAGCAACCACCGGCACGCGTCCAGCCGCGCGCTTCACAACGCGCTCCACCACAAGTTTGTGTTCGTCATGGGAAAGCGTCGGTGACTCACCCGTCGTGCCAACAGGCACCAGTCCCGACGATCCCTCGTCAATCTGCCAATCCACAATGGCGTCCAGCGCATCATAGTCGACCGCATCACTGTCGAATGGCGTGACAAGCGCCGGAATTGAGCCGCTCAGGGTGAGCATGGCTAAGTCTCCTTCATAGGCAAGAAAGGCCGCCACAAATCTGGGGCAGCCTCAGAAATCATTGGCCGGACATTATGGAGCCAGGGCCGATCCGGCAAGCGCGCACCGCCCAATTGGTGAACCCGTCAACATGGTTGATGGATGGTTGATCGCGCTGCCCTCTCGTTCATTGGCGATCTTCACCTGGTTTTCACCAAGATCGGTGCATGGTGAATCAAATCTTGTCGACGATGACGTCCTTGCCGACGACCGGACTTTTGCCATTTTGTGCATGAGGCTGAGCGTTGTTGGAGTATTCGCGCCGAAAACCTGTTGAAGGAACTGTGCTCCCGTGTCGGTTAACCCGCTGTCCCGTTTCACTTTGCCTGCCATGGCGGTTGTTCTGATCGTTGGCACATTTGGCGTGTCTGAAGCCGCGCAACGTTTCTCGCCGCCCAATCCGGTGGCCCACCCGGCAGGCGCCAGCACGCAGCCTGCCTCTGCATCGGCGTCTTCACCCATAAGTACGGCGCACGCGCTTGCCCGTCAGGCTCAGGCGTCGGTTGCGCCGCTCTTTACGGGCAGCATCGGTGGAAATGCATCGGTGGCAGCTCGTGCCTTAGAACCTATCTCGCAAGCTCTGGCCAATGACCAAGGTCAACGCGCTTACGCCATCGCGCAGGCGATCACCGATCCAGCAACCCGTGACCTAGGGCTCTGGATGATCGCGCGCACGCGCGCCGATGATCTGCCGCTGGAACTGCGCACGGCCTTCCGCGATGCTTTCTCCGGCTGGCCGGGCGCAGGCATCATTGCGCGCCAAACTGACGTCGCAATGATGGAACGGTACGGCAATCAGGTGCCGCCACTTTCCCTTTTTGGCACAGTTGAGGCCCGCACAGCTGAAGCGCGCTTGGCGCAAGCACAAGCGCTTGCCCAGGCCGGACAAACGCAGGATGCCCGCCGCATAGCATCTGATCTGTGGCGCACAGATGTCCTGGAGGATGGCCTGGAAGGCCGCCTGCTTTCCTCACTGGGGAGCATGCTTACGCAAGATGATCACCGATTTCGCGCCCATTGGCTGCTCTATCGCGACCGGGTGACCGGTGCTGAACGCGTTGCGCAATACCTGCCGTCCGCTGACCAGAACTCGGTGGCTGTGCGCGGACGGGCGATCCGCGACGGCGCTAGCGCGCGCGATCTTGTGCGAAGGGCACATGAAGCCAATCCGGGCGATATACACATCACCTATGAACTCGCGCGACTCTATCGCCGCGCCGACCAGCCACGCGAAGCGGCCCGTTTGTTGCGCTCGGTGCGCCAATCTGGCGATGCGCTGGTGCGGCCGGATGTTTGGTGGCGCGAACGCCATATCGTGGCGCGTGATCTGATTGAGACCCGCCAGCCGGAGGGTGCCTATCAACTAACCACTGCGCCAACCGGATCAAGCGCCGGCGATGAAGCACAACGCGCCTTCCTTGCCGGATGGATCTCGCTGCGTTTTCTGAGCAATCCGCAGCAGGCTGAACCGCATTTCCGACAGATCCTTGAGATCGGTACAACGCCCATCACGCGAGCGCGCGGCTATTACTGGCTTGGCAGAACCCTCTCAGCGCGTGGCGATACAACCGGCGCGAACCAGGCCTACGCGCAAGCCATGAGCTATGGCGAAACCTTCTATGGTCAGGCAGCTTCCACCATCACTGGACTGCCAATCCGCTTTGAACAGGTCCCGCTCGCGCAGACGCCAGGCCATGCCTACTTCTCTTATGCCGATGCGCTTTACACGCTCCATCGACGCACGGATGCCAGGCTTTTCCTTTATTCCTTGGCACGTAACGGCGCGAGCCCAGCAGAGATTGCGGGTCTCGCAGCGCTTGCCTCGCGCCATGGTGATGCGACAAGTGTTGTACAGCTCGGCAAGATCGGCGCCCGGCGCCACCGCTCGCTTGCATTGCTTGGGTATCCGACCGGCGCTTTCCCTCAAGATGCCCGCATTCCAGATCGCCTGCCGCAAGAGGTTGCCTATGCCATTTCCAGGCAGGAAAGCGGGTTTGATGCCCGCGCCCGAAGCCGTGCCGGAGCACTCGGCCTGATGCAGCTGATGCCCGAAACGGCGCGGCGGATTGCCCGCGACGTTGGCGTATCACACTCAACCGCCCGCCTCACCTCCGACCCTGCCCACAATGTCACGCTCGGCGCCTACCATTTGGATGAGCTGATTGCCGAGTATAACGGGTCCTACATCCTGACCTTTATTGCCTACAATGCCGGGCCGCGCCGCGTGCCACAATGGATCGAGCGTTTCGGCGATCCGCGCTCTGGCCAGATCGATGTGATCGACTGGATTGAACTCATTCCCTTCTCTGAGACACGCAGCTATGTGCAGCGCGTGTTGGAGAACATCTTCGTTTACCAGCAAATCACTGCCAATGGCTGACGCCCTCTCTGGTGTCACTCACCGAACGGTCCTTGCCAGCGACGGCTTGAAGCTTGCGGTCGAGGATGCTGGTCCACGCCATAGCGGCGGGCGCGCGCCCTTGCTCTGCTTGGCCGGATTGACGCGAACCAAGCGCGATTTTCATGATCTGCGCGACCATTTTGCCTTTCACCCAGACAGACCGCGCCGCGTCGTTGCCCTCGACACGCGCGGACGCGGCGAGTCCGATCATGCAGCTGATGTCAGCGACTACACCGTCCAGCGCGAGGCGGACGATGCCGCACAAGTTGCGTGTGCGCTCGGCGTGCACAACGCAGTCATTGTCGGCACATCGCGCGGTGGGATCCTGGCCATGATCCTTGCGCTCACGCGTCCAGGCATGATGGCCGGCAGCGTGCTCAATGATATCGGCCCACGGATTGCTGGTGCCGGGTTGGCGCGCCTGAAACGGCAACTCCCAGCCTCGACGCTGCCATCGTCTTGGGAAGAGGCCGGCGCCCGTGTGAAGGCCAGCCTTCAAGCACAGTTTCCGGCCTTCTCCGACGAAGATTGGAGACAGCATGCCCGCCTGACCTTTGCCGATAAGGGTGGCCAACCTGCCCTCGCCTATGACCCAAAATTACTTGAGCCGCTTTCGGCCGTGCCCGACGGCCTACCGTTTCTTGATCTGTCAGGTCCGTTCAAGGCATTGGTCACACGACCAATGCTGATGCTGCACGGGGAGCACTCAGATCTGCTTGATGAAGCAATTTTGGCTGATGCCGTCGCGATGGGCGCCCAGGCCCATACATTCGCAGGTCAAGGCCACGCGCCGAGATTGCGCGGCGACGCGCTATCGACGATCGACGATTTCTTGGCCAAGCAGGGGTTCTAAGGCAGAAGGCGCGCTACTTCTTTTTGCGCGAGGACGTTTCAACTTCGCCCTTGTCAACGCGCTTGGCAAAGTCGGTCTCGCCACCTTCGGCCAACACACTGGCCTGGCCGATCCAATCTTCGCGCTCGATCCGGCCCATAAAGGCGAGGAATGTGCCGACCCATCGCGCCTCGGACGCCGACCAGCCCGCGATCTGATCAAAATGGTAGATGCCTAGATCATTGAGTTTGCCCTCATTGACCTTGCCGATGCCCTTGATGCGCTGGAGATTGTCCTTGCTGCCGCCTCGCGGTGCATCGAGCCCAGTCGGTCTTGTCCCGACCGCATTGGCTTTATCTTCGTTGCTCGCATCGGCCGGAAGGGCAGCCAAAGCATCCTCAACGGCTTTGTCGTCCATGACGTGCGGCTCAACCATTGTCGGCCCGTCAGCAGCGATCGTCTCGACCACGTCTTCGACCTTATGGGAGGCATCCGCGATTGCATGCTCGGCTTCTTCAACAACGTTTTCAGCTTCTTTTTCCAACGCTTGTGTCCGCGCGGCGACGGTGGCGGCAGCGGCGGCAGCCGCAGATTCGGCGGGGGTCCGGCGCTTCTTGGATTCGGGCTCAGACGTTTCGGCACCGGCTGTTTGTCCTGCTGTCGCGGCAGCGCCATAAACTGGGCCGCCGGAAAGGAAGCGTTTCAGCAAGCAACCGACGATGGCACCAAGGATGAAGGCGGCGAGAACAAGAAGCGCCGTATGGAGAACAAGGTAGAACATGTTTGTCCCCTACCCGCGTGTATCGCTGGATGAACCGGAAGTGAACCAGCCGGTGGCAACGCCGATCACAAAGGCGATCAGGAGGAACAGCCAGAGCTGGGTGATGAGATAGTACATGGACCTGCCTGTTTGCGTTGTCCCGCGATAGCCGCGGCATCACTTAACGTTGAACGGTGAACTCGATGCGACGGTTGAGCGCCCGGCCCTCGTCGGTCCCATTGTCGGCGATCGGCTCGCTTTCGCCAAACCCCACCGCCAGTAAACGCTCTTCGGGGATGCCGGCGTCGACCACATAATCGCGCACCGCCATGGCGCGCCCCTGGGAGAGGCGCATGTTCGGGATGCTGTCGCCCTGGGAATCGGTATGCCCGCCAATCAAGACAGAGGCGTCTGGGCAGCTTTGGAGCGTGCGCACCAAACGGTCAAGCAGTCCATCGGACTGCCGATCTATTGCTGCGCTGCCGGTTTCAAAACGGATTGTGTTGGCGGAAAGCAGCGCGCCAAACCTCGCCTGACAGGTTTCCGCATCGACGGCTGGCGGCGGCGGCGCAAGCCCAATGTCGGCGGTGAAATCGAAACCCGATGATCCAGCGGACAAGACCTGTTGGGCTACGCGGTCCGCTAGGCTTTCGTAAAACGCCCCGCCGGAAAGCCTTGCCTCGGTATCGCTGATGTCGAAGCTGCCATTGGCAAGACGCGCTAGGCCGCTTAAGCCAGCTTGCACCATCGTAAGAAAACCATCCGGCCCGCCATCGGCGATGACCAGCTCATTCGTCACGGCATAACCCGGAAACAGGTCAGTAGCGCTGGTCACTATCGTGTCACGAGCATCGCCGGTGGGCGCAAAGCCTTGAAGCAAAAGACTTTCGTCCGACGTTTGCGTCGAAAACGTGAAGGGTGTCGCCGGGCCCGGCACGATGTCGGTCTCGACCGATAGGGCATTATTAGCGAGCTCCAACAATGCGGTTTCGGCCTCACTGGCACCCGAAAAGTTCGCCGCAGTGCCGCTGACAGCAAGACTGTTTGCGGTCATAGTGGCGGTGCCGTCGATCATATCATCGAAAACAGTGGCAATGGACGAAAAGACATCGCCAACCTCAACACCGTCGGGTGCGCCTCGCGCAACGACCGAGGTATCTCTCGCATCTCCGCCGATTGCGTCCAAGATCACCGCGCGGGCTGTTTCATCGGGAAGGACGCCAGTGAGTGTGTATCCATCACTATCTCTGGCGAGCGAGGTGATGAATGGATCGGCGATCGGTGGCGCAATGCGGCCTGAGAGGCTGTCAAACCCTGTTGGAAGCGAGCCCAAGAATGCGTTGGCGGCATTGTAGGCGTCGCTGTCAGCTGCCTCGCCAGCCAAGGTCAAATCACGATCCGTGATGGAGGCAGAGGTATTGTCCAAGCCTTCCATTTGGGCAAGCAAGGCAAGGGCCGCGTCGGGGAACCCGTCCGGCGCGCCAAACCCGATCTCCATGGTGTCGGTGACGGCGCCAAAGGGTTCTGCCGCATTGATGACGGCGGCGCGTGTCGCATCATCGGGAACGAAACCTGAGAGCGTCACGCCACCATCTGTGGCTTCGGCGCTCCATGTGTAGGGCGAAACAATTGGTGGATTGAGCGCGATCTCGCCAAGGGTGAGCGCTGCGGGAGGCGCAGCCAAACGCTCAAGCTCGGCATGGTAACCAACAACAGTGGCTGCATCACCGGTCAGAGAAAGCATTGATCCATCGAGGGTGACCGTTCCCGACTCAAGAACCGGTAGCCCAGCAATTGCGAAGCTCGCTAATTCGTCAAAACCAACAGGCGCGCCGCGTGCGAGCACCGTTTCATCGACAAGCGTCTTATCGCCAATCAATGCGCGCATACCGTCCAACAGCGAGGCGCGCATGACGCCGTCTGGGAAGGAACCTGATACCGTAGCGCTTTGGCCATCGACGGCTAGAGTTAGGGTATACGGATCAGCGAGCGGAAGCACCTCGAGGCCAGAACTATCGATGCGATAGACGCCGGCAACCCGTTCAATCGCCGCCAGCGCCGCGGTTTGAGCCGCGAGCGTCGGTGCAGTCCCGGAAAGCGTTGCATCTCGACCATCGAGCGTTGCCGATGCCCAGGGTGTGCCATCGGCCTCCAGCATTTGCAGGGAACGCGCAGTGAGATCGGCCTCGATTGGCCCGCCACGCACCAACACGGCAATCGCCGTCAAAACGATAAGGGTCAGCAATCCCGGGAGAAGCCAGCCGCGCCAATTGCACATGGTGATAGTGTTTCCCGCCTTGTCCTAACCCAGCGACAGAAAAGCCGGTTTTTGGGAGTGAAGCAAGGGCGCGCGCGTGCCCCTGGTTAAAGCCAGGGAATGACGCGAGTTTGCACAGGCTCCTAAGCCTGTCTCCCCCGCGGCCGGCGGCCATCCCGGAACTGCCGCTGCATGTCATATGCAGATCCCGGCTAAGGCCGGGATGATCTCCATTGGAGTACTCGAGAAGGTCGATACAAACGCAAAAGGGCCCGGCGATTGCCGGGCCCTTCCGATGTAATTTCTAAGTCTGTGCGGGCAAACCCGCTTTCAGATTAGAAAGAACGGGTGATGCGGAACGTTGCACCGAACTCGTCGTCGCGATCCGTCGTCCCAGCAGGTGCGAAAGCGGTCAGAACACCGTTTGCATTGACAGTTGCACCAGACAAATCGCTGTTGTCGAAAGTGGTGTAACCAACACCGGCACGGAACTCGAGCCCGGCAACTGGAACGTAAGCAAGTGAACCACGAACCGCCATCACATCGACGTCAACGTCGCCAACGGCGCCGCCAAAGTCGTGATCGATCGACGCGTAATAGGCGTCAAATTCCAGATCAAGCATAGAGGTGAGGCCAAACTCGAAGCCTGCGCCCAATGCATATGCTGTCGTGGTGTTGATCGAACCAGTACCAGTCACGACGGCGTCGAAGCCCCATGCACCAGCGCCTGCGTAACCAAGAGCGCCATCAGTGTAGATACCGAAAACACCAAAGTTCGAGTCATAACCAACTGGCAAATTGAACTCAGCACTTGCACCAAGTGCCCAGCCAAATTCGTTGTCAACAGCAACCGCAGCCGGTGCGATGATGTCGTTGGGGTCGACTTCCGTTACTGCAGCCGAAAGCTTGGCAGAACCCCAAGCCTGATCAACACGAACTGCGACGACCACGTCTGGCATCGACTCATCGGAGTCAGCTGCGCCAACTGGGCCAAAAGTCAGACCAGCAGTGGTAACGCCATCACCAATGATACCGGCATTACGATTCTGGCCTTCTTCGAGAGAAGCCATGAGGGTAACGCCATTGCCAACGCCATAGGCGTAACCAATCATGCCCAAGTCGGTCGAACCACCATCAGGGGCACCAACAGGACCGAGAGCATAATCGGTGTAGACCATGTCAAAGAACGAGTCGGTATAACCAGCGGTCAAACCACCGACCTGGACGAAAGCTTTCTGCAGGAGAACACCACCGTCTCCATTGTTGCCGCCAGTGCTGTCAATGCGGATGAAACCACGAAGCAAGCCCCATTCCGTCATCGTGCGAGCATCAAAGTTCAGCTCAGCGATACCTTCGAAGTTGTACTCATCGTCGAGAAGCGCTGTGCCAGCACCATCCAAACCATTATTTGGAACAATGTCGCTGTGGAACTCAGCTTGGAAGCGAGCAAAACCTGAGATGTCGAAGCAGACATCAGAACCAGGAAGGATGAAACCGGTGAAAGAACCGATCGAGCAGATCTGCACGTAGTCGACAGCCGGTGCAACCGGCAGGCCGAGGTCGGCAGCTTGAGCCCCGGTGGTTGCAACAACAGCTGCAGCCGAACCAAGGAGAAGGCGTTTTGCCAAAGTCATAAGAGACCTCCAAATCATCAAACAAAAGATCAGTGCGTGTCAGACCACATCTGATCCAGCTAAGCCTGTTTGGGATGCGGGAGCTTTAGAAGCGAAACCAAAAACAACCAAAACAGGCCGAGTCGGGCGAACCCTTCTCGTGGACCATGCCTATCAAACGGTTTTGCCCATGCAAGCGACAAGTGTGGCGATTGGCTAGCTGGTGATGTGATTGGCGGATTGTGTTGCACGGATGCCACGGTGTGGCGCTTGGGTGGCTGTGAATGGTTAAGCGGCGGTTAAGGTGATGTGGCCCGAAGCACCCCGAACTATCGAGGTCTGTCCTCCCGTCTTAAGGCCAGGATCCGCAACCTGAGCATCGCCAAAAGATCCTGGATCGAACGTGACCGTTCATCCGGGAAGACGCTTTATAGAACGACAAGGTGAGTGCTGGCAGGGTGCTCTTGAGTTCTTGTTTGAATCGTTGGTGCAGGCGGAACGCGTCAGAGCTTGATCCCTGGATCATGTCCGGGAATGACGTCCTGTGTTGGTGCTAGAGCTTTAGCGACTGGATGGCCTGGTCGAGCCCGGCCACGACGAGTCCGTTTGAACGCGCTTGAATATTGCAGCGCGGCATGGGAGAGACAGCGCCACCTGTTCCCAGCCAATCTGGCGACATTCTAATAGGGGAGCGCGATGCGCAAGATTTATGACACGGCGGACAGCGCCCTGGACGGGTTGCTGGAAGATGGCATGTTAATCGCCGCTGGCGGCTTTGGCCTCTGCGGTATTCCGGAGCTTCTGATCGACGCGCTAGTAAAGAGCGGCGTCAAAGATCTCACCATCGCCTCCAACAATTGCGGTGTGGACGGTTTTGGCCTCGGCAAGCTGCTCGATACCCGCCAGATCAAAACGATGATGTCCTCCTATGTCGGTGAGAATGATGAGTTCATGCGCCAATATCTGGCCAAAGAACTGGAGATCGAATTCAACCCTCAGGGCACCTTAGCAGAGCGCATGCGCGCTGGAGGCGCTGGCATTCCTGGCTTTTATACCAAAACCGGTGTCGGCACGGTGATCGCCGAAGGCAAGGAACACAAAGACTTCGACGGCGAGACCTACATCATGGAAAGAGGCATCTTTGCTGATCTTGCCATCGTGAAAGCCTGGAAAGCCGATGAAACCGGCAACGCAATCTTCCGCAAGACCGCGCGCAACTTCAACCAACCTGCTGCGACATGCGGCAAAGTCTGTGTGATGGAAGTCGAAGAGATCGTGCCAACCGGTTCCCTGGACCCCGATGCGATTCATCTGCCTGGCATCTATGTGCACCGCCTCATTCAAGGCGAGCATGAAAAACGTATCGAACAACGCACTGTGCGCGCGGCTTAGGGGACAGAACTATGTGGGATCGTAACCAGATGGCTGCCCGCGCAGCGCAAGAACTTGAAGATGGTATGTATGTGAACCTCGGCATCGGCATTCCGACACTGGTGGCAAATTACATTCCCGACGGCGTAGATGTGACGCTGCAATCAGAAAACGGCATGCTGGGCATGGGGCCCTTCCCGCTTGAGGGCGAGGAGGACGCCGATCTAATCAATGCCGGCAAGCAGACGATCACCGAGCTTGATCGCACCGCTTATTTCGATTCAGCACAAAGCTTTGCCATGATCCGCGGTGGTAAGATTGCCATGGCGATCCTCGGCGCCATGGAGGTGGCCGAAAATGGTGATCTTGCCAACTGGATGATCCCAGGGAAGTTGATCAAAGGCATGGGCGGCGCGATGGACCTCGTCGCCGGCGTCGGCCGCGTGATCGTCGTCATGGATCACACCAACAAAAAAGGCGAATCGAAGCTTCTCAAAGCGTGCACCCTGCCGCTCACGGGCAAGGGCGTTGTCGACCGGATCATTACGAATCTTGGCGTGATGGATGTGGTCGATGGCGGCTTAACGATTGTCGAATGCGCGCCTGGCGTGAGCGAAGAGGAGATTAGGGCGGCAACGCAGGCAGCTATTGTTTGAGATCCTAATCGGGTCCTGTTTGAGTTCACTGCTATTGCAATAGACGAAGAGGCCGGTCACCCATGGTGACCGGCCTTCTGTTTTGGGAAAAAACTTGTGAAGCAGATCACACCTATCCTGTTGAGCGGTGGCGCGGGCACACGGCTGTGGCCGGTTTCTCGAAAGGCGCTGCCGAAGCAATTTGCGCAGCTCATTGGCGATGAGAGCCTGTTTGTCGGTGCTGCCCGGCGTTTCGCCGAGCTTGGCATGCAAGCTCCTATGGTCGTCACCAGCGAGGCTTATCGGTTTCTGGTCCGCGACCAGTTAATCGAGGCCGGCGTAAAAGCAGGTCCTGTTCTTATCGAGCCTGATGGCCGCAACACCGCGCCCGCGATACTGTCGGCTGCTTTGGTGGCTGCGGAGACCGATCCAGAAGCGCTGCTCTTGGCCTCGCCGTCCGACCACCTCGTGACCGACACGCCAGGCCTCGGCAAGGCCATCGCACGCGGCGTTGAGGCCGCACGGTCCGGCGCAATCGTAACCTTTGGCATTGCACCCACGCGGCCGGAAACCGGCTATGGGTATCTGGAGTTGGCGGCAATGTCGGACGGTGATGCCGCTACACCGCTTGTCAGGTTCACAGAAAAACCCGACGCGCAGACCGCCCTCTCCATGATCGCGAGCGGCCGCTATCTTTGGAACGCTGGGATCTTTCTTTTTCGCGCCAACGTTTTGATTGATGCCTTTGCCACACATGCGCCGGAAGTGCTCGACCATGTGCGTGCTGCGGTCCGCGATCGCCAACGCGACCTCGGTTTTGAACGCCTGGCTGCCGAGCCATGGGCCGAACTCGACAGCATCTCCGTCGACTATGCGATCATGGAGAAGATCGATCACGCGATGGTGGTGCCTTATCGCGGCGGTTGGACGGATCTGGGCGATTGGGACGCCCTGTGGCGTGAGAGTTCCAGCGATGGGACCGGAGTGGTGATGGTTGGTGACGCGGTGGCGTTGGACTGCCAGTCGAGCTATCTGCGCTCGGACACCGATGATGTCGCGATTGTCGGCATTGGGCTTGAGAACGTCATGGTGGTAGCGACCGGCGATGCAGTGCTTGTGGCCGACAAATCCAAGGCCCAATCGGTGAAAGTCGCCGTCGAGGCGTTGACGAAGTCGGGCCACAAACAGGCTGAGGCGTTTCCGCGCGATCACCGCCCCTGGGGCTGGTACGATGTGCTGGCGCTTTCCGACCGGTTTCAGGTCAAGCGTATCGTCGTCAATCCTGGCGCTGCGCTTTCACTGCAAAGCCATGTGCATCGCGCCGAGCACTGGATTGTCGTGTCGGGCACAGCACGCGTGACGATCGATGACGATGTGCAGTTGGTAGCCGAGAACGAGTCAGTCTATGTGCCGCTTGGCGCCAAACATCAGTTGGAGAACCCAGGCAAGGTGCCCATGGTGCTGATCGAAGTTCAAAGCGGAACTTATCTCGGCGAAGACGACATCGTCCGTCACAACGACCCTTATCAGCGCCCCTAATCCCGCCCCTCTGAACCCTGGGAAAACAACCCAAAACGCAAAATACAATCGTTTGTATTGATTTGTCAGCGAGAATGCGCTTTCCTTTCTTTCAAAGGGCAAAAGCCCGCAAATGGGAGGACCATCATGACCCGCACTCTTAGCCTGGCGCTGACCGCATCGGCATTTGCCCTTGCGCTCGCTGCACCCGTAGCCGCGCAGGATGCCTGTTTGGCAACCGCCGAAGATCTTCATCTGAGCGATGCGCAATTGGCCGACGTTGCAGACCGCGATCTAACCTTCGGGTTTCTCACCAACAACATTTCTGACGATTTCAGCCGCACACTGGTCGCCGGCGGAGAGGCTTACGCAGAAGAGATCGGCGTGGAGCTTATCGTCAACAACGCTGATTTCGACGCCAACACCCAGCTTTCGCAATTTGATGCGCTTCTTCAGCGCCAGGTCGACGGGATCTTCCTGACAGCCGTGGACGCCAGCTCCATC
The DNA here is from genome assembly GCA_017642935.1 of Hyphomicrobiales bacterium. Lineage (NCBI taxonomy): Bacteria > Pseudomonadati > Pseudomonadota > Alphaproteobacteria > Hyphomicrobiales > Hyphomicrobiales bacterium. The sequence goes on from JAEPOK010000001.1 coordinate 1,219,585, forward strand.
GGCCAGGCGGTGAACCGCGCCAATCGCGATGACATCCCCGTCTTCATTGTCGGTGGAGCGCCTGCGCGCGGCGAGGTGATTTCGGTGATGAACGCCTCGTCGTACCAAGGATCGTTTGATGCCGGGTCAGCGATGATGGAGGCTATCGGCGAGGCCAACGCGCAGGTTGCGATCCTCGGCATTCCCTTTGCCCTGCAAACCATCCGCGACCGTGAAAAAGGCATCTTGGACGCCGTTGGCGCGGCCGGTGGCCAGGTCATTTCGATGCAGTCTGATTTCAGCCAAGACCGCCTGCTGGAGCTGGCAACCAATGTCATCCAAGCCAACCCAGACCTGAAAGGCATCTTTGCGACGTGGAGCCTGGCCGTGAACGCCGCCACCGAGGCTGTGGAACAGTCAGGCCGCGATATCGTGATCGCCGGCTATGACTCTGAAGTTCCAGGCTATGTGGAACTTGCCAGCGGCGACACCAACATTGTTGCCCTGTCGGGACAGCAGGCCGCCTTGCAAGGGCGCGCAGCCGTTGAAGGCTTGGTTCAATCGATCATGGGCGCTGAGCTGTGCGATGAAATCATCACGCCTAATCTCCTCGTAACCGCCGACAATTTCGAAGAGAGCTGGTCCATCCAATATCCAGGTGCCGAACAGCCCTGGTGACCCCATCCCTCCCGAAACTGGGGCAGGCTTCGCCACGAAGCCTGCTCTTTTTGCGTGAGCTGACCAGTGTCTGAAGCCCCTCGCCTTTCGCTGCACGGCATCACCAAGCGCTTTCCCGGTGTGACCGCGTTGGACGATGTCAGTTTCGATGTGCGCGCCGGCGAGGTGCACGCCTTTATGGGGGAAAACGGTGCTGGCAAGTCGACTCTGATGAAAATCGGTGCCGGCATTCACCAGCCCAATAACGGACATATCGAAGTTGCCGGCGCACGCGTGACGCTCAACTCTCCGTCTGATGCGACCGCGCTCGGCATTCACACCGTTTTTCAAGAACTCACCGTCCTGCCCAATCTGGATGTCGGCCAAAACATTATGATCGGCCAAGAGCCGATGCACGCTGGCGTTTGGCTCGACACAAAGACGCTCTACGGAAGGGCACAGGCTATATTGGAACGGCTTCATATAAAGCTTGATGCGCGCACACCGATCGCGCGCCTTTCCGCCGGACAGCGACAAATGGTTGAGATCGCGCGTGCCTGCGGTGAGACGCCCAAAGTCCTGGTGCTTGATGAGCCGACATCCTCGCTTGGCCGCCAGGAAGAAGAGCTGCTGTTTGACCTGGTGGACCGTTTGCGCGCGGCGGGCGTCGGCATCGTCTATATCACCCACCGCATGTCGGAGGTGTTTCGCCTCGCCGACCGCATCACGGTGCTTCGCGACGGCAAACATGTGGTGACAGGTCCCGCGGAGGATTTCACGCGTGAGAAGCTGATCGCGGCCATGGTTGGACGGGCAGTGGACGAACGCCGCAGCGGAAAGTCCGTCGACACCTTGCCAGTCGCGCTGGACGTGTCGCGGCTTTCTCGCGGTTCCGTCGTACGCGATGTCTCTTTTGAGCTGCACACCGGCGAGGTTTTGGGTGTTGCTGGCCTGATGGGTGCTGGCCGCACCGAGCTTGCCAGGCTCATGGCTGGCGTCGATCAACCCGATCGCGGCACTATGCGGCTGTTTGGCGCGGCCTATGCCCCTCGGTCAGTTTCCGATGCGATTGCGCGCGGCGTTGCTTACCTACCAGAGGATCGCAAAACGCAGGGTCTGGTACTCTCATTATCGGTCGCCGACAACATCGCTCTGCCGAGCCTTGGCCGCATAAGCAGATCAGGCGTGCTCTCACTGAACAAACTCCGGGCGCTCGCCACCACCTGGTCGGAAAAACTCGGTATTCGCGCCGCCTCCCCCGACGTTGCGGCAGACACTTTGTCGGGCGGCAACCAGCAAAAAGTGGCCATCGCCAAATGGCTCGCTATTGCGCCGAAGGTCATTCTGCTTGACGAGCCGACACGCGGGGTGGACGTCGGCGCTAAGGCCGAGATCTATGCGCTGATCCGACAGCTGGCGGCCGACGGCGCGGCCGTGATGGTGATCTCCTCAGAACTACCGGAAGTCCTGCAAATCAGCGATCGGATCGCGGTGATGGCCGCAGGTCGCATCGCAGGGGTCGTACCCGCAGACGACGCCAGCGAAGAAAGCCTATTGGACCTTGCTTTTGCTGAGAGCGGTAACGCTTCGGAGGCGGCATGAACGCGCGCGCGCTGAAAGTTCTGCGCGACGTGATGCCCTATCTTGGGCTAATCCTGCTGGTCGGTTATTTTTCGCTGTCCTCCGAGTTCTTTTTCAACGCCCGTAATTTCGAACGCCTGGCAACCGACAGCGCGACACTGATGCTGGTCGCTTTTGGCATGACGCTGGTGATCCTAATTGGTGAGATCGATCTCAGCGTCTCGGCTGTCGTCGGTCTGCTCTCTGTGATTCTGGCGCAATTCCTGCTGGCCGGTATGGCATGGCCGCTGGCGATGGCCTTGGTCATCCTGATCTCGGTGGGCATCGGGTCGCTGAACGGTGCCATAACCGTCTACGGCGATATCCCCTCGTTCATCGTCACCCTTGGTATGTTGGCCATTGCGACGGGCCTTGCTTTCGTTTTCACCGGCGCAGTGTCGGTCGCGATCCTTCAGTACGATTTCCTCGATCTGTTCTACTCCGATCAGGTTCTTGGCGTAGCGATCCCGCTGTTCATCGTGGCCATTGCTTTTCTTGCGTGTCTCTTCACGCTTAGTCGGACCCGATTTGGTCGGGAGCTTTTTGCCATCGGCGCCAACAAAGAAGCAGCCCGCCTATCCGGTGTTTCGGTCAAACAGCGCAAGGTCGCCGTGTTCGCTATCATGGGGTTGTTGGTCGGTCTTGGTGCGATCCTGAGCGCCGCGCGCCTTGGCAATGGCGCCCCTGGATCAAGCCCGACGTTGACGCTGGACGCAATCGCAGCGGTGATTATTGGTGGTGCAAGCCTTTTTGGCGGCTGGGCATCGGTTCTGCGCACCCTGCTTGGCGCGCTGTTGATCGCCGTCTTGAACAACGGCATGGTGCTTTTGAACGTCAATATCGATGCGCAATACGTCATCAAAGGCGTCATCATTCTGTTTGCAGTCGTCTTGGAACGCCTCGCCTCGGGGGTGCGATCATGACCGGCTCAGTCACCCGTGCGCAAATCGCCAATTACGGCATTTTCGTTGCCTTTGCCCTGGTCGTGATCGGCTTGATGATTGCCAGCCCTGCCTTCCGCGCACCGGAAAATCTCATTGCCATTGGCCGCCAGGTCGCCGTGCTCGGTATCGCGAGCTTTGCGATGACGTTCATCATCCTGGCAGGCGAGATTGATCTGTCGGTTGGCGCGGTCGCCTCAGCATCGGGCGTTGTTACGGCCATGGCGCTCGCTGCCGGGCTTGGCCCCTGGGCCATTCTAATCGGCGTGGGTGTTGGTGCTGGCTTTGGCCTGATGAATGGGCTGTTGACGGTCTATGCCGCCGTTCCATCCTTCATTGCCACGCTGGTCAGTTTTTTCATCGCCCAAGGCGTCGCCCTGACGCTGACCGGCGGCCGGACGATCCTGTTCGATGCTGACTGGTTCCGCGATTTTTTTGCGACAGGCTCAGTGTTCGGGCTGCGCAGCGCGTTCCTCTGGCTGTTCTTTGTCTTTCTTGCGCTTTGGTGGTTACTCGCGCGCACCCGTTTCGGCGCCCATATCTACGCGATTGGCGGCAGCCAACCCTCCTCGCGTATGCTTGGCCTGGCCGTTGATCGGATCAAGATCCTGATCTTCACTATGGCGGGCGCATTGATGGGCCTGGTGGGCATGATCCTCATCTCGCGCATCGGCAATGCCCGCAGTGATGGCGCAGTCGGTCTGGAATTCGATGCCATTGCTGCTGTGGTCATTGGCGGCACGGCGCTCGGTGGCGGGACTGGCTCGCTGTTGCGCTCGCTCATCGGTGTGATGCTGATCGGCGTGCTCAACAATGGGCTGGCCATTTTGAATGTTGATTTCAACGCCCAGCAGGTCATCAAAGGCGTGCTTGTGATCGCCGTGGTGCTGCTCGACCGTTGGGCCAGGGGTTTGAAAGGAGCTTCGGCATGAGTGTGATTGCGAGCAACGTTAAACAGCTTGCCACCGGCTACGCCTTCACCGAGGGGCCGGTGTGGTTGCCCGACCACCAAACACTTTTGTTTACCGATATTCCAGGCAACGCTATCCATGCCTGGCATGCTGAACGCGGCGCATCATTTTGGACAGATGACGCGCATTTCGCGATCGGGCTTGCGCGCGCTACCGATGGCCGCGTGCTTTCCTGCGAGCACTCCACCCGCTGCCTGTCGGCTCTGAATGTAAACGCCGATGGGTCCTATGGCGGGCGTGACGTTCTGGCCCGTTCGCTTGGCGGCAAGGTGCTCAACTCCACCAATGATGTGATCTGCACATCCGACGGCACCATTCTCTTCACCGATCCGCCTTTTGGCGTACGCGCTGAGGATGGCGAACTTCACGGTTATCAGCAGGCCATGGAGATTCCAGGCTGTTATGTTTTCAAAGTCGGTGCCGATGCAGATAGCCCAGCACCAGTTTTGACCGACATCTATCGGCCCAACGGGCTGTGCCTCTCGCCCGACGAACGCACGCTCTATGTCAGTGACAGCTCCGAACAGCATCACAAGGTGCTCGCCTGCGATATCTCCAATGGTTGGGAGGCGTCGAATCTACGCGATTTTGCCGTTATGCCGGTTGGTGTGCCCGACGGCATGCGGGTCGATAGTGCCGGCAATCTTTGGGTTGGCGGCGGCGATGGCGTATATGTCTACGCGCCAGATGGGTCACAGATTGCGCACGCGCCTGTGCCCGAAATGGTCACGAACGTCGAGTTCGGCGGACCGGAGATGGACGATCTTTTCATCACGGCAGTATCATCGCTCTATCATCTGAAATCTGCTCTGCCTGGTGGTCGCGCCTGGAGCTATACCGGGCGGTAAATCGGTCCGCGCGCGATCACCGGCGCGAGCAGCGCCTCATCTTCTTCTGTGAGCCCGCCAGAGCTATCGCACGCCTCCTGCCCCCGGTAGCCAATGCTGTCGCGCACAGCCGTATGCATGAAATAGGAGTTGGCGAGCACGACACCCAACGCCTCGAAACCTAGCCTATCGCTGTGGGCCAAGGCTTCGACATCGGCTAAGGTGTCGACCTTGCCTTCCAGGCTAAGAAACCGAACTAACGGCTTAAGCCGCGTTGGATCGATGGCCAGAACCTCGTCTACAGAAGCAGCCCACAAAACCAGATCAGCGGCTGAGGGCATGCCCGCACCGCCGGGGATCATAACCCTTGCGAACTGCGCCATCCGCGCGCGTTGGTCGTCGGTAAGGGTCACGCGGCGGTCTCTATATCAGCGCGGCTTTCAATCAGCGCCAGCGTGCATTTGGCCGCGACCGCCATGATCGTTGCGGTCGGGTTCATGCCCGAGGAGGTCGGGAACAGGCTGCCATCAAAAATATAAAGGTTCTCAACGTCATGGCAGCGGCCATCGGCGTTGGTCACGGACGTTTCTGCGTCGCCGCCCATCACAGCGGTACCCATAAGATGCCAACCGCAATCACGGATGAGCGATGTCACCGAGGTTTCTATTGCGCCAGCCGCGTCCATTGCCTCGACGGCGCGAGCAATGTGAAAATCGAGCATGGCGCGGGTGTTGTCCGAGACCTGATAATGGATCTCCGGTGCGGGCAATCCATCGCTGTCGGTCATGCTGTCGGAGAGTGCGATCCGATTAATCTCATCAGGCAGGTCTTCGCCAATGATGCCCCATTCGAAAGACCGCCCGAACTTACGCCGTACCCTGTCGTGTAGCGCCGCACCCCAGGCATCGGTCAGGGGGCCATCGCCATAGCCGGCCCGGAAGCTTTGCGGTCCGCCAGCGGGCATGCAGTTCCATTTGGCACCGCGGACAAAGCCGCGGCTCTTGTCGGTCTCGTAGAACTGCATGGACGTCAGGATTTGACCGGCTGGCCCAACCCAGCTCTCCAAATCCTCCTCAAACGTACCCATCACGGCGGCAAAGGGGTGCATCATCAGCCGTTTGCCGACAAGCCCGGAGCGGTTCGCAAGCTCCGACATCAAGAGCAAACGCGGTGTGCCGATGCCGTTGGCGCAGAGGATAACGACATCAGCCGTCTGGCGATAGCGCGCACCATTCCGGTCGATCCAGATGACCCCAGCGGCCCTGCCCTGCGCATCGGTCTCGATCTCGCAGGCCCGTGCGCCGGTGATGAGATTCGCGCCCTGCTTGATGGCTTCGGGCCAGTGGGTTCGGTCCGGCGTCGCCTTGGCTTCATCAGAACATCCCGTGCCGCAGGTGCCGCGCAAGACACAGGGTTGCAGCGAGCGATAGGGGCGCGAGGGGATGGCGTTCGAGCCCGGCCACCAGTGCCAGCCGAGTTTGTTCATGCCCTCGGCGGCTTTACGTCCAACTCTGCCGATGGGCAGCGGCGGCAGAGGGCATGGCGCACCATCAGGGTAGGCCGTGTTGCCGTCCCTACCCGAGACTGCCATCGCCTCTTCGACATAGGCGTAGAAGGGCTCCAGATCCTCGTACACGAACGGCCAATCGTCGGCCACGCCATCCAACGTCTTGACGCGAAAGTCCGACGGCATGAACCGCATCCAATGGGCACCATAGATCAGTGCCGCGCCACCGACGCCGGCCAGCATCAGAGGATTGACCTCAGACTTCGACGTATCGATGGGGTAGTCTTCAGAGCGGCCGCGCACATTGGGATTGGGATGCCAACGGCGCAGCTGGGTGAGTTCCCAATGGGGTTTCGCGCCGTCGAATGCATCGGCTGGAACCCAATCGCCTTGCTCCAGCACCGTAACCGACATGCCAGCGGCGATCAGTTCGCTGGCGGCCACGGCGCCCGATGGGCCCGCGCCAACGATCACCACGTCGCAGTGCGCGGCCACCGCTTAGGCGCTCCGCAGCGCCATTTGGGTTTGGCTATCGAAAAGATGTACCTGATTTGGCGCGACGGAAAGGCCAATGGCCTCCCCGGCCTTCAAGGCGCTGGTTCCGGCGGTCACCAGAACCAGCTCCGGATCACCATCAGTGAACAGATAGCTCGACGACCCAGTCGCTTCGACGGCGGAAACAGTTACCGGCACAGCCCCGTCTGTTTGCGGATCGGTGACGGTGATGTGCTCAGGGCGCAGACCGACGATGACCTCACGGCCGGCCTCCATGACAAGATCGGTCGGGATCTCGGCATCCAACAACTGGACCGACGTTCCATTCTCAGCGACCACACCGGGTGCAAAATTCATCGCAGGTGAGCCGATGAACCCGGCCACGAACTGGTTGGCTGGGCGTTCATAGAGATCCAGAGGCGCGCCTTGCTGTTCGATCACACCAGCGCGCATCACAACGACATGATCGGCCATGGTCATGGCCTCAATCTGATCGTGGGTCACGTAGACCGATGTCGCGCCAATACGATCGTGCAGCGCGCGGATTTCCTTGCGCATGCGGACCCTGAGAGCCGCGTCCAAATTGGAGAGCGGCTCATCGAACAGAAAGGCTTTCGGTGAGCGGATGATCGCCCGGCCCATGGCCACGCGCTGGCGCTGGCCGCCGGACAAAGCACGCGGAAAGCGATCGAGCAGGTTTTCAAGTCCGATGACAGCCGCCACCTCTTCGGCGCGTTTGGCGCGCTCAGCTTTTGAGACGCCTTTCAGGCGCAGCGCGTAGGTGAGGTTGTCGCGCACATTCATGTGTGGGTAGAGCGCGTAAGACTGAAACACCATCGCCAGATCGCGGTGGCGCGGCGCGAGGTTGTTGACCCGCTGGTCCTCAATCCACATGTCGCCGGACGTGATCTTTTCGAGCCCGGCAATGGTGCGCAGCAGGGTGGATTTTCCACAACCTGACGGGCCCACTAGCGCCACGAACCCGCCCTTGGGAATATCCAGATCGATACCCTTCAGGGCGTGAAACGCCCCGTAATGCTTGTCGACCTTTTCAATTCGGATTTGGCTGTTGGTCATTTCAAGGCCCCTGAGGTCAGACCGTTAACGATCTGGCGTTGCAGAAGGACGAAGGCGGCGAGGATCGGCGTCACATAGGTCGCGGCAAACGCCATGATGGCGTTCCAATTGACGACGTTTGGTTGCAGGAAGTTGGTCATGCCGATGGAGGCTGGTTGCAGGCGATTGTCGGCGATCAGCGACGCCGAATAAACATATTCGCCAAAGCCCTGCATGAAGATCAAAAGCGCCGCGACGAGGATTCCGTTGCGCGCCAGCGGTAGGACGATGAAGAAGAACGCCCCTGCCCGCGAATTTCCGTCGACCAGGGCCGCTTCTTCTAGCTCGCGCGGAATGGTCATGAACGTCGCGCGGCACAAGATGACGAAAAACGGCATCGTCTTGGCTGCGATGGCGAGCACTGCAGCAATGCGCGGAAAATCCAGCAGGCCGATGGTGGCAAAGCCAACAAAGATCGGGGTCACCATCAAGCTGGGCGGCAGGACTTGCAGCATCAGCACGGTGAACAGGGCCACATCGATCCACACATTGCGGTAGCGCGCCAACACATAGGCAGCCCCTGCCCCCAGAATGGCCGTTACGGCCGTCACGCCAGTGGCAATCAGCATGGAGTTCCAGAGATAACGAGGGATGTTGGTGGTTGCCCACACCTCGCCATAGGTGCCCCATTGCGGATCGGTCGGGAGAATTTCCGGTGGTACGGCAAAGATCGCTGAGCCGGTTTTCAGGCTCGTCACGTACATCCAATAAAGCGGGAATAGATAGACCGCCGCCAACACCAGCGCGATGAGGAACAGCGCGCGGTTGTGCCAATCCGATCTCATGGCCCGATCCTCACAGCCGCGTCTCTGCGCGGGTGGAACGCACATAGACCAGCGAGACGGCCAGCACGACGATAATCATCATCACCGAGATCACCGCGCCACGCCCGAAATCGAACTCGCGGAAGGAAAGCTGCCAAGACCAGTATTGCGCAACGGTCGAAGACCCTGCGGGGCCGCCAGAGGTAATGGCGGCGAACAGGTCGAACTGTTGAAGCGTGAAAATGGTGCCCAGCGCCAAAACAGCGCCAATCGTGGCGCGCATCATGGGCAGGGTGATGGTCCAGAACTTTTGCCAGGCCGTCGCGCCATCCAGCTCGGCAGCTTCGTAAAGATCGTCCGGGATGGCCGCCAAACCGACCGACAACAGGATCATGTTGAACGGCATGCCGTACCAAATGTTGGCGAGGATGACCGAATAGAGCGCCACATCGATATCGGAGCGCCAGAAAATCGGCTCGGAGATCAGGCCGATGGTGAGCAGCACATGGTTGATGACGCCGAAATCGCCGGACAAGAGCCAATTCCAAAGCACGCCAACGACCAGCCCGGGCATGACCCAGGCGGCGAGAAATAGCCCGCGAAACCAGGTCGCGCCGGGAAATTTCTGATGGAAGAACAGCGCAAAAGCGAAGCCGATGGTGAACTGGAAAGCCACCGAGCCGACCGTGAAGATGATCGTGTTCCAGAAGACCGTGTTCGCCAATGGATCGCGGAAAATCGAAAGATAATTGTCCCATCCCGCCGAGGGATGAAGCAGCGTACCGAGCGAGAAAACGTCGACCTGCTGAAACGAAATAATGACGTTGTAGATGAGCGGCAGGCCGGCAAACGCGAAAAGGTAGAGCAACGCAAAGCCGATAAGCAGCGTGTCGAAACCGATGCCATCGCGGAAGCTCTTGAAGAGATTCATGTGCGCGCCCTTTGTGGTTGGGTCAGGCGGAAAGCCCGCCTGACCCAATCGCGTATTCGAAGCCTATCAGTTCAAGATACCATCGATCACGGACTGCGCGTCGTCCAGCGCTTCTTGAGGTTCTTTTTGGCCGGTCAAAGAGGACTGGATGGCATCCTGGATGGCACGTGAAATACGTGGCCATTCCGGGTGTGGGCCGCGGTTTGCGGCGTATTGCAACTGCTCGGTGAAGACACCAGCGGCTTCGTCAATGCGCGGATCACCGGTCGGTGCAAGCGGCACGTCAGGACGCGGCGGCATACGTGTGAACTCCGGCCACAGACGGTCCATCTGGCTGTCGAAATACTCCAAGAACGCGAAAGCCTCTTCCGGGTGTTCGGTGTTGGCGAAGATAGCTAAATTGAAGTCCCCTAGAGCCGAGGCACGTGGACCGCCTTCTTCACGCACGGGAAGCAGCGTCACGCCCCACTCGAAGTCGGCATCAGCTGCCATGCGGTTCAACTCCCAAGGACCGGAGATCACCATGGCGGCGTTGCCGCCATTGAAGGTTCCGGTCGAGTCCCACTGACCACGCGTCAGTGTGTCAGGGCTGGTAAGACCTTCATCGAGAAGCGTTTTCCAGAACGCGAGTGCATCGGCAGCGCCGTCGCCATTGACTTGCTCAAACGAACCACCGGTCATTTGCAACCAGGGCAGGAACTGGAACGTGCCCTCTTCCGAGGCCTTGGCCGAGAAGGCAATGCCATAGACATCATTGTCCGGGTCGGTCAGCGCGCTTGCGGCCTCGTAGAGCTCGTCCCAGGTGGTAGGCGGGCTATCAGGATCCAAGCCAGCGGCTTCGAACAGGTCCTTGTTATAGTAAAGCGCGATCGTGTTGGAGGCGCGCGGAATACCGTAGACGCCGTCTTCCCAGGTCAGCGATGAACGCGGGCCGGGAAAGTAATTGTCCATGTCAATCTGGTCAGAGGCTGCGGCCAGATCGGTCAGATCGAGGAACGCGCCACGGGCCGCGAACGCTGCATGATCGGGGTTGTCGATGGAGATGATGTCCGGGTTGGTGCGCGTTGCGAAGGCACGCAGCGTCTCGGTCACAATGTCATCGAAGCGGACCTCGCGGATATCGATGGTGATACCATTGTCCATCTCGGTGAACTCATTGGCGAAGGTGGCTTCGGCGCCGGTCGAGCTTTCGGTCCAAAGCGTGAGCGTCACATCCTGCGCCATCGCTGTGGATGTGAGAAGCGCTGAGAAGGCCAGCGCGGTGAGTGCACGTTTCATTGTTATCTCCCTTGTTGGGTTGGGTGTGGGGAGCGCTGCGCGGCGCTCTTCTACTGGTTTCAGGGGATTAGCGCGGGGAAAGCTTTTGTGAATTTTTCGGCCTGGCCGGCCCGAACGAACACGCCTGGTTGCCCGAACGGCGCATCAACCGTTGCTTGAGAACCACCTGCATAGGCCTTGCCCGACCAAATATGCACCCAGCTTTCGCTGGCTGGCAGGTCGACAGCGACGGTCGTCTCGCCTGCGTTGAGGACGGGCGCAACGAGAAGGTCGGGACCAAGCATGTAACTGGCGCCATCGGCACCAGCATCGGTGTCGAAATGGTAGAACAACGGCGCCATCACCGGGTCGCCGGTCTGGGCGTAGTAAGCGAAGACGCCCTCCAGATAGGGACGGAGGGCCTCGCGCACCCGCAACAGCTCAGTGAGAACTGCCTCGACCTCTTCGCCATAGGACCAGATTTCATTAGGTCCACCGGTATCGGTGAAGATGTTGAACGTATCCTGGCCATAGGTGACCTCTTCGCCAGGTCCCGGAGCGGGGACGCATTCTGGCACGCGGAAGCCATGGAGGCGACAAATGGGCGAGAAAACGCCGAACTCGAACCAGCGAACGAGCAGCTCGCGAAACTCTTCCGAACCACCATGGCCGTCGTAGAATCCGCCAATGTCCGTGGTCCACCAACCCATGCCGGAGAGACCCGCATGCAGGCCGGCAGGCAGTTGGGCACGGAACCAGTCCCAGTTGGACCAGACATCGCCTGACCAGAGAATCACACCATGTTGCTGCGATCCTGCCCACGCCGAGCGGCAAAGCAGCATACCATCGGCGTGCCCCGCCTCGGTCAGGCCTTTGCGATAGTTCTCCTCGTGCAGCACCGAATAACCGCAGAGCATTTCAGCGCCGTTGCCGAGCGATGTGCGCACATTTTCAGGATGCGCTGGGCGCATCTCAGGCTCGCAAGCATCCAGCCAAAAGTGCTTGATGCCGTGGGCAAGGTAGTTCTGTTTGACCAAATCCCAGTGGAAAGCCCGAGCTTCCGGGTTGAAGGCATCATAGTAGGTGAAGAAACCGGCGCCGAATGGGTCTTTGTCGGGGAACGGAATCATCACCGGCGACCCGCGCTCGGAGGTGAAGATCAGGCCGCGCTCAGTCATCTCTTTGTAATGCTCCGACGAGGCTGAGACAGTCGGCCAGATTGAGACCATCACCTCAACGCCCATGGCCGCCAGTTCATCAACCATGGCTTTCGGATCAGGCCATTCAGCCGGATCGAACTTCCATTCGCCCTGGCGCGACCAGGCAAAGAAGTCGATCACAATGCAGGACAGCGGCAGGCCGCGCGCCTTGTACTCGCGGGCGACCGACAGAAGTTCATCCTGTGTGCGGTAACGCAGTTTGCACTGCCAAAATCCCAGCGCCCAGTCGGGAATGTCGGGCGATTTGCCGGTGGCGGTGATGTAGCGGCGCACAATCTCTTGGGTCGAGTCGCCTGCCGTGATCCAATAGTCCAGACCATTGGTGGCCTCGGCCGTCCAGCGCGTGATGTTGGACGCAAACTCGGCCCGTCCGACCGCAGGGTTGTTCCACAAGAAGCCATAGCCACGTGAGGACACCACGAACGGGATCACGACATGGGCGTTTTGCTGCAGAAGCGTCGTCGAGACACCCTTCAGGTCCATCTTTCCATGCTGTGGCTGCCCCAGACCCCAAAGCTTCTCGCCATCATAGGCTTTGAACTGCTGCTCGAGCTTCCATGAGCCGGAGGCGATGGCCTTGAAATTACGCGGCTTCGGCCCTGCAAAATGTGAGCGGGTTTCGGAAAGCAGTTCCTCGCCGGTATCCGACCTCACAAAGCGGAGCATCAACTCGCGGCGAACATCGGCGCCGTAGCGCACCTTGATCCAGAACTCGGCGCGAATGCGCCCTCGCGTGATCGACGCCTTTTCGCTATTAATCGTGACATCCGCGCTTTGGCTGTCCACGGGCAAAAGCGCATCAACATGCGGCTCAGCGAGGGTCTGTCCCGGCCGGGCCCGCACACGCAGAGCGTCGGCGCCCCACGGTTCGATGCGCAGCGTTTCGCCGTTGAAACGGCAGAGAAGGGCATTGCCGTCCTGGGTGAACACATCGGCCATCTGTTATCCAATCGCCAGGTAAGCGCCATCCAGGATGACGGCAGTTCCCGACATGTAGTCGGCTTCTTCGGAGGCGATGAATGCCGCAACCGCCGCCACTTCTTCCGGCTGCGCACCGCGTCCGGCCGGGATACCGGCGATCACCTCCTCCATGACATCTTGAGGAATGGCTTTAACGGCCTCGGTCTCGATCAAGCCAGGCGCGATAGCGACCGCACGGATATCGGGGGCATGATCGAGCGCCAGGGATCGCGTCATAGCGAGCACCGCGCCCTTGGTCGCCTGGTAGGCGGAAAAGCCCTTCTCGCCGACAAAGCTCTGCACCGATGCGGTGTTGACAATCACACCCTTGCCAGAAGCCCCTTGAGCTTTCTGGGACCGCATCTGTTCCACGGCGACCTTGGCGCCCATCCAATAGCCGCGAATGCCAACGCCGGTGATGGCATTGAACTCGTCCAACGTCTGCTCGTGGATGGGCTTGAAGACGGCAGTGAACGCGTTGTTGTGCCAAATATCGATGCGCCCAAACCGGTCAACGGTCGCGGCGGCAAGCGCCCTCACCTGTTCGGGTTCGGCCATATCGGTCAATTGGAAAGCTGCGCCGATCGCATTGGCAACATCGCTTCCTTTTGGATTGATATCGGCGATCATCACTTGCGCGCCTTCTTGCGCAAAACGATCGGCGCAAGCGCGACCAATGCCTTCGGCACCCCCGGTGATCACATAGACCTTGCCCTCATGGCGGCCTTCAACGGGGAACATGCGCGCCGCCATCAGGCAGCATCCTTGGGAAGAATGACCGTTTCCTTTGTGACCAAAAATTCCAGATGGTCGAGGAAGTTCTCGGTGTCTTTGGCGGCGATATCGTTCTCTGGTGACGACAACCCAGCCTTCATCGCCTCGCGGCTATCAAACCAGATTTCCGCCGAGCCATCATAGTCGGCAGCTGGCATGTCGCCAGCATCACCAGCAATGTTGATGCGGTACCCGCGCATCCCCGGAATGGCGGCCGCAAGCGGTGCATGAACATTGATCCAATAGTCAGCAAACGCCCGCCGACTGAGATCAGATTTGCGGCGCACAAGGGCGACGAGTTTGATCATGCAACCTCCCTTTTTTCGTTGGTTCCAGTTCACGATGAATCGGTGATTGCGTCAATACAAACCTTTGTATTTTTGCTTTCCGGAAGATTTCCGGTGTAGAAGGGAGCGCTTATCGAGGGATCAGAATCGCCGGATTCGTTGGCTGGTGGAGGTCGCGCACATGGCGCATCGCGTTGGGCTGAAACACATCGCCGAGCATCTCGGGCTCGATGTTTCGACGGTGTCGCGCGCCTTGCGCGCCGACCCCCGCGTCAAGCCTGAAACATCTGAGGTGATCCGCGACGCTGCCGAGCGTATGGGTTACCGCCCCAACGCCATGGCGCGCGCCTTGAAAGGCGGCACCACCAATCGTGTAGCGGTGCTTCTGTCGCCACCGCAGCAGCGCTTTGCCTCACCGATCTTTCTGGAACTGCTTTCGACCCTGGACCAGCGCCTGCGGGGCACCGGTCGTAGCCTGGCGGTGTTTGCCGCCCAAGAGCGCGATGAAGAGATCGATATCGTGCGCGCGGTAGTAGAAGATCGGTTAGCGGACGCGATCGTGCTTGGCCGGACGCGCCAGGACGATCCTCGTGTCGCCTATCTGATGGAGGCCGGCTTTCCGTTTGTGACCTTTGGCCGGACGCGGTGGGAACGCGAGCATCCCTGGGTTGAGATCGATTATGCGCGCGCCGGCGAAGTGGCCGTGGAGGCTTTGGCCGCCGCAAAGCCAGCTGAGTTGCACATCCTATCGGCGCCAGAGGGCCTGCGTTTCGCGGATAATTATGTGACCGGCGCCAAGCGCGCTGCGCTGCGTCTTGGGCTTGCCAACGTGCACACCCACCGCATCGAAATGACCGAGGCAATGGGCGAGGAAACCGCGATGGGATTGCTGAAACCCGGCGGTCGCGTGGCGCTGGCCTGCATACAGGATTCGCTGGCGTTCGGTGTATTTCGCGCTGCCGCAAAGCTTGGCGTCAAACTGGGTGAGGATGCTGCGGTGTTTGGCGGTCAGAATTTTCCCGGCTCAGAACATACAGCCCCGCCCCTTTCGACCTTTTCTACCGAAGACAGCCGCGTTGCGGCGCTGCTCAGCGACATCATGCTGAACCGCCTCGACGGACCGCAGACATCAGCCGAGGAAACAGGTCAGGTGATCGAACCGCGCCCACTGTTGCGCGGCTCCCACGTCCTTGCCAGTTAGACGAACCGGTTCCAGAGATTTTCCAGCCGTTCTTGTCGACCCGATCGCGGGTCGGGATTGATGTTTTGGTCGCGCACCCGCTGCTCGATGCTCGCAAGATCCAAGGTCAGCATGGCGGCGTTTTCCGGTTTGTCCCAATCAGCGTAGCGTCGATCACGGGCAGCTTCCAAGCCACCGTCATCCAGCAGGGCATGGGCGGCTTTTAGCGCACGTGCACAGACGTCCATGGCGCCGGCATGGGCGAGAATCAGGTCCGCTGGATCGAGCGATTGCCGGCGCAATTTGGCATCGAAGTTTGTACCACCAGTGGTGAATCCACCTGCCTTCAACACTTCGTAATAGGCCCGCGCCATTTCGGGCACCGAGTCGGGAAACTGATCCGTGTCCCAACCTGACTGATAGTCGTTGCGGTTCATGTCGATGGATCCAAGAATGCCAAGCGAGGCGGCAAGCGCGAGTTCGTGTTCGAAAGAATGGCCAGCCAGGATCGCATGGCCCTGCTCGATGTTGAGCTTGACCTCGTTCTCCAGCCCGAAGCGCTTCAGGAACCCGTAGACCGTGGCGACGTCATAATCATACTGATGTTTGGAGGGCTCTTGTGGTTTCGGCTCAATCAGGATCGTGCCATGAAAGCCGATTTTGTGCTTGTAATCGACGACCATCGACAGAAAGCGGCCAGCTTGCTCGGCCTCCCGCCCAAGGTCGGTATTGAGCAGCGTTTCATAGCCCTCGCGCCCGCCCCAAAGGACATAGTTTTCACCGCCAAGCTTGTGGGTGGCATCAATGCAGGTTTTTACTGTCGCAGCCGACCAGGCAAACACGTCGGGATCGGGATTGGTGGCGGCGCCCGACATGAAGCGGCGATGCGAGAAAAGGTTTGCCGTACCCCAAAGAAGCTTGGTCGACGAACCTTCCATTTTCTGCGCGAAGTAGTCGACGATCTCTTCAAGGTTGCGTGTGTTTTCGGCGAAGTCCGCGCCTTCTGGCCGAACGTCAGCGTCGTGGAAGCAGAAGAAGGGCGCATCAAGAATGTCGAACATCTCAAAGGCGACATCAGCTTTCAGACGGGCCAGGTCCATCGTGTCACCGAACCAGGGCCGGTCGAACGTTTGCCCACCAAATGGATCACCGCCTGGCCAGGCAAATGAATGCCAATAGGCAACCGCAAAGCGCAAATGCTCACGCATCGTTTTGCCGCCCAGCATTTCCTCTGGATCGTAGTGGTGAAACGCGAACTCATTCTCGCTGTCCGGCCCCTCGAAGCGCAGCTTTGGGATGCCTTGGAAAAAGTCGGTCATGACGGGCCCTTCTTGGAAGTATGGAGCGTTTCGCGAGGATGGCGCGCAGGCAGCAAAGCGTCAATACAAACGTTTGCCAAAACCACCTGCCCCACCTAAACCTGCTAAATGAGAAGACATGATTTGCCAGGGAGATGCCAGGTCATGAACGATATTTTTGAACGTGAAGATCATCGCGTTGTCGCGCGATGGGGCGGTGAGACGATCTGGCTTGAGCCCTGCGGGCGCAACGGCGCAAGGGTGCGCACCACGCGCAATCGCGTGATCGACGAGAGGGCGATTTCAGCGCTTTTAAACGCCGACACGGCAGAGGCATCCTGGGACCTGAGCGACGAGGCCGCGATCCTGACGAATGGGCGCCTGCGCGCGGAGCTGCGGTTAGTGTCGCGTGGCATGGGCCCAGCCTTGGAAGTGCGGTTTTTCGATTCCGTCAGCGGCAGCCTGCTGCTTGAAGAGGAAATGCCGCACATTTTATGGCCGGGCACACGGCATTACAAACCGCAGGAAGGCGATCTGTGGCATGTCGAACAACGCTTCAAGGCGCATGAGGGCGAGCAGTTTTTCGGCCTTGGTCAGCATCAGCACGGCAAGCTCGATCAAAAGGGCTGCGTGATCGATCTGGTGCAGGCGAACACCGAGATCTCGATCCCGTTCCTGGTCTCTTCGCGCGGCTATGGCCTGATCTGGAACAACCCCGGTGTCGGCAGGGTGGAACTGGCTGAAAACCGCACACTCTGGGTGATGGAGGCGATGCCGCAGCTGGATTATGTCGTGATCGCCGGCGAAACGCCCGCAGCCATCCTCGATGATTACACCGCCCTGACCGGCCGCCCGCCGGAACTACCGGACTGGGCGCTCGGCTTCTGGCAGTGCAAGCTGCGCTACAAGACCCAAGAGGAAGTGCTAGCCGTCGCGCGTGAACACATGCGACGCGGCTTGCCGCTCGATTGCCTGGTGATCGACTTCTTTCATTGGACGAAAATGGGTGAGTGGCGCTTCAACGCCGACGAGTTCCCCGATCCTTCGAGTATGGTCGCCGAACTGCGCGAGATGGGCATCACGCCAATGGTGTCGGTGTGGCCATCGGTCAACGCCAATGCGGAAACCTGGGACACGTTCCAGAAAAACGGCTGGCTGGTCCAGAGCAAGCGCGGCGCGCTCGACGGCATGATATTTTACGATCGCGAGCCGGATGCGATGAATGCGCTGGCCTACTACGACGCGACGAACCCGGATGCCCGGGCGTTTCACTGGTCACGTGTCAAAAAGGGCTATGCCGATCACGGCATTCACGCATTCTGGCTCGATGCCAACGAGCCGGAAATGTACCCGATGCATCGCGATAATCTGCGGTTCTGGGCGGGGGACGGACCGGCTGTCGCCAACGCCTATCCGCTCGAGCATCAGAAGGGCTACGCCAAAGCTTTCAAGGATGACGAGATCATGGACGGGTTGATGCTCTCGCGTTCAGCCTGGCTCGGCACTCAGCGTTATCCTGTCGTTGTCTGGTCAGGTGATGTGAAATCAACGTTCGCCGATTTTCGACGCCAGATCCGCGCCGGGCTCAACATGGCGATGAGCGGCATCCCCTGGTGGACAACTGATATTGGCGGCTTCAAGGGCGGCGACGTCAACGATCCTGCATTCCGCGAACTCTTGATCCGCTGGTTCCAGTTCGGCGCGCTCTGCCCGATATTCCGCCTGCATGGGTTCCGCAAGGACGCATCGCGCGATGAACGGTTCGGAGAGCTGTTTTCGTTTGGTGGCGCCGACAATGAGGTCTGGTCGTTCGGCGAGGAGGTCTTCGCCATCTTGGAACGCTACATGCATCTGCGTGAACGGCTGAAACCCTATCTCAAAGCCTGCGGCGTGGAGGCCGCCGACACCGGTGCACCGATCATGCGGCCGCTTCTCTTCAGCTTCCCCGACGACCCTGAATGCTGGTCGCAAGATGATAGCTATTTGCTCGGTCCCGACTTGCTTGTTGCGCCTATCTTGGAGGCTGGTGCCAGCTCACGAGAGGTCTACCTGCCAGGCGGGTGTGCGTGGGAGGATGCCTGGACGGGCGCGCGCCATGCAGGCGGACAACAGATAATGGTCGAAGCGCCGCTGGATACAATCCCCGTCTTCCGACGCGCAGGCAGCGCGGTCCAACTGACCTAAATGCCGGTTGGCATCACCGCGTCCGCAGCAGCCCTTTCAGCGAGATTCCCTTACGGCTCACGGCACTGAAGCCGACCGCGAGCAGGATGATCGCGCCGACAAGTACCTCGCGCACGTAGCTATCGACGCGCATCTGGGTCAGGCCGTTGTCGAGCACGCCAAGGATAGCAACGCCGGCCAGCGTTGCAAGCACCCGAGGCTGACCGTCCCGGGTCACCGTCATGCCCAAAAACACCGCAGCGATTGCGGTCAGCATTAGGCCATCGCCTTGGGTCGGATTGGCGGATGCAACGCGGCTTGCATACATCAAACCTGCGAGGGCCGCTCCGACACCGGTGAACAGAAAGGCCGATAGGCGCAGGCTTGGTAGTGGCACGCCCGCCAGTCGCGCGGCTTCGGTATTGCCGCCAATTGCATAGAGCCTGCGTCCATAGCTGGTCTGCTCCAAAACCACCCAGACAACAAAGGCGATGAACAAAGCGACCAGCGTCAGATTGGGGAACACCAGAGCGCGCTCATCGACCGTGCCGATCACCGGGCCAGCGCGCGCAAAATCGCCAAAGGCGTCGGGGATGTCGCGCCCAAAGATGGTCCGCCCATCGCTAATCAAAAACGCCAAACCGCTGAATAGGGTCAGCGTTGCCAGAGTCGCAACGAAAGGAAGAATGCCGACGATCGACACCATCACGCCGTTGAACAGTCCGCCCAGCGCCCCAACCAGCAGCGCGGCGGCAAGGGCGCCTGGGATCGACCAACCGGCGACGAACAGCGTCGCAGCGACAACGCCGGCCAGCGAGGCCATGGCGCCCACGGATAGGTCGAAATCGCCCATCACCATGACTACCGTCATCGTGACCGCGACGACTGCCAACATGCTGATCTGTTGCGAGATGTTAAGCAGGTTGCGAGCGGTCAAGAACGTGTCGGGCAGGCTAATCGCAAAAAACAAGACGACGGCCAACATGCCGAACGCGCCACCAAAGCGCCGAATGACGCTGCTCATACCGCAATCCCCGCAGATTGCGACTGTTGATAGAAACGCGCGAGCAAACCGCCCTCGGTCAACCCATCGGTCGCGATGCATTCATCCAGCCGCCCGTCATGCATGATCGCAATGCGATCCGACAGACCGATCAATTCGGGCAGATCGGAGGACGTAAGCACCATGGCAACGCCCTGCTCGCTGAGGCTTCGGATGATCCGGTAGAGATCGAACCGCGCACCAATATCGACGCCGCGCGTCGGTTCATCGAGCATCAACACACTGGGCGAACCCGCCAACGCGCGGGCAAACAAGGCCTTTTGCTGATTGCCGCCGGATAGTTCGGCACACACTTGGCGCGAAGACACCATCTTCAAGCGCGTCTGAACGGCCTGCTCCTGCGTCACTTGTCTCTGCCTAAGTTTGTCAGTGAACGCACCCAAGCGTGAGAAGCGTGTGAGATGCGGCAGCACCACATTTTCTTCGATGGAACGGGCCATCATAAGCCCTTCGGATCGACGTTCGCGCGGAATGTACGCGAGGCCCTGCGCCCAAACGTCCGCCGGTCGCGTCTTCAGAGGTTGCCCGTTCAGCTTGATCGCACCACTTTTGCGGTGCGATGCGCCAAGCAATGTGCGCAAAAGCGCACCCCTGCCCGATCCGGCCAATCCGCCGATGCCGAGGATTTCACCCGGGTGCAAGTGCAGGTTGATGTCTCGCAGGCCAGCGGCGGAAAGACCCGTGACCTCCAGCACCGGCTCTGCCTCGGCTGCTAATGGGGAGGCCCTAGGCGGGAACAGGTCGCTCAGGTCACGACCGGTCATATCATGGATGATCCTGTCCTGGTCGGTCTCACGACGTGGGAGCGTTGAGATGTGCTGTCCATCGCGCAGCACCGTCACGCGGTTGCTGATGCGCAGTACCTCGGGCATCCGATGGGACACATAAAGAATACCGGCTCCTTGGAGGACCAGTTCGTCGATAACCGCGAACAGCCGCTCGGACTCCTCACCCGTCAGTGCCGCCGTTGGCTCGTCCATCACATAAAGCCAGGGCACACGGCCATCGCCGCTCGGAATCAGTGTGGCGGCAATGCGGACAAGCATTTGGTCGCCTGGCCCTAGCGAAGAGATTGGCGAACGCGGGTTGATTTGGCCAAGGTCGAGACGCTGGAGCGCCTTACCTGCCTGAGCGTTAAGGGCTTGCCAGTTCACCAAACCAAAGCGGGTTGGATAGGCGTAGTCGAGGAACATGTTTTCCGCGACCGATAATCCGCTGACGGGATGCAATTCCTGATGAATGAAGCGCAAGCCAGCCTGTTTCATCAAGCTTGCTTGGCCCTCCGGAAGCCTGGCGCCATTAAGCGCCAGGTGTCCTGTATCGGGCCGATCAAGACCGGCCAAGATGCGGATCAAGGTCGACTTCCCAGCGCCATTCTCACCCATAAGCGCATGCACTTCGCCGGAACGCAGCGTAAAACTGACCTGTGCCAGCGCCTGGACAGGTCCAAAGCGCCGGCTGATGTCGCTGAATGCAATTTCAGGCATCTTTACCCCTGAAATTTCAGTGCTTTAGCTATGAGTGGTCCGACCCTCACTCACTCACGTTGGCCGCTGTGATAAGGCGAGTGGGGACATAGATAACCCGCTGCACCAAGTCTTCACCACCCAAGAGGCGCGCGACCGTGTCAGCCGTCGCCGCGCCAATGCCCTGAAAGTCTTGGGCCACTGAAGCCTCGAAGTTGCCACCCTGCGCAATCGCATCGCGCGCCTGCGGATTGGCATCGATGCCGGTGATAACGATCCCTTCATCGGACCGGCCTGCCGCCTCAATTGCCTGCAATGCGCCGAGCGCCGGCTGGTCCCAAGCGGCCCAGACCGCGGCGATGCTGCCGGTTTCGGGATTAGCGGCCAGCAACGCTTCCATCTGCGCGCGGCTGTCAGCAATCCCGCCATCGCTCACGTCCGGCGTTATGCGGTCGAGAACTTCGATGTCGGGGAAGTTGGCGAACACAGCATCGGCGATCACACCTCGCACCTGAACCGGCGGGAAAGGATCGAAGGTGAACATCACAACGCCACCCTCGCCACCAATACGGTTGGCCACATAGACCGCCGTTTCGGCTGCCATCGCATAGCCGTTGGACGTAACATTGGCAGCTACCAAGGGATCATTGCCGGCGTCCATTCCAACCACGGGAATGCCAGCATCCGATGCCGTCTGAAGGCCCGCACCGATCTGCGCTGGATCGACATTGATGACGATGGCATCAACGCCCTGCGTCACCACATCTTCCATGCGGCTGATTACCGCGGCCACGTCGCCAGCGGTATCGATCACATTGACCGTCCATCCGCGCTGCTCGGCTTCAGCGGTGAACCCTTCGACGTAAAACTGTGTTCCAGGCTGCGCCAAATAGGGTGTGACGACAGCAACTTCCTGAGCGCTTGCTGCGCCGACAAAACCTGTCACCAGAGCGAGGCCGGCAAGCGTTGTGCGAAATTTCATTTCCTTGTTCTCCCTGATCGCCAATCGTATGGCTTGTCTTTACATGCCAGCGGACCGACGGCACGTCTACACGCGGTGACGAAAAGGGAATGGCAATGGTTGCGGGCGATGCGAGACCAGCCTTGATCGGCATTGATGTCGGGACGAGCTCGGTCAAGGCAGTGATGGTCGATCAGTCCGGTGCTTTGCTGGATCGTTTCAGCGCTTCGCATGCCATGCAACGGTCAGGGCCTGGGGCTGCCGAACAGGATGCGCATGGCTGGCTTGATTTGGTCCACAAGGCGCTCAACCAGTTTGCTGGCCGCGCCAGCGCCAAGTCTGTTGCAGCCATCGGCATCACCTCGCAGGTGAACACACATGTTTTCTGCGATGGCACCCTGCAACCGCTCGGCAACGCGATCACTTGGCAGGACACACGGCCAGGCAATGACGCCGCCAAGCTTGACGCCCAAATTAGTGTGGAAGCAAAGATCGAAGCGCTGGGCGCACCGATCCCGATTGATGCCAGTCATGCGCTGTCGCGAATGGCCTGGATGGCACGCAATCACCCGAACATTTGGTCAAACACGCGCCATGTTCTGTCGCCGAAAGACTTTGTGATTGCACAATTGACGGGCGAAGTTGTCGCCGATCCCCTCGCCTCTATTGGATTAACAGGCACGGACTTGACTTACGCCGGTGACATTCTTGACTTGATGCCAAGGTCACAGAACCTGCTCCCAGAGTTGCAGGACCCTTTGACCATCGCCGGGCATGTCACAAATGGTCGGCCGTTCGCCGGTGTTCCTGTTGCCGTTGGGACGATGGACGCCTGGTCCGCAATGTTCGGATTGGGCGTCGCCCAGGATCATCAAGCTATGTATCTGTCGGGAACCAGCGAGGTGCTCGGCCTGATTTCTCCCTCACGCATGGGCACGCCCGGCGTCGTCGCTTTTCCCGAATGGCGTGGCATCACGCTGCACGCCGCACCGACGCAGGCAGGCGGCGCGTCAATCGCATGGCTTTCGCACCTCTTGGGACGCAGCATCGCCGATATCTCCACGCTTGCCGCCAAAGCCATAATCCGCGCTGAAAGTCCGCTTTTCCTGCCGCACCTGGAGGGCGAGCGCGCGCCGCTATGGGATGCGACAAGCCGTGGTGGATTTGCCGGTCTGACGTCGTCGTCGGGAGCCGAAGAGCTGGCAGCAAGTGTCATGGAAGGCGTGGCCTTTTCTGCGCGGCTTGCGCTTGAAGCGGTTGATGCCAGCGGCAACTATGCAGCCGAGACGCTGCGTCTTGGCGGCGGTGGCGCGACTTCGGACATATGGTGCGAGATACGCGCTAGCGCGCTTGGGCGCCCTCTTGAGCGCGTCAGTGTTTCCGAAACTGGGGCCACAGGCGCCCTAGCAATGGCAAGCGTCGCGTGTGGGCTGTCAGACGACCTTCCGGATGCCGCGGCAGGCCTCGCAACGCTTGATTGTACCTTTGAACCTGATCGAGTGACCGCCGCCATGGTCGACGATCGCTTTGCGGCCTATCAGGATCTTTATCAAGGCCTACGGCCGATCGCGCTGAAACTTGGAGAATCCGTCAGATGATGACCGTTGATCTGCTAGCCCGCACCTGGTCTGAGACAGACTGCTCCTCTGCGCGCTATCTTGAACAAGCCAACCATGTGCTGCGTTAGAAAAGGATCAAACGAATGACAGCGATTGGCTTGGCACTTGGCGCCGGTGGCGCGCGCGGGCTTGCCCACATCCACGCTCTGCGCGCCTTCGATGATCTTGGCGTCAAGCCCTTGGCCGTGGCTGGCACCTCCATGGGCGCGCTGATGGGCGCTGCCTACTGCTCCGGCATGTCGGGCGAGAATATCGCGGCCTATGTGCGCGAGCGGATTGACGATCGCCTTCGATTGATCGGCGAGGTATTCAAGATTCGTCCTGCCAGCGTGCAAAGCTTTTTGAACGATGGTGGCTTGCGCATTGGCGAGTTGAACCTGGAACGCATCCTGGCGGTGTTCTTGCCAGACCAGGTTGGCGAGACCTTCGAAGAACTTGAAATCCCGCTCAACGTTGTCGCCACCGACTATTATGGAGAGCGCAGCCTGATCTTTTCTCGCGGCCCGCTGCGCGCGCCTTTGGCCGCTTCGGCGTGCATGCCCGCGATCTTCTTGCCCGTGCGCATTGATGGCGCCTTTTGCATTGATGGCAGTTCCACCAACCCCTGCCCTGTCGATACGCTGCAAGAGGCAGCGGACCATGTACTCGGTATTGATGTTGCCGGCGGCACCCATGGTGATTCAAGCAAAAAACCAAAGATGGTCGATGCGGTCTATGCGGCCAACCAGATGATGCAGATGACGATGGCGCAGCTTCTGGCAGAAAAGTTCGCCAACACGGTCCTGCTCCGCGCGCCGGTCGATCGATTCCGCCCGCTTGATTTTCTCAAGGCCAAGGAAATTCTTGCCGAAACCCAGCCGCTTTATGAGGACACCAAACGGGCGATTGATGGATTTTTGAACGCTTGACCGTTTCAGTTGCCGAGGTTTGCTGAGCGGACCATTGGAAAAGTGCTGTGTTCATGAGAAGGCAATCGTGCTCATCGACTGCCTGTTCGCGGCCCAACTCTGGAGGTTCTGATGGGACCTGTCACCGACATCGTTCTGCCCCTTGCCCTGGCGTTCATCATGTTTGCGCTCGGGATTGGCCTTACGTTGGACGATTTTACCCGCGTGGCGCGGCAGCCACGGGACTTTTTGATCGGCGCCGCAGCGCAGATGCTGCTGTTGCCGCTGGTCGCCTTCACACTGGTGACGCTCTGGCCCATGCACCCGGAACTCGCCCTGGGCGTCATCATCATCGCCGCAGCACCAGGCGGCGTTACCTCCAACATTCTGACCGCTTTTGCCAAGGGTGACGTCGCGCTGTCGATCTCACTGACCGCCATCACCAGCTTGCTGAGCGTTTTAACTGTGCCGCTGATCGTTACAGCGGCCTATGCCTATCTGATTGGGGACGCGGCGGGCCAAAACATCTCGATCACACGGACTGCGCTCAGCGTGTTTGCCATCGTCACCGTGCCTGTGTTGCTTGGGCTGGCTGTAAGGCGTTTTGCAGAAAGCTTTGCTCGGCGCTTTGAGCCCTTAGCCCGCAAAGCATCGACGGTGCTGTTTGTTGTCGTGCTGGCCGGTGCGATACTTCAGGAGCGCGCCAACATCGTCGCCTACTTCGCCCAAGCCGGTTTGATCACGTTGGTGCTCAACGTCGTCATGATGGCGCTGGCCTTCGTGCTAGCGCTGCTTTTTGCCTCCGGTCCGCGCCAGCGCACGGCCATCTCTCTAGAATGCGGCTTACAGAACGGGACCCTAGCGATTGCTGTCGCGGCCCTTTTGTTTGGCGGTGGCCTCGCGACTGTTCCGGCGGCGACCTACAGCCTGATCATGTTCGGAACCGGCCTCATCTTCGTGGCAGCCCTGCGCCGATCGCAGCCTGACGGTTAGAAAAAATTGACCTGCGGCGGAGGCTGGGAATGGCAGAGATTGAAGGAAAGCATTCGAACGCTCAACAGCCATTCTCGGCGATTGCTATGCAAACGCCTGCCATGGCGACGTCGTTTTCTGGCGAAAACAACTTGGCGGACAGGGTGGGATTCGAACCCACGGTACGGTTACCCGCACGCTGGTTTTCAAGACCAGTGCCTTCAACCACTCGGCCACCTGTCCACGGGTCGTGCTTGTGACGGCAAATTGAGCCGATGGCAAGAGCACCTTACCAGGCTCCGAGCTTGATCCATCAAATTGTCCACGCTGCTTTGGGTGGCCCTTAAACTGATCTTGGTATGTCACGCACCGTCAAAATTCTCATGTGGGGCACATCATGCTGATTGTCATTCCTCCACTGCCCTCGGTGGGCACGGTCCTTTACCTGGTTAAAGGCCTTTTGATCATCGGCGCGTTGGCGCTGGCAGGCTTGTTTGTATACCGGTTCTTTGAGAGCTACGCGGTCGTTCTGCAGACCGGCGTTTGGTGGATGGCACTGCCAATGGTGGCGCTCACCGCTTTGGCGATTTGGCTGGCGCTGAAGAGGCGTTTCTGGTTCGCCGCTTGCGCCCTCATCCCTCTGGTCGGCATCAATTTCTACGTCCAAAGCGCCTGGCAGGGGCAGATTGCCGACGCTGAAGCTGCGAATCTTCGTGCAGCCAGCTATGTCGAGGCGATTGTGAGCTCGTTCCGCGGCCACAGCGCTTTGGTGCCGCAAGATGTGCGCACCTTTGCAGGCAACCTTGAATGGATCAGTGGCGATTTCACTGGGGCACCTGGGCTTGAAGAGCAGGCCTACCGTCATGATGTGCTTTACGGTGCTGTGAACGATCTGGGTGTCGGTTCGCGTCTGGCCTGGCCGCAAGGAACAGGATCGCAGGGATTCCTTGACGCTTACGCGCCTCTTCGCCAGGCGCACGGAGACTGGCTCGGTTTCATCGCCGATTGTGAGTTACGGATTGATCCGCCCGTCGTTCACGGTGGTCATTGCGCGACGGCCGGCGGAATTCTGGAAAGTTATGGCGTTGATCTGAGATCGCAGATGGACGCGTTTATGGCGGACAAGGGCGGCATGGCGGCTTGCTCCAGCCAGATGGTCTGCGCGAGCTATGCGCGCCGATACAATGACTTCCTGCGCTGAACTCCTGTGAAACACACCTACAAAAAAGGGCCGGTCGTTCGACCGGCCCTTTCTCGTTCCAGCGCTGCGCCGAGTTAGTTCGGGTAGGCGTCGTCGATACCCTGGATGTAGAAGTTCATGCCCAGTATCATGTCGAGCGGCGCGACCTCGCCTTCGGCGACAACCAGTTCACCTTCCTGGTTGTAAACAGGACCGGCAAAAGGATGGATGTCACCGGCGATGATGCCGGCCATGGTTTCTTCAGCCACGGCGCGAGTTTCATCGGACATGTTGGCAAAGGGTGCCATCTGCACCATGCCAGACTCCATGGAGCCCATGGCCGATCCAGTTTCCCAGGTGCCGTCGGCAACGGCTTGAACGCGCTCGATATAGTAGGGCGTCCAATTGTTGACGATGGCGGTCAGCTGCGCCTCCGGCGCAAAAGCGCTCATATCGGAATCATTGCCGAAACCGCGCACGCCACGCTCCTGCGATGCCTGGAGCTGTGCGGTGGAGTCTGTGTGCTGCACCAGAATGTCGGCGCCTTGGTCGATGAGAGCGTTGGCGGCTTCTGCTTCGCGCGGCGGGTCATACCAGGTGTTGACCCAGATGATTTTCACTTCGACGTCGGGGTTCACCGACTGCGCGCCGAGCATGAACGCATTGATGCCAGAGACCACTTCAGGGATAGCGTAGGAGGCGATGTAACCGATGGTGTTGCTCTCGGTCTCCATGCCAGCAATCTTGCCGAGGATGTAACGGCCTTCATAGAAATGGCCGTTGTAGTTGGCGAAATTCTCCGAGGAAAGGTAGCCGGTCGCGTGCTCAAATTTCACGTCCGGGAAGCGCTCGGCAACCTCCATCACCGACTCCATGTAACCGAAGGAGGTGGCGAAGATGATGTCATGGCCGGTGCGCGCCAGACGCTCCAGCGCACGCACAGCATCGGCGCCTTCCGGCACACTTTCCAAATAGGTTGTTTCGACCATGTCGCCGAGCTCTGCTTCCATGGCCAAACGCGCCTGATCGTGGGCGTAAGACCAGCCATGGTCAGAGATCGGTCCAACATAGACGAAGGCGGCTTTGACCGTATGGTCGTCGGTCTGCGCCACCGATGCGGCGCCCAAAGACAGGGCGGCAGCGGTGGCGAGGACCGTCAGAGATGATGTCAGTTTTTTCATCTTGGCATCCTATGGTTCAGTTTCGTTGATGGCGGGTGAGGTGAGCGCCTTGCGGAGGGCCATCGCGATCCGCTGGGCGCAGGGTCTGTTAGCGGTCAGGCACGAAGGCTCTGCCAAGCGCGGCGGGTGTGTTTCGGCGCATCATCGCCTGATTGCGCGAGAGCAAAACCAGCGCCACGATGGTGGCAATGTAAGGCAGCATTGTCATCGCTTGCGGCGGCACACGGATGCCAAACGCCTGTGCATGCAATTGCAAAATGATCACGCCGCCAAAGAGATAGGCGCCGGCAAGCGCGCGCCAGGGCAACCAGGTGGCGAACACAACGATCGCAAGCGCAATCCACCCGCGTCCTGCGCTCATCCCCTCAGTCCACTGGGCGGTGAGCACCAGCGACAGGTAAGCGCCTCCAAGGCCCGCGCACATGCCGCCAAAGGCGACGGCGCCCATGCGGATCAAGCGGACATCGCGGCCGAGCGCATGCGCGGCTTCAGCGTTTTCACCGGTGGCACGCAGGATAAGGCCGACCCGCGTTTTGAAAAGCGTGTAACTGACGCCCGCAACGATCGCGAAAGAGAGATAAACCAGGATGTCGCGATCAAAGAGAGCCGGACCAATGAACGGGATCGCGCTAAGACCAGGAATAGTGATGGCTTCGAGGCGCACACCGGGTGTGCCGACAAAGCTTTCACCGATGAGGCCAGCAAGTCCCAAGCCAAGCAATGTCAGGGCCAGGCCGGTCGCCACTTGGTTGGAGGCGAGATAAACGGTGAAAAGGCCGAACAACAGCGACATGCCGACGCCAGCCAAGCCGCCAGCGATCGCGCCAAGGTGGGGGTTGCCGGTGGTCAGCGACACGCCAAAGGCAACGACCGCGCCCATGATCATCATGCCCTCTACGCCAAGGTTGAGGACACCAGAACGCTCCACCACGAGTTCGCCGATGGCAGCGAGCACGATTGGTGTCGCCGCACCAACAACCGTGATGAGAATACCCTCAAGCAGCATCGGTGGCCTCACTGGCAACAGGTGCGGAAGACGCGGCTTTTGGCGATGGCTTCAACCGCAATTGATAGCGCACCAGCGTGTCGCAACCGAGCACAAAGAACAGCAACATGCCTTGGACGACGCGGGCCATCTTGTCTGACAGTCCTAGAGATATTTGCGCGGCCTCCCCGCCGAGGAAGGAGAGCGCCAGCAACAACCCAGCAAACAAGATGCCCCATGGGTTCAGTCGGCCGAGGAAGGCAACGATGATGGCCGTGAAGCCATAGCCAGGCGAGATAGTCGGGCGCAGCTCACCGATCGGGCCCGCAACTTCCATGATACCGGCCAGACCTGCCAATGCGCCGGAAAACATCAGCGCGCCATAGGTCAACGTCTTTGACGAGAAGCCTGCAAACCTGGCGGCGCGCGGTGCTTCGCCAACAACCTTGAAAGCGTGCCCAGCCAGCGTTCGGCTCATCACGAACCACATTACCGGCACGGCTGCGAAGGCAATCAAGATGCCGACATGCAGGCGCGAACCAGGCAGTGTGGCAAGCGACTGCTCGTCAGAAAAGTTGCGCGACTCCGGGAAGTTGAAGCCACCTGGGTCGCGCCATGGACCGCGCACCAGATAGTCCAAGATGAGCAGGGCAATGTAGGCCAGCATCAAGGAGGTGAGGATTTCGTTGGCACGAAACTTCACCTTCAAGAAGGCCGGAATGCCGCCATAAAGTGCGCCGCCTACCATGCCGAGGATCAACATGGTCGGCAGCGTCGCCCAACTGGTCCATTCAGGAAAGAGGATCGGAGGGATCGCGCCAAATATGGCGCCCATCGTGAACTGACCTTCGGCACCAATGTTCCAGATGTTGGCGCGATAACAGACCGCCAAACCCAGAGCGATGAGGATCAAAGGCCCTGCCTTAAGAAGCAGCTCGTAGATTGACCAGAGTTCGGTTAGCGGGGCGATGAAATACTCGTAAAGCGCGGCAACCGGGTTGAATCCCATAACCGCGAACGTGATGCCGGACGTCAGGACCGTCAGGCCAAGCGCCATAAACGGAGCGGCGATAAGCATGGTGCCGGACGGCGCATCGCGTTTGACCAGCTCAAGCTGCATCGGATTGCTCCGCCGGATCGGTTGCAGGAGTCGAAGGCTTGGCCGTCGGATCGCCGCCCATCAACAAGCCAAGCTGTTCCAGCGTGACGTGGGCGGCATCCAATGGTTCCGATAAGTGCCCGTGGGAAAGCACAGCGATCTTGTCGGAAATCTGCAGAAGCTCATCAAGGTCCTGGCTGATGACGATTACCGCTGTGCCTTTCTCTGCCAGGTCCATAATAGCCCGGCGGATGAAACTGGCCGCTGCCGCATCGACGCCCCACGTAGGCTGGTTGACAACCAACACCTTTGGGTCGCGTGACAGCTCGCGCCCGACAACGAACTTTTGCAAGTTTCCGCCGGAAAGCGTCGAGGCTGCCGGATCGCCCTTCGCCGAGCGCACATCGAAGGCCTCACGGATCATGCTGGAAAGCTTGTGGATGGCCGAAAAGCGCATCACACCGAGCGATCCGAGTGTGCCATCTTCGCGCGCTTTGCGGGTGATGAGTGCGTTTTCGCTCAGCGCCATGGCCGGCACAGAGGCATGCCCTGCCCGCTCTTCCGGCACGAAGGCCGCGCCTAGCCGGCGGCGCTTGGATATTGGCAGCGATCCAATTGGCTTGCCAGCCATGCGCACACCATCCAGATCGACCAGCGCTTCACCCGATAGGACGTCAAACAGTTCTTTTTGTCCGTTGCCGGCAACGCCGGCCACACCCATGATCTCACCGGCGTGGACACGAAGGGATAGGCTTTTCAAGCTCATGCCAAACAGGGTGCCGGGATTATGGCTCACATCGTTGAGCTCAAACATCAGCGGCGCGTCGGCGGCCAAGGCGCCAACCTTGCGCGTGACCTCCGAGACATCTGAGCCCACCATGGCGCGCGCCAGGGACGCTGAGGATTCTTGCCGCGGATCGGTGCGGGCCACAACTTTGCCGTGCCGCATGACTGTTGCATCATCGCAAAGCGCCCGCACTTCATCGAGCTTGTGGGAAATGTAGAGGATGCTCTTCCCCTCGCTCGCCAACTGTCTGAGCACGCCGAAGAGGCTTTCGGCTTCTTGCGGCGTCAGCACCGATGTCGGCTCATCGAGAATAACGAGCGACGGCTTTTGCAAGAGGACCCGTAGGATTTCGACACGCTGGCGAACGCCGACGTCGAGATCGCCCACTGTGGCGTCAGGATCGACAGCCAACCCATAACGTTCGGCAAACGCGGAGAGCTCGGATTTAACGTCTTCGGGGGTCGGTTTGTGGTCGAGCGCCAGCGCGATGTTTTCGGCAACACTCATCGATTCAAACAGCGAAAAATGCTGAAAAACCATGCCAATACCCAAGGCGCGGGCTTCGTTCGGCGAATTCACAATTGTTGGCTTGCCGCGAATGACGATGCGCCCGGCGTCCGGCTGAAGCGTGCCGTATAGCATTTTCACTAGCGTCGACTTGCCGGCCCCATTTTCGCCGAGCAGTGCGTGGATCGAACCTTCGGATATCGACAGGTCCACTCCGCCAACAGCGACAAGCGCGCCGAAGGATTTCGTCAGGCCCTCAACGGCCAAAAGCGGAACATCATTGCCCAAACGCAAGGTCACCCAGGATGAACAGCGTGGCGCGCAAACGGCAAGCCCATCGATTGAACATGCCTATCCGCGCGCCACTTCTGGCAATCTAGTGCCTGTTTGACCGTTCCGGCAACTGCGACTTCAGCCAATCCTGCCGCAAAGCTGTGCACATTGGCCGCCTAGCCGCGGCAAAGTGCTCAACCGTTCGGCAGCAATACCGTCGCGCCCGTTGTCTTGCGAGCTTCTAAAGCCTTGTGGGCTTCAACGGCCTCGCTCAACGCAAACCGTTGGGCGATCGGGATTTTCACGGCTCCCGAGGCGACAACATCGAAGAGGTCATTGACGTTCTCTTCGAGCATAGCCCTCGTGGCGATGTGGGCAAAAAGCGTCGGTCGCGTGACGTAGAGACAGCCCTTCTGGCTCAGGATACCGAGGTTGAACGCCTCAACCGCGCCTGACGCGTTGCCGAAGGATGCGTAGAGGCCGAACGGTTTGATGCAATCTAGCGAGCGCTCAAACGTTGCTTTACCAACGCCGTCGAACACGACATCGCATTTTTCGCCATCGGTCAGCCGGGCGACTTCCTCGGCGAAGTCTTGGGTCGAATAGTTGATGCAGTGGGCATAACCATGCTCAAGCGCGATCGCGCATTTCTCATCTGACCCAGCAGTCCCGATGGCCGTTGCACCCAAATGCTTGGCCCATTGCCCTGCGATTAGGCCGACGCCGCCCGCGGCCGCATGAAACAGCAAGGTGGTATCGGAGGTCACCTCATAGGTCTTGCGCAGCAGGTAGCGCGCCGTCATACCTTTGAGCATCATCGCGGCCGCCGTTTCATCGTCGATACTATCGGGCAGTCTGATCGCGATGTCGGCCTTGATGATACGATGGCGGGCGTAGCTTCCCAGTGGCCCGACATAGGCAACGCGATCGCCAACACTCAGGTCGGCAACTTCCGCGCCTATGGCGACAACCTTGCCCGACCCTTCATGGCCAGGCGTGAACGGCACGCCGTTGGGTGCCGGATAAAGGCCATCGCGAAAATAGACGTCGATATAGTTCAGGCCGATGGCGGCATGTTCGACGACAATTTCATCAGGACCTGGATTAGGCAGCGTGGCGTCTTCAAACTGCATGACTTCTGGACCGCCGGTCTGATGGATGATGATCCGCTGCGTTGGTGTCGTCATGAGGGTTCGCTTTCAGCTGATGTCGGGAGGCTTGGTCGGCAGGATGCCGCATTGACCGGCCTCTGTCGAAGCGTCAGGTAGGGCATAGACAATCAAGGAGCAAGGACATGTCGACCGCGCCAACGCCTTTTGATGTGGTGGTTTCAGGCACCGGGCCGGCGGGCATGATTGCCAGCCTGTGCGCTGCGCGTGCCGGCCTTTCGGTGGCTTTGGTCGGGCCGGCGATCAACCTGGCCGACAAACGCACAACCGCCCTGCTGGCACCGTCGCTCGACACGCTTGAAACCTTGGGGCTTAGCGAAGCAGTCGCGGAGATCGGCACGCCACTGATGACAATGCGGCTGATGGATGGGTCGCGACGGCTTCTGCGCGCGCCGACCGTGTCCTTCGATGCTGAGGAGATTGGACGGTCACTGTTTGGATTGAATTGCCCCAATGCCCCACTCAATCAGATGCTGAATAATGCGGTTTCCGATCGCAGTGAGATCACCCGTGTTGAGGGGTTGGTGGTCGGCTATGATCTTGGCGCGAAGCCTCTCGCCCTGACGCTCAAAGATGGCCAGGTCTTGCAAACACAAAGCGTGATCGCGGCTGACGGCAAGAACTCACTGGCCCGCGAAGCGGCGGACATCAAGGTGCGCCGTTGGTCCTATCCGCAGACAGCAGCGGTCGGCATCGTCAGGCACGCCAAACCGCATGATTATATCTCCACCGAGTTCCACACCGAGACCGGGCCTTTCACCTTTGTTCCCATGCCGGATCAGGACGGTGCGCACCGTTCCAGCTTCGTCTGCGCTCTGGCACCAGAAGATGCGGAAGCGCTGGCAGCCATGAACTTGCCCGAGGCGAGCCTTTTCCTGGAGAAGCGCTCACAGCACCTGTTTGGCGCGCTGGAGCTGGAAGACGCGGTGCAACTTTGGCCGTTGGAAGCCCTGGTGGCCAACGCTTTTGCGGCCAAGGGGGTTTTTCTCACCGGAGAAACGGCCCACACCTTCCCGCCCATTGGCGCGCAGGGGCTCAACCTTTCCATTCGCGATGGCCGCGACGCAGTCGAGGTGATTGCCGGCGCGTTGAAAGACGGTGAGGAACCAACCTCTATGCTGATGGCGGCGCGTTATTCGGCCAAGCGCCGCGCCGATGTGTGGGCGCGTACCTTTGGCGTGGACGCGCTGAACAAATCCCTTCTCTCCGACAATCCCTTGATGCAAGTCGGTCGTGCGGTGGCCATGTCGGCGACGCGTGTTTCGCCGAGTCTCAAAAAAGTGCTGATGGTGGCAGGGCTTGAGCCGTTTGGCCTGCGTACCCTCGTCGATGGTATGCGCGAGGTTCTGCGCCCTGCCGCCTGACCAAGCCCGTTAGCGCGGGAAGAGATCAACCGGCAGATGACCGCCGGTGATCAGAAGGATCATTACGGTCAGTGTCGGAATCGATACCAGAGTGCCGACCAGCACCATGGATGAGGCGCGCTCCACCCAGACGTCATATTGGCGTGCCATCACGAACACGTTCAGCGCAGGCGGCAGCGAAGCCATGAGGATCGCGGTGTAGACCCAGATCGGATCATAATCACCGGCCCAGGAGAGCAGCACCCAGATCAAAAGAGGGTGTAGTGCCAATTTCACGAACAGCAGCCACGGCACTTCGGTCGGCACGCGGGTCAGCGGCCGCAAGGCGATGGTCACCCCCATAGCAAAGAGCGCGCAAGGGGCGGCGGCTCCGCTTAGAAAATCGATAATGCGCTGTAACGGTCCCGGTGTCTGGAAATGAAAGGCTGCGGCCGCGATTCCCAAGGCGCTGGCAACGATAAAGGGGTGGAAGACAATCTTGCGCGTTACCAGCAGCGCAATCTGCAAAGGCTTGTCCTTGGACGTACCGCTCATCGCCATCAGGATCGGCGTCAGGATGAACTGCAATGCGTTGTCGAAGCAAAAGATCAAAGCCGTTGGCACCGCAGCGGGCGCGCCAAGGACCGAAAGCGTCAAGCCAGGCCCCATATAGCCGATGTTGGAGTAAGACCCGGCGACGCCTTGCATGGCCGCTTCGCTCAAATTCCGGCCTCGGAAGGCTGCCACCAACGTTGCCAGCACATAGGCGAGAAACGCGGCTAGCGTTGTCACCACGATGAACGACCAGCCTTCCAGCTGATCGAGCGGCGTTGAGGACAACAGATCAAAAAACAGCGCTGGTAGGGCCAGATAGATGATGAAGAAATTGAGCCAGGCCAGACCATCCTCTGGAAGCTTTGCCACGCGACCGGAGAAAAAACCTAGAAAAATCAATCCGAAAAAAGGTGCCACGAGGGCGAGGATGTCGGCCATGGAGTCCTGCTCGACGACGCGGAGAAACTCGCCCTAACACGCGGACAAAAGGGTTGTAACCAGCCCAAGGGCGAACATCGCCAGCGGCTCGGCACCGAAGAATTGCCGAGCGGCTAGCCTTGGCGTATGAACCGGCGCCGTTCGAACCGGAGCCTTCCGCTTTTTGTCCCGTTCTCCCCTGTCATCGCTGGCAAGCCGCTTATCCAATGTGCTTGGGTATGCGGTTCTGCGTTTGGTCAGCCTTCCTCTTGGTCTTTTGGGCCTGGAACGCGGCTCAGCTTTCATGGGCTGGTGCTGGCGCACGCTTGCGCCAAAAACGAAACGCCATCCACGCGCACTTTCGCAGCTGGAAGCGGCGATGCCGGAGCTTTCACCGGGTGAGCGCGACGAGGTTCTGAGCGCCATGTGGGACAATCTTGGGCGGACGTTTGCCGAAGGAATGCTGCTTGACCGACTGTTGAAAGAGCCGGACCGAGTTGTCGTCGAGGACGAAACCCTTGCCGCCAAGCTGCAACAGCCGACCGAAGCCGGCCTTGGCACGATTTTCGTCTCCCTGCATTCAGGCAACTGGGAAGCGCTTGGTGTTCCCTTGGCAGAGCGGGGCCTGCGCGTCGCGGCGCTCTATCAAGCTGTGCAAAATCCGATGCTCGAACGCTATCTGTTGGCGCAACGCGAGAAGCTTTATCGCGCCGGCATGATCTCCAAAGGATCGCACGCGATGAAACGTATCGTGCGGCTCTTACGATCGGGTGACGCGGTAGCGATGCTTGCCGATCACCGTCAGGCCAGGCGTGGCATCATGGTGCCGTTTTTTGGGCAAGATGCGCCGTCGACCCCCCTGCCCGCGACCTTGGCACTGCGCACCGGCGCCCGGCTCGTCCTCACGCGCTGCCGGCGCGTTGGACCGGTGCGTTTTGCCGTCGATTTGCACGAAATCGCGGTCACACAAACCGATGACCACGACAAGGACGTTAAACAGGTCACCAGCGCAATTCAGACACAGCTTGAAGCCTGGATCCGCGAGCGTCCGCAGGAATGGATGTGGGCGCATCGCAGATGGTCCAGAGAGGTTCGCGAGCCAAACCAAGAAGCGTCAGCTCACCGCTAGACCAAAGCGTGGCTGGCCATTGTGCGGCGCAGCATGTCATGGTTGGCCAACCGTTTCTCTGCACAGGCACGTTCTATGACCAAAACCCCGCACGCCTTTTTCCGCCCGCTGGCCATCGGTGCGCCGGAACCCTTTCGCGAGCCGCCGACCAAGGTGGAGCGTATGATCCATTTTGTTCCTCCGCACATCGAAAAAGTGGTGGCCAAACTTGGTGCGCTGATCCCGACGGTCGATGCCGTGCTCGGCAACCTGGAGGACGCCATCCCTGCCGATCAGAAAGAGGTTGCCCGAGCGGGTTTTGTGAAACTGGCCAAAGACAATGATTTTGGTGAAACCGGGCTTTGGAGCCGCATCAATTGCCTCAACTCCCCGTGGGTTCTTGATGATGTGACGACGCTTGTCAGCGAGATTGGCGACAAACTCGATGTCATCATGCTGCCCAAGGTCGAAGGTGCGTGGGACATCCACTATCTCGATCAGTTGCTCGCCCAATTGGAAGCCAAGGCTGGCATCACCCGACCCATCCAAATTCACGCCATTCTTGAGACGGCCGAAGGCGTGAAGAACGTTGAAAGCATCGCGACGGCCAGCCCGCGCATGCACGGCATGAGCCTTGGTCCGGCGGATCTTGCGGCCTCGCGCGGGATGAAGACAACGCGTGTCGGCGGCGGCCATCCGGACTATGTTGTTTTGGCCGACCAAGGCGACGAAGAGGGGTCTCGTAACGCCTATCAGCAGGACCTATGGCACTACACGCTGGGGAAGATGGTCGATGCCTGCATGTCGGCAGGCATCAAAGCCTTTTACGGCCCTTTTGGCGATTTTTCCGACCCTGATGCCTGCCGCGCCCAGTTCCGTAATGCCTTTCTTATGGGATGCGCCGGCGCTTGGACGTTGCACCCAAGCCAGATCGACATCGCCCGCGAGGTGTTCAGCCCGCCGGCAGACGAAGTGAAGTTCGCTTTGCGCATCTTGGATGCCATGCCGGACGGGACGGGCGCGGTGATGATCGATGGGAAAATGCAGGATGATGCGACGTGGAAACAGGCCAAGGTTTTGGCCGATCTGGCCAAACAAGTGGTGGCGCGCGACCCCTCGTTGGCCGAGCAGTATGGGCTTTGATGTCGCAACCTTGTGTTTACCAAAGCGCTTGAAACTAGGCTTTAAGGCGCCTAGCTATTGCTGCTGAAGGAGATACGCCATGCGTACAGCACGTTATGCCATCGGCGACGTCGTCAAACATCGCATCTACCCCTTCCGGGGCGTGGTGTTCGATGTCGATCCGATTTTTAGCAACACAGAGGAATGGTGGGAAGCCATTCCGCCCGATGTTCGCCCACACAAAGACCAACCGTTCTACCATCTGCTTGCCGAAAACGAGGAGACAGAATACGTCGCCTATGTCTCAGAGCAAAACCTTCTGCCAGACGACAGCGACAAGCCGCTGCGCAATGCACAGATCGCCGAGTTTTTCTATGAAGGGCCGGATGGTGATTTGATTTATGCTGGTCAGGCCCATTAGCAGCCTTTTCTAGCACCAGAAATAAAAAAGGCGGCCTGTTTTGGCCGCCTTTTTTAGTTTCAAGCATTGAAGTGCTATTCCTGCATGCGCTCGCGCAGTTCGCGGGCACGCTGTTCCAGCGCATTCTGCAAATCGTCAGATGGCGGCGCAGTTTCCGTGGCGCCAGCCGCAGCTCGTTGACGCACGACCTGCTCAGCGGCGATCAAGACGCTGGAATCATAACCTTCACCATCATAGGCAGCGGTGAAGCCAGACAGCGAGAAAGCAAACGGCACAGCACGGCCGGCCTCATTGAGCGCGGTCACAGTGAATTCGCCACCAGCCTTCATGGAGGTGATCAAGGCATCATTGGCCTCGAACTCCACAAAGCAGTTCTGCGGGTAGCAGATGCGGAACTCACCGGTGACCGGCGCGCCATCATCAACCTGGCCACGAACACCTTCGGGGATCTGCAATCGGGTCGGCAAGATCGTCACCATCTGGCGCTCGCCGCCTTCAGATTCGATGATCTGCAACGCCGCCACGGTGACGCCCTCAACCTGCAACTCGCGAGCACGGATGTTACAAACCGACTGGTTGGCGCGCTGATCGACACCGCACACCTTGATCCAGGTGATCTCCGGCAACAGATCGGCAAGCGCATTGGCTTCAGCCGGATCGACGCTCTCGATGATCTGCTGCAAACGCTGCTCAGGGGTCAGTTGCTGTTCAGTTCCTGCATCCTGCGCCAGAGCGCCGGTGGGCAGCGCCACGATCGCAAGCGCGGCGGCAAGCGAACGTGCGCCCTTGTTGGACATAAATGTTGGCAGCATTCCATCGTCTCCACTGTGCAGCCCTTCGGCTGACGTATCTTCTTCAATTCTTCTTCGCCCAACGCCGCACGCCGATGCGTACGATCCCGCTTGGGTGCCAAACGGCCAGAGCTTTCAAGCGCGGCATGGCGATGTTGGGCAAATGCGGCGGAGTGATGACCTGACCGGAAGGAATTCCAGCAAGGACCGGCGCCGCGCGGTATCCGAGCCTTCCTGTAGCCAAAGTCATCGGCCATGACCAGACGTCAATCGGCAGGTTGCGGCACTTTCTGGCCGGATCGGCACGGCTTTTTGCCGTGGAGGATCGCCCGCAACGCTGGACAGGCGTCCGGCAGGCCAGTCTACTTTGGTTCACTGCGAATCGCTGCATGTTCGAGGCTCCCATGGTTCCTTCTAAGACCGCTGCTTACCTGCCAAAGGCGTGCGCCAGGATGGCGGCTGCCTGCGTAATGGCGCTTGGATTCGGCGCCGGACAGGCCCTCGCCCAGGATGCTGACGGTCAAACCCATGCT
The DNA here is from genome assembly GCA_017642935.1 of Hyphomicrobiales bacterium. NCBI lineage: Bacteria > Pseudomonadati > Pseudomonadota > Alphaproteobacteria > Hyphomicrobiales > Hyphomicrobiales bacterium. Next base: position 1,258,971 of record JAEPOK010000001.1, read on the forward strand.
GTCGCCATGCACGGTTCGCCGCTGCATGGGCCCGATTTCGAACATTTTGACTATGTGAACCCGGATGCCCCGTCGGGCGGGTCGATCCGCTTCGGACTGCGCGGATCCTTTGACAGCGTGAACCCGCTTATCGTGCGTGGCTCGCCGGTCTGGTGGGTGCGCGGCTGGGTCTGGGAAAGTCTGGCGACACGGGGCCGCGATGAAGCTTTCACGCTTTATGGCCTGCTTGCCGAGACCATCATTGTGCCTGAAGACCGGACCTATGTGACGTTTGGTGTAAACCCGGCTGCGCGGTTCTCCGATGGTGAGGCGGTGACGGCAGATGATGTCATTTTTTCCATGGAGCTTTTGCGCGAGCACGGGCGGCCAAGTCAGAGACGCGCCTATAGCGAGATAACCGAGGTGGAGCGGCTCGATGATCTGACGGTGACCTTTCACCTGGGCGACGGGTCCAACCGCGAACTGCCGGTCTTGCTTGGTCTGCTTCCAGTGCTGCCCGAGCATGCGATGACCGCGGAGACCTTCACCGAGACCAGTCTGGAACCGCCTATTGGGAGTGGCCCCTATGCGTTAACGCGCGTCGATCCAGGCCGCCTTGCCGTTTTTGAGCGGCGCGAGGATTATTGGGGCGCCGATTTGCCGGTCAATGTCGGCCAGTACAATGTCGATGAATGGGCGATTGAATATTTCCGCGATGAGACAGCGCTGTTTGAGGCTTTTGCCACCGGACGGCTGCAGCTCTACGCCGAAGGCGACCCGGTTGCCTGGCTGAACGATTATGACTTTCCGGCCGCAGCGTCAGGCGAAGTGGTTCAAAGCGCGCTGGTCGATGAGCGCCCGAAAGCGCCAAGCGGCTATGTGTTCAACACCCGGCGCGCACCGTTCGATGATATTCGGGTGCGTCAAGCGCTCAATCTGATGTTCGATTTCCAGTGGATCAACCAGACAATCTTTGCCGATCAATATGAGCGCACCGAAGGCTATTTCCACGGCTCGGAACTCTCTGCGATTGGCCGCCCTGCCTCTGAGGCTGAGCTCGCTATCCTCGGCGACCATGTGGATGCGGTTTTGCCAAGCGTTCTTGATGGCTCTTGGCGAACGAACATTTCCGACGGATCGGGTCGCGACCGCACGAACATGCGGGCAGGCTTAGCTTTGCTGCAAGAGGCGGGCTGGCGTCTTGATGGGCGCCGGCTGGTCAATGAAGCTGGCGAGCAGATGAGTTTTGAGCTTCTCACGTCGTCGCCCAGTGCGGAACGCGTGGCGCTGGCCTATGCGCAGACCCTGCAGCTGGCTGGCATCGAGATGAGCGTGCGGGTGATCGACAGCGCGCAGTTCGAAGAGCGCCGCCGCGTCTTCGATTTCGATATGATCCCCTATGTCTGGTATCAGAGCCTGTCGCCGGGCAATGAGCAGTACAACCGCTTTGGCCCATCGACGGCAGATCAAGACGGTTCGTTCAACATGGCAGGCATCACCGAACCGGGTGTGACTGCGGCCATCGATGCGATCGTGTCGGCGGTGGACCGCGAGGATCTTGTGCACGCCGCGCGTGCGCTCGATCGGCTGCTGATCTCGGGTAGTTACATTGTCCCGCATTACCACGCGCCTGCGCAGTGGATCGCCCATACCAGCAGCGTGAACTTTCCTGAAGACAATTCGGTCTGGGGCTATCAGTTCTTCACACCCAACACGATTTGGATCGAGGACTGAGTAGTGAGCGAGGCAGAGGCTCCTCATAGCGCTGCCAAGGCGCGTGCCTGCCCCAATTGGGGGGCCCTCACGTTGACGCGTGTTTTGGAAAAATGGGCGGATTCGCGCCCCGATACGGTTTTCCTCCATGCGGCTGGCCGCCCGGCCATGACATTTGCCGAGGTCAACGCAGAGGTGATCCGCCTTGCTGCCGTGCTGCGTGAACAGGGATTGGGCCCAGGCGATGGGCTGCTCCTGCGAGCAGGTCGACGACCGGAAGGCTTGGTGATGCTTCTGGCAGCAATCCATGTCGGCTTACAAGTCTGCCTGGCACCGGAAGGCATGAGCGCGCGTCAGGTGACGGAGGGGGCCGTTTCCTACGCGCCGAAAATCGCCGTTGATGCAGGAACGCTACCCAAGAACAAGCCGGAATCGCTGCGCATATTGGAGATGGCGGCCAACCTCTTCACCATTCGACTGGTTTGCTGTTTCGGGGATGCGCCAGACGGGCTGCTCGACCTGGCAGCTGTTGAGCCGCATACGGTTGACGACACGGAGGTACCGCCGGTTGATCCGACGCACGATGCGTTTCTCCATATTCTGCGTCATGGCGCAGACGGCAAACTGCAGCGCTTGTCCCGCTCGCAAAGCCAGCTGCTTACCCAGGCCCTCGCCTGCGCGATGTTGAGCGATCTCACGCCGAGCAGCGTTGTCGGGACGGCCTATGACCCCATTGGCGCCCACGGCCTGCTGACCGCAGCGCTTCCGGCGCTATTGGTTGGATGCCGTCTGCAATTGTTTGATGCGGTCGACCCGAGCCTCGATGCCCGTCTGCAGCTCTGGCAGGAGGAAAGCGACCGCCATCATCTGGTCCTTCCGGCGGCTTTTGCACAAAGCCTTGGCCTTAACAACAGTGGGCACACGTCAAGACGCGTCTGGGTGACCAGCGGCCCTGCCCAGCAAGGCCTGACCAAGGGCGGTCATCTGCTTGTCGATTGCGACGGGACGGCCTTGTTGCCCGCCCAAATTGATGATGCCGGCCAAACGATCATCCGTCCTGGCGCGATCACGATATCCGCGAAAAACAGCGGCCCGATGGCGTTCGGAACATTGCGCCTGGAGGGCGGACCGCAGGAGAACAGCACCGCAGGAAGCTTGATGAGCGGCGAGATTTGCCTCGACAGCCCGCTGGCGGCGGCGCGCAACGGCAAGACGCACGACCTACAGCCGACCGGGCAAATGGCGCGCCTTGCCGAAGATAAGGAGCGGCGACCAACCTATGTGTTGACCGACAAGGACGCGATGGCCGTGCAAGTCGGAGCCCACCGCGTGATGTTACCGGCGGTGAACCGCGCTCTTGGGCTGACAGGGCGTTGGCAGGATGCCGCGGTATTTTCGGTGCCTGACCGGATGCTGCACAACCGGATTGAAGTTGCCGTCGAACCGCGCGTTGGCGACGACGATGCGCAAAAACTGCCGACGCTCGCCATGGTGCGCAATCTGCTCAGCGAGAGCGGCATTGGCGATGCCGGCCTTCCGGTCAAAATGCATCTGGTGACACATATTCCACGCCTCGGACGCGGTGTCGTCGATATTGAAGCACTGGCCGACCATGCTTGGGAGGCGCCAGACGTCTCTGGCGATGATGCGGCGGGTTTCGAGGCGGTCGCCTGACGCCCTTCTTTACTAGTTAGGCAGCGATCTCTTCGGCTTCGGCGATCTTGGCGAGCTTGGCCATCAGTACAGCCGCCCCCTTCACGCGATCATCAACCTTGGCCCAGTTGCGTGTCAGTACGATCTTATGGTCAGGTTTCACTCTAGCCTGACCGCCCTGTTCGGAAATGAATTTCATCAGACCGGCGGGGTTGGGGAAGGTGTTCTGGCGGAAAGCAACAACCGCGCCTTTCGGGCCGGTGTCGAGCTTTTCAACGTGCGCGCGACGGCAAAGCACCTTGATGTAAACCAGCTTCAACAGACCTTCGACGGACGACGGCAGTGGTCCGAAACGGTCGATCATTTCCGCGCCCAATCCATCGATCTCATCAACGTTCTCAAGCGCTGACAATCGGCGGTAGAGCTGCAAGCGCAACTGCAGGTCGGGCACATAGTCTTCAGGGATCATCACTGGTGTGCCGAGCGTGATCTGAGGCGACCACTGGCCGTCATCTTCCAGCGTGCTATCGCCGTCCTTGAGGCTGGCGACCGCTTCTTCCAACATCTGCTGGTAGAGCTCGTAGCCGACCTCGCGGATATGGCCGGATTGTTCCTCGCCCAGCAGGTTGCCGGCCCCACGAATGTCCAAATCGTGGCTCGCCAACTGGAATCCCGCACCCAGCGTTTCCAAGCTTTGCAACACCTTGAGCCGCCGCTCGGCGACAGCGGTGATTTTCTGGCTGGCGGGCACGGTGAACAGCGCATAGGCGCGGGTTTTCGACCGTCCGACGCGGCCGCGTAGCTGGTAGAGCTGGCCAAGGCCGAACATGTCGGCTCGGTGAACAATCAATGTATTGGCCGACGGAATATCAAGGCCTGACTCGACGATGGTGGTCGACAACAACACGTCAAACTTGCCGTCATAAAACCCTTCCATCACCTCTTCGAGCATGGAGGCGGACATCTGGCCGTGCCCGATACCGACTTTCACCTCCGGCACGGATTCTTCGAGGAAGCGGCGCACTTCTTCCAAATCCTTGATGCGCGGCACCACATAGAAACTCTGTCCACCGCGGAAATGCTCGCGCAGCAAAGTTTCGCGGATGATCAGCGGATCATAGGGCGAAACAAAGGTTCGCACCGCCAACCGATCAACAGGTGGCGTGGCTATCAGCGAGAGTTCCCGCACTCCGGTGAGCGCCAGTTGCAAGGTACGTGGGATCGGCGTCGCCGAAAGGGTCAGCACGTGAACATCGGCGCGCATTTCTTTCAAGCGCTCTTTGTGTGCAACGCCGAAGTGCTGCTCTTCGTCGATGACCAGCAGCCCAAGGTCCTTGAATGACACCGATTTTCCGAGCAGCGCATGAGTGCCAACGACGATATCGACCGTCCCGTCTTTCAGGCCAGCCTTGGTCTCGGCCAATTCCTTCGTTCCGACAAAGCGAGACGCCTGGCGAACATTGACCGGGAAGCCTCGGAAACGATCCTTGAACGTTGCAAAATGTTGGCGCGCAAGAAGCGTCGTCGGCACAACAATTGCCACCTGACGGCCGGAGAGCGCGACCATGAAAGCTGCACGCAGAGCAACTTCGGTTTTGCCAAAACCAACGTCGCCGCAGACAAGGCGATCCATCGGTTGGCCGGAGGACAAATCTTCCATGACGGCATTGATCGAGTTCAGCTGATCCTCGGTCTCATCATAAGGGAACCGGGCAGCAAACTCGTCATAGAGTCCTTCAGGCGGGTCGATCAGCGGCGCTGTGCGCATGGCGCGCTGGGCGGCGATCTGGATCAGCTTGTCCGCCATGTCGCGGATGCGCTGTTTCAGCTTGGCCTTTCGGGCTTGCCAGGCGCCGCCACCGAGCTTGTCGAGATTAGCCTCTGACCCGTCAGCGCCATAACGCGTCAGTAGCTCAATATTGGTGACCGGCAGAAACAGCTTGTCACCGCCTGCATAATGCAGTTCCAGGCACTCCACCGGCGCGCCGGCGACATCGAGCGTTTTCATGGCGGCGAACTTGCCGATCCCATGGTCGACATGAACAACCAGATCACCCGGTTGCAGCGTACCCGCTTCCGTCAACGCGTCTTTGTTGGTGCGCCGCGTTGTGCCGCGCACCATGCGCTCACCAAGAATGTCGGTCTCGGTGATGACCGCCAGGCTGTCGGTCTCAAACCCTTCCTCGATCGGCAAAACCGCCAGCCCGATAAGCGCTTTTGGCCCGTCAGCAAGCTCAGACAGCGACGCGATGGGCCGCGCGTTGGATAGGTCGTGATCAGCGAGAACCTGGGCCATCCGGTCGCGCGATCCCTCCGACCAACAGGCAATGGCCACCCGCTTGCCAGCCTTGACCATGGCTGCCGCGTGTTCGCGCACCGCATCGAACACATTGCGATCGGCGCTTGCTCTCTCGGCGGCGAAGCTGCGGCCCTGTTTGGCTTGGCCTTCAATCTTGCGGCGGCCCGCCACGTCGTCTTCGGCAAATGGCGAGACATCGAGGCGTGCCCTTCCGGCGAGGGCGGCGTTGAATCCAGCCTCGTCTAGATAGAGGGCATCGGGCGGTGCGGGTTTGTATCCAGCCTTTTCACCCTGGCGCTCCAGGACCTCCAAGCGCGCCTGGTAATAGTCTTCTATCGTTTCCAAGCGTTCGCTTAGTGCTGGGCCTGAGAGATGATCGAGAATGACAGGTGCGCCGGGGACATGTTCGGTCAGCGGCACCAAATCCGCCTCAAACAGGCCCAGCCAGTGCTCCATGCCCTGAACCCTGCGACCGGACGAGATGGTCGTGTAAAGCACATCATCGCGGGAGGGTGCGCCGAATTGCATGGCGTAGGCGCGGCGGAAGCCCTTGATCGTCTCTTCGGTGAGACGAACCTCGCTCATCGGCAAAAGTTCAAGCGCGCGCCGTGTTTCTTCAGAGCGCTGGGTTTCGACGCTGAAGGTGCGGATCGATTCCAGCGTGTCGCCGAAAAAATCGAGCCGAATGGGTGACAGCGCGCCGGGCGGGAACAGATCAACGATGCCGCCACGCACGGCGTATTCACCGGCTTCGCGCACGGTTGCTGTGCGATCATAGCCGTTGCTTTCTAGATAGCGCAGCACCGTTTCCATCGGTCGTGACTGGCCGGGCGCCAGCGCCAAGGCCTGACTTGCAAGCACGTCAGCGGTCGGCAGTTTTTGGACGGCGGCGTTGATCGTAGTCAGGACAATCAGTGGTTTGGCGGCACGGCTTTCGCAATAAGCGCCGAGCTTGGCCAGCACCGAAAGGCGCTTGGCGACAACATGCGCAGACGGCGACACCCGGTCATAGGGCAGACAGTCCCATGGCGGCAGGTTGAGGACGTCGATGTCAGGCGCGAAGAACGCCAACGCCTCTTCGATCGTGCGGGCGCGCGGGCCATCGCGTGCGATAAACAAAATCGCACCACCCGTTGATTCGGCAGCTTTGGCGAGCACCAGCGGTACCAACCCGTCTGGGACAGAGGACAAGGCGGTTGTGCCTGCCTCATCCAGATGCAGGTCAGGAAGGGAATAAAGGGAGCTGCTCATGGGTCTGGCTAGCCGATGAAGACGGCGCCGCCCTCCCTGTGGAAGGCGATGATGCGCTCGATCAACGGCCCCTGATAATTGTCTGGCAGCGCCTCGCGCCCAGTGATCCAGTTGTAAAGGTCAGGCTCAGGCACTTCGAGCAGTTTTTCGAAGGCGTCGAGTTCCGCATCGTTCATCGTGCCGAGGTGTTTGTCGGCAAAGGAACCCAGAAGGATGTCCAACTCCTTGGTGCCGCGGTGCCAGGCACGAAACATCATGCGTTTGCGGCGCGCGTCCAAACCATCGGAAGTGCGACCCATGCCGGTGACGGCGCGGCCAATCGTGTCGTTCATCGTGCCAGCCTTTGTGTGCGGGAGCGCTGCGTTCTAACGGGGATAAGTCGTGCTGTCACGCGGTCAGATCGGTTGGAAGACGCGACAATTGCGCGTATGCCAGCGGGCATGCGTGATGAACGTCTGGAACCCCTGTTTCGGCCCGTTTCGGTGCTCAGTGGCGTTGGCCCCAAGGTTGAGGCAGCGCTCTCCAAGCTTGTGCTGCCCGGCGGAGCGAATCCGCCGGCCACGCTGATCGACCTGTTGTTACATCTGCCGATTGCCGTGGTCGATCGCTCGCAGCGCGTGGCGCTTGACGACGTGCAACCGGGAACCATCGCCACGATGGATGTGCGCGTTGCCGATGTGCGCGGTCTGGATGGCGCCCGTCATGGCCGACCGGTACGGATCACGGCAGAGGATGAAACCGGCGACATCGAAATCGTCTATTTCAACGCTCGCGCCGATTGGCTCGCCCCGACCTACAGCGTCGGCAACGCGATCACGATTTCCGGCAAGGTGGAGCTTTGGAACGGCCATCGCCAGATGGTGCATCCAGACTATGCAGTGCCTCGCGACAAAGCCCACACGATCCCGGTGTTTGAGCGCATCTATCCGATGACAGCTGGTGTCAGCCCGAAGCTGCTTCGCAAAGCCATTGCTGCCGCCCTGCCCTCGGTGCCGACCCTACCCGAATGGATCGACACGGCCTATCCAGCGCTCAATGCCCTGCCCGTTTTCGCCGACGCCCTTCAGGCCATTCATGTCGGAGATGATCAGACGGGTCTGGGAGGAGCTGCACGGCGGCGCTTGGCCTATGACGAAATCCTATCCGGCCAATTGGCGCTGGCGCTGATCCGGCATTTTTCAATCACCGGCAGGGGCGTTGCCCGTGCCGTGAAGGGCGAGCGAGCAGAGCAGGTTATCGCTGCCCTGCCTTTCGCGCTAACAGGCGCCCAAGTTCGCGCACAGCAGGAGATTCGCGAGGATCTGTTTTCACCCAACCGCATGGTTCGGCTGTTGCAAGGCGACGTTGGTGCGGGAAAAACGCTGGTTGCCCTGCTCGCGATGGCCGATGCGGCCGAATCTGGCGCCCAATCGGCTGTTATGGCGCCGACCGAAGTGCTGGCGCGGCAGCATTTCGAAACGCTGACGGGGTTTGGGAAAGCCGCAGGCCTTGAGATCGCGATTCTCACCGGTCGCGAAAAAGGCCAGGCCCGCACCAAAATTCTTGAAGGGCTGGCAAGTGGCGCCATCGATGTGGTGGTCGGCACCCATGCACTCATTCAGGACCCGGTGGTTTTCCACGATCTGGGCCTAGCCGTCATCGATGAGCAACACCGCTTTGGCGTCGCGCAACGGCTGAAACTTGCCGACAAGGGCAAAGCCGTTGACCTGCTGGCCATGACCGCAACACCAATCCCGCGCACGCATATCATGGCCTGGTACGGCGATCTGGACGTTTCTAAGCTCGATGAAAAGCCGGCTGGTCGCAAACCGATCGACACACGCGCGGTGCCGATGGACCGGCTCGACGACGTTGTTGCGCGGCTGAAAGCGGCCATTGAAGGTGGCGCCAAGGGCTACTGGATTTGCCCGCTGGTGGAAGAAAGCGACGAGGTCGATCTGACAGCGGCCATCGACCGCCACAAGGCTTTGCAAGAAACCATGGGGCCAGTTTTGGCCGGCCAGATCGGTCTGGTGCACGGACGCATGAAGGCGGACGAAAAAGACGCGGCCATGGCAGCGTTCAAGGCTGGAGAAACCCGGTTGCTGGTCGCAACGACCGTGGTGGAGGTGGGCGTCGATGTGCGCGATGCAACGATCATGGTGATCGAGCAGGCGGAACGGTTCGGGCTTTCGCAGCTTCACCAGTTGCGCGGGCGCATTGGTCGCGGCGATGATGCGTCGACCTGCCTGATGATTTACAAAGGCCCACTTGGCGCAACGGCAAAGGCCCGTTTGGAAGCGCTCCGCGAGACCAATGATGGGTTCGTACTTGCTGAGCGTGACTTGGAACTGCGCGGCGCCGGTGAAGTGCTGGGAACGCGTCAAAGTGGCTTCGAAGACTTTGAGGTTGCCGATCCGGCGCTCGACAAAGACTTGATCGCACTTGCCCATGACGACGCGCGTCTCGTGGTATCCAAAGACCCGCATTTGCGATCAGATCGCGGCCAAGCGTTGCGCCTGCTCTTGCAGCTTTTTCGCCGCGACAGCGCTATCCGGCTCATGGCATCCGGCTGACTACGCCGAGCCTATGCCACCGTTTTTTGCTTGCGCTTTTTCGGCTTGCTGACAGGCTCGTCGGCAGCGGCTGGCGCATCCGCTTTGTTTGCAGCTGCGTTGGCCTTTGCCTCGTCGGCAAGACGTGCCAGCTCCTGTTGATGATCAGGGACGACCAGTCCAGCGGAGATGACAAGTTTCGCGCCGTCTTCCACCGACATGTCGAGCTTGATCACATCGGCCTTGGGCACGAACAACAGAAACCCTGACGTCGGGTTCGGCGTCGTCGGCAGAAACACGCTGACCAGTTCATCGACGCCGGCCTCGGTGACGATACGATGGGCCACCTCGCCACGTGTCTCAGTGGATTGAAAAACCACCGCCCAAACACCTGGCCGCGGGTACTGGATCAGGCCAACATTTTGAAAATTGTCGGACCTATCGTTGAGAACGGTCTCAAAAATCTGCTTCAGCCCGCGATAGAGCGTGCGCACCAAGGGCGTTCGGTCGAGCAATTGCTCGCCAAAGTTCACCACCGAACGACCGACCAAATTGGCGGCCAAAAAGCCTGTCATCGTGACGATCAGAACGCCGGCCAACAGGCCAAAACCCGGTACAGCAAAGGGCAAATAGGTGTCGGGATTATATTGCGGGGGAATGATCGGCTTGACGATCCGATCGACCCAGCTAACAAACGTCCAAATCAGGTAGCCGGTGATCGAAATCGGCGCCACGACGATGACCCCAGTGAAGAAATAATTCCGCAATCGGGCCATGGGGTGGGCGTTACGTTGGCGTTCGTTATGATCGTCGTCGGCTTGCATTTATCTTCAGGCAATAGCGTTGAAATCTGGCGCGAAAAGTCCGCTCATCCCCCACATGAGGTCGCGACCTAACAAATTGCAAGGGTCTGTGCGTCGCCGAGCGCCATCAAATGGATGATTTGATCGCCTTTACGCTGGGCTAAGCGCACCTACCTTAGAGTGAACCTATAAAGTCGGGTTTGGCGATGATTCCATTGTGGCTCAGAGGCACGCCTCAAGGCCGGTTGGGCGCAGGCGCGTATTCTGCTTGAACCTGAAAACCCCAAGGACCAGTGCCTGAATGTCGAGCGAGCCGCCCCTTTCCATGCGTGACCTTGTTGTCATGCGGGCCTTCAGCCTGCTTGGCCTGGTGCTTTTGGCGATCGGAATCATCGGCATTTGGATACCAATTCTGCCGACAACGATCTTTTTGATCGCAGCGGCTGCGTGTTTTGCTCGCTCTTCGCCGCGTCTACACGCCTACCTGATGGAGCATCCACGGTTCGGCACGACGCTGCAACATTGGTTTGATGAGGGAGCCATTTCAAAGCGCGGCAAGGCGGCAGCGCTCTGGGGAATGGGGCTCGGCATGGCACTGGTCATCCTAATGGTTGACGATCTACGCTGGGTTGGGTTTGCCGCCGTCGTGATCGTCGCCAGCGGCTGGTACGTGATGTCGCGCCCGCTGCCGGCGAAAGACCTGGCCGAGGATCTGCGCGACGCCGCCCGAATGCGGGCAGAGGACGAGGACCCTCCGCTGGATTAGCCCCTACTCCACCGTGACGGACTTGGCCAAATTGCGTGGCTGATCGACATCCGTGCCGCGCATCACGGCCGTGTGATAGGCCATCAGCTGCAATGGCACGGCATAAACCAGCGGCGTGATGGTGGCGGGCATATCGGGCATCACGATCTTCGAAACAGCGTCCAGAGAAACAGCATCGGCGCCCTTCTGATCGGTGATCAGGATGATCTTGCCGCCGCGCGCAGCCACCTCTTCCATGTTGGAAACGGTTTTTTCGAACACGCGGTCATAAGGGGCGATCACGATGACCGGCATGTCCTTATCGACCAAGGCGATGGGGCCGTGTTTCAGTTCTCCTGCGGCGTAGCCTTCGGCGTGTATGTAGCTGATTTCCTTCAGCTTTAGAGCGCCTTCCATAGCCAGCGGATAGTTGGTGCCGCGGCCAAGAAACAGAGCATGGGAGGCATGCAACAGAACCTCGCGGCAAACATCCTCAATCTGCTGCCCGAGCGCCATGACGTCATTCATGAGGCGCGGTGCTTCGATTAGCGCGGTTACCAGACGCTCTTCATCATCCTCCGACAACACGCCTTTAGCGCGGCCAAGACCGATGGAAAGGCAGGCCAATACAGCCAATTGACACGTGAAAGCCTTGGTGGACGCAACCGAGACTTCAGGGCCTGCCAGCGTCGGCAACAGAACATCAGATTCGCGGGCAATGCTTGACTCAGGCACATTGACGATGGAGGCGATGGTTTGTGCGCCCTGCTTGCAATAGCGCAGGCTCGCCAGCGTGTCGGCGGTCTCACCCGATTGGGAGATGAAGACGCTCATGCCACCGGGCGATAGCGGGATTTCGCGATAGCGAAACTCCGAGGCCACATCGATATCGACGGGAATACGAGCAAACCGTTCGCACCAATATTTGGCGGTCATTCCGGCCAGGAACGCCGTGCCACAGGCAGTCATGGTCAGGCGGTTGATCGAGGCCAGATCGACGGGGCTTTCCGGTAGAGCCATCCGATTTTTAGTGAGATCGATGTAGCGGGCGAGCGTGTGGCCCACGACTTCAGGCTGCTCGGCAATTTCCTTGGCCATGAAATGACGGTGATGGCCTTTGTCGATGACATAGGCGCGCGCTTCCGACATCTGCTTGGGGCGATCGACGGCTGCGCCATTCTCATCTTCAACCGTGAGTCCGTTGCGGCTGATAAAGGCGACATCGCCTTCTTCCAGATAGGTGATTTCATTGGTGAAGGGCGACAGCGCGATGGCGTCCGAGCCGATATACATCGCGCCCTTGGCTTCTCCATGGCCCACCGCAAGTGGCGAACCCTTGCGTGCGGCAACCATCAGATCGGGATGATCCTCGAACAAGAACGCCAGGCCGAACGCGCCCTCCAGGGTCGGCAGAACGGCACGCACTGCATCCTGCGGTGAATGGCCCTCGTCCATTTTGGCCGCAACTGCATGCGCAACGACTTCGGTGTCGGTTTCGGTTTCAAAATGTGCGCCCTTTGCCGTCAGCGCGTCGCGCAGCTCGCGGAAGTTTTCAATGATACCATTGTGAACGACGGCGACTCTTCCTGCGCCGTTGCCTGCCTGGTGCGGGTGGGCGTTGCGCTCGGTCGGTGCGCCATGGGTGGCCCAGCGTGTGTGGCCGATACCGGCATGTCCAGACAGCGATTGTACGGCGAGCTTGCCAGCAAGGTTTTTCAGTTTGCCTTCGGCACGCACGCGCGTGAGCTTGCCCTCTTCAAGGGTTGCCACGCCGGCGGAATCATAGCCGCGATATTCCAGGCGGCGCAGTGAATCGACAATGTCGTCCGCGACCGGCTCGGTGCCCAAAATGCCCACAATGCCACACATCAGCATCACCCCCTGGTTGAAACGTTAGGATGGAAAAGGTCTGGTCGCCAGAACAGGCGCAGAGTTTGGTTAGCGCCACGTCACGCGCGGCGCCAATCACGAGGTCTTTCAAAGTCCATCGTTAAGGCACGCCTATTTTCTGGGCGCACGACCCTTCAGATTGACTTGGCGGCCCCGCGCAATCGCCAGATCGCCGCTCGGCACGGTCTTGGTGATCACACTGCCCGACCCCACATAGCCGCCCTCTTCCACGGTGACCGGGGCAACCAGTGAGGAGTTGGAGCCGATAAAGGTGTCCTTGCCAATGGTTGTTTGGTGCTTGTTTTTGCCATCGTAATTGCAGGTGATGGTGCCAGCGCCAATGTTGGCTTTTTCGCCGACTGTCGCATCGCCGATGTAGGAGAGGTGGTTGACCTTGGCGCCGGCGGCGATGTCAGCCTTTTTGACCTCGCAGAAATTGCCAACCTTGGCCGCCTCGCCGATCTGCGCGCCTGGTCGTAACCGCGCAAACGGCCCAATCGACGCGCCACTTGCAATGTGCGCGCCTTCCAGGTGGCTGAAAGCGTGGATGGTGGCGCCAGTTTCAATGGTAACGCCGGATCCAAACACGATGTTGGGTTCCAGCGTGACATCGGCGGCGATCTGCGTGTCATGGGCCAACATCACCGTCTCCGGCGCCTGCATCGTGACGCCGGACAGCATGAGTTGGTGTCGTCTGCGCTGCTGGAACTCTGATTCGATAGCGGCAAGCTCGGCGCGATTGTTAACGCCGGCAAGATCGGTCTCATCGGCGAGCGTGTAGGTGACGGTTTTTCCGGCCTTGCGCGCAATCGCGATAGCGTCGGTCAGATAGAACTCGCCCTTGGCATTGTTGTCGCGAATGTCGGCCAGAACGGGGGCCAGTGTTCCAGACGAAAAGGCCATTAGTCCGGAATTGCAGAGCATATTCTGGCGTTGTTCCGGACTGGCCTCTTTTTCCTCCACAATGGCGATCAAATCATCGCCCGACGTGATCAAACGCCCGTATCCTGTGGGGTTTTCGGCCTCGAACCCCACGACCACCACGTCCGCGCCGGCTTCAAGCTTCTCCAGCGCGCCGGTAATGAGTTCGGGCCTGATGAGCGGCGCATCGCCAAGCAAGACCATCACGGGGCCTTCAGGCATATGACCTGCATCGCGCACCATCATAACCGCGTGGCCTGTGCCCAGACGCTCTTTTTGCTCTGCAACATCAAAGGCATAACCACGTCCACGCAGGTCAGCCTCCACCTGATCACGGCCATGACCAAGCACCAACCTTGGATGGGTGAGACCGGCAGCAGACGCCGCTTCCATCACATGGGCGACCAGCGGAAGGTGCCCCACCTTATGCAGCACCTTCGGCAAGGAAGACTGCATGCGCGTGCCCTCCCCGGCGGCGAGGATGATGGCCTGGGCATTCGTAGTGGTGGAAGATGACATTGCTGTTCTCACGGGTGGGCTTTCGGAATGGCCCTGCTCTTTGATCATTATGCTTAACAGTTGTTAACGAATTGCGGCGAGGATCATGCTCTACTTGATGCTTGAGTCGTTGGCCCACCGGCGCGACTCAGGCATCTACCATGGTTGAGACCAACCGCAACGGCGTGACAGAAAGGTCCTGCAAGCGTGGCCAAGCGTGGCTTTTCCCTCAAGGAACCGATGAACCCCAAAGACCAGCGCGTTGCGCTATACGGCTGGGGCGCCGGCGCACTTGTGGCCATCGGTGCTTATGTTGGTGCCATGCAATTCTATCCCGCTGAGCCTTCCGCCCCGCTTTTGGCGACCATTCAAGCCAGTGATCTTGGCGTAGATCCGATCATGACGGGCTCGATCGGCAACGCCGCCAGCCAACCGATGCCCGACTTGCCGATGCCTCTGCAGGCTCGCCTTGATTCGATTACGATGGAACTGGCCGCGCTTCGCGACGCCCTTGCCGCCGCGCAGGCCTCAACGGTGAGCACCAATCGTCGCCTCACCGACATGGAGCAAAATCTCACCTTCATGACGGCAAGCATCAGCCAGCCTGCAGGAGATGCCAGTGATCAAGCTCTCCCGGCGGCCATTGGGACAATGAATGCCGAAGCACCAGAACCGCGCGTCATCTTGCCGTCACCGACACCCGTTGATGGCGGCGCGATCGCCGTTAGCATGCGTCCGCTCACGGTTAGCACCGAGGCAGACGCTACAATGCCGATGGAGGAGAGCAACCCACCCGCTGAAGAAGCGGCTGCTGGCGACTTGATGGCCCCGACCAGCGAGCAACCGATTCTTGCAGTCTCCCAAACGCCTTTTGCCATCGACATCGGCGGCGCAACGACGCTGGAAGGCATCGATGCCTTATGGATGAATCACGCTGAACGCTACGCCGAAACGCTCGCCGAACTAACGCCGCGCATCCTGCTGCAACAAACCAGCAACGGCGCGCTCGATCTTCGGCTGGTCGCAGGCCCAATCAATGACGCGGCCGATGCGGCCATGCTTTGTGCGCAGCTTGTCGCGGCGGGGCTTGAACGCTGCCTGCCAGCGATTTTTGACGGCCAGCAATTGGCTCTGCGCTAAGCTTCTCAGCCGGCTCACTGGTCTTTGCATTTGCGTAACACGTGAATGTTACTGATGACCTGCGTGCGCTGTGCACAAGGTTGAGAATAGGGCCTTGAGCATCGCCGATGAGCCTGTTAGGCAGCGCGTGGTGAGAGCCGGTAGCTCAGCTGGTAGAGCATTCGACTTTTAATCGAACGGTCCAGGGTTCGAATCCCTGCCGGCTCACCATCTCCCCTTTGCTCTGGGCGATCCGCCCAATGGCTGTTCGGGCGTGCCCCTCACCATTTCACTTCGTGAAACTCGTCTTCGATGAAATAGACATCGTCGCCGGTGCGCAGTGCCGTGGTCTGTGGCGTGGTGTTGCGCGCCGTCGGCGTCGCGGCAAAGTGCGATTTTTCGTCTTGCGCAACGCTGGCGCGGCGCGAGATGCGGTAGATCGTATAAACAAGCACGCCGATATGGGTGGCAAGCGTCACCATGAACAGTCCCGATGGGCCAAACTGGCCCATGGCAGCACCCGCCATCAACGGCCCCACGATTGAACCCAGGCCAAACAGCAGCAACAATCCACCAGAGGTGCGCACATAGCTGTCGGGTGTCGCATGGTCATTGGCGTGGGCAACCGCAAGCGGGAACAGCGTGAAGATCGCCATACCGAACATCAGTGCAAAGCCGATGAGAAACTCCGGCGACGGGTCGACAAAGGTGATGAAAAGTATGTCCGCCAAAATGGCAAGCAAGGCCATGCCGATCATCACAAAGCGCCGGTCCACCCGGTCGGATAGTGCGCCGATCGGCACTTGAATGACGGCACTTGCAAGCACCGGCATCGCCACGAAGAGCGCCACCAAGGTGAGCGGCAGGCCGACTTGGCCGGCATAGACGGCAGCAAGCGTACCAAAAGCACTGTTGGAGGCGCCAAGAAGCACCACCGAGACCACGGCCACCGGAGAGTTCACCCAAAGCTCTTTCAAGTTGAGTTTGGTGGCGACCAGCGGCTTGGGCGCGCGCGAGGATGAGACGGCGGTCGGGATCAGCGCGAGTGAGTAGACCATGGCAGCGACCACGAAGAACAGGTAGCCACGCGTATCGCCAAGGGTCAGCACCATCTGGCCAGCCGTTGTCGCGGTAAGGTTCACCATCTGGTAGACGCCAAAAACCTTACCGCGTGACCCAGAATCGACCTGCTCGTTCAGCCAGCTTTCGACGATCATCGCCGCGCCGGCAAAGCAGAACCCCGACAGCGCGCGAAGCGGCACCCAGGCATAGGGTGTCAGCAACAGCAAGGACGTCAAAACGGCCAGTGATGCCAGTGCCGCCATCACCGAGTAGGAGCGGATGTGACCAACGCGGGCCACAAGCTTGGAAACGACCAGGCAGCCGGTAACGAATCCAAAGGCCCAACCGGTCCCAAGCAGACCGAGGGACAGTGTTGAAAATCCCTCTTGCCCGCCACGAACAGGCAAGAGGAGAGCGTTCATGCCCCCGGCAAAAAACAGGAATCCGGACCCCAGAAGAAGGGCTGCTAGGGGGAGAAGATGGCGCGCCATGGGACAATCAATGCTGTGCGGTTGCAATGCAGGCGCGGTGGGCGCCAATGGTGGCGGAGACAAGGCAGAAAGGCACCCGTCGCGGGCGGCTGCTATGCATCTCTGGAATGGCCGTCTAACAATTTCACGCCTTTTACCCTACATGCCAAGCGACGCACAGCCTTGACCAAAGGTGCCCGGCCCCATGTCCGACCTATCCGTTTCTGAATTTTCGCCGTTTCCAACCTATGACACCAGCTACGCCCGGTTGCCGAGCGCGTTTTATGCGCCGGTGCAGCCCTATGGTGCCTCAGCGCCTCAACTGCTGAAGCTCAATGCAGCGCTTGCAGAGGTTTTGGGGTTCAGTGTCGATGCACTGGACGATGACACGGCAGCAAACATGTTTGCCGGGAACAAAATTGCCGAGGGATCCCAGCCGCTCGCTATGGCGTATGCCGGCCACCAATTTGGCGGCTTCAACCCAGGCCTTGGCGACGGGCGCGCGCTGCTTCTTGGCGAGGTGATCGGAACGGACGGCCAGCGTTATGATGTGCAGCTTAAAGGTTCCGGCCAAACACCCTTCTCGCGCCAAGGCGATGGACGAGCAGCGCTTGGACCGGTGCTGCGCGAGTACGTCATGAGCGAAGCCATGGCCGCGCTTGGTATCCCGACTACGCGCGCACTGGCGGCCATTACCACCGGAGATCCTGTGCTGCGTGAGCGCGTCCTTCCCGGCGCAATGGTGACACGCGTGGCATCCAGCCATTTGCGGGTTGGAACCTTTGAGTATGCCGCCTTTCGTGGCGACACCGAGCTTTTAAGTGCCTTGGTCGATTACGCCCTAGACCGGCATGGACACGAGGATGACGTTGACGGTCCCCCTGCCCTTCAGCTTTTGCACGCGGTGATCGATCGCCAAGCCAAGCTGATCGCCCGCTGGATGGGCGTCGGGTTCATCCATGGGGTCATGAACACCGACAATTGTACGATTTCCGGCGAGACCATCGATTATGGCCCATGCGCCTTCATGGATGGCTACAACCCGGCGCAGGTTTATAGCTCGATTGATCATCAGGGGCGTTACGCGTTCGCCAACCAGCCGCCAATCGCCCATTGGAACATGGCGGTCCTTGCCCAAGCGCTTTTGCCGTTGATCGATGCGGAGGAAGAGCAGGCAGTGAAAGCCGCTCAAGAGGCTGTCGATCAATTCCCTGTGCGGTTTCAAGACGCCTACCAGGGCGTGATGCGCCGAAAGCTTGGCCTGAAAGAAACTGAAGATGAGGATGGAGCGCTGATCCGCGATCTGTTGCAGCTCATGGCTGATGCGGAAGCCGATTTCACCGGTACGTTCCGGGCCCTTAGCGAGGCTGAAGCAGACGCTGCTGGCTTTCTCACCCACCTTGGCAGCGCAGGCGACCCATGGCTTGCCCGTTGGCGCGAGCGATTGGGACGTGAGGCAGGCAGTACCGAGGCGCGTCGATCGATTATGCGCGCGGCCAATCCAGCCATCATCCCACGCAATCACCGCGTCGAGGCGATGATCGAAGCCGGTCTATCTGGCGACTTTGCGCCTTTCCACGCGATGGTCGAAGCCTCGGCACAGCCTTATGAGGACGCGCCGCTTGACGGAGAAGGTGCGGCACTGACACGTCCGCCCAAGCCAGAAGAGGTCGTGCACGCAACGTTCTGTGGGACATAGCGGGCGCGATAAGGGCCTTGAAACCTTTCAGATGATTGATCACACCTCATGATTGAAGCGCCCGCACCAGGACCGATGGCCGGAGACAAGCATGAGCGATGAAACACCCACCGGCTTTGTGATCGGCGACCGCAGCCAAGGCTACGAAGTGACCGGGACCAGCGCCATTTCCGGGATGGATGCTGCCTATACCGGCAAGGACACGCGCGACCGCGATGCGACCGTGACACTCACTCGGCTTTCAGACGACCAGGATCAATCGGCGCTGTTCGACCTGGCGCGCACCTTTGAGCAACTTAATCACCAGGCCTTGGTCGGTCCACGAACGGTGGTGCGTTTTGGCGCCGGGTCGGCGGTGGTTGTCGGTAAGGAACAGGGTGCTCCCCTTGATGGCGAAACGTTGGCCGTCTGGCTGGAACGGCGAGCTCCCTTGTCAGTTGGTCAGACCGCTGCGCTGTTTTTGCCCGTGATCGACGCGTTGGGTGATTTGCACGCGCGTGGCTTGGCCCATGGCCGCGTATCCGCCCATCAAGCGCTGATCGACAGGACCGGTAGCGCCCGATTGCTCGGCCCCTGGCTTGCCTATGGCGGCGAGGCATTGGAGCAATTCAAACGGACGCAGGCACCGGAACTGATATCTGGTGGTTCGCCCGGACCGGTGAGCGATATCTATTCGGTGTGCGCACTGTTGCGTTGGGCCTTGACCGGCACGCCACCGCCCTCGGCCGATGATCGCCTGGCGTCCAAAGCCCAGCGCGATGATGATCCGCTGACCCCGATAGGCGACACCCTGCCTGATCTCGACGGGGAACTGGAACGTGCGTTGGAAACCGGTCTTCGTCTGCATCCGGCGACGCGTCCACAGTCGATGGCAGCTCTAAAGTCAGTTTTGGAACCACATCTTGATGCGACGGAGGAAGACGCTTCACCTCCGCCATTGCCGTCGAGCCCTTGGTCCCAGAAGACTGTGCCCCCTATGACCGGAACGAGCGCATCACCGCCGCCGCTACCAGCTTCTCAGGCAAAGACAGAGTCACGGCCAAAGCCCGGTGGCGTTCCGCCGATACCGAAATCCAGCCGAACCAGCACCATCGGTGAAGCGCCTCCGCCAATCCCAGGCCAAACAGGCGGAAAACCGAAACGTCGGATTGGCATGGGAACGATACTAAGCTTCATCATTGCACTTGCCATTGCCTGGTTTGTTGCCACGGGCGGGATGTTTGGTGGCGAGGAAAGCCAAAACGTTGATGTCGATGCGCCGCGTGATACCAACCGTCCAACGACGCAGGTTCAGGTCGATACCGAACCGCGCAAAGGGCCGCAGGCCGAGGATCAAACCGCCGACCGTGACGAGGTGACCGACACGAGCGCGATGGGCGTTCGCGAGCAACTCTGCAACAGCCGCTTTACCTACGAAACGGCGCGCGATGCGGGCACCAACGCCTTGCGCGCCTACCTTCAACAATGCGATGGAATCGATAGTGATTTTGTCGACGCCGCGCGCGATACGCTCGGCCTGAATTGAGTGAAGGACGCATTCATGATCGCCGCAGATGATCCCCGCATTGCCTATGTGAACGGCGATTTCGTGCCCTTGGCGGAGGCAAAGATCTCCGTTCTCGACCGGGGGTTTCTGTTCGCGGACGGCGTTTATGAGGTGACAGCGGTGATCGGCGGCAAATTGGTCGATCATCCCGGGCATCTGGCACGGCTGGAACGCTCGCTGGGCGAAATTGAGATGGATCATCCGGTACCGCTCAACACACTGACCGATCTGGAACTGGAGTTGGCACGGCGCAACAATTTGGATGAAGGCGGCATCTATTTGCAGGTGACCCGCGGCGCTGCGGAGCGCGATTTTGCTTATCCAAAGGACACCGTCCCGACACTGGTCATGTTCACCCAATCGAAGAAGCTCGTCGATGACCCGCGCGCCGAGACCGGTATTGAGGTGATCACGACGCCCGACCTGCGCTGGAAGCGCCGCGATATCAAATCGGTGGCCATGATCGCGCAAACCATTGCCAAACAGGAGGCCGCCAAGGTCGGCGCCTCTGAGGCGATCATGGTCGAAGACGGAGTGGTAACGGAAGGCTCATCGTCCACGGTTTGGCTGGTGAAAGACGGCAAGTTGATCACCCGGCAGCTATCCAATTCGGTTCTGCCAGGAATCACCCGCAAATCGGTTCTTGCACTCTGCAAGGAGCAGGGCTTTGAAGTTGAGGAGCGGACCTACACCGTCGAGGAGCTTCATCAAGCAGACGAAGTGTTCCTGACCGCCGCGACGAGCCTTGTCGTGCCGATTGTCAAAGTGGACGACCGGGTGATGTCGAACGGTGCGCCAGGCGCCACATCGGTCCGACTGCGTGAACTCTATCTCGATATGGCGCGCAAAACAGCCGTTGGCTAAACGCCAAAACTGGCTTATTTTGGCGAGAATTGCGGCAGGCCTTGCCCAAATTCTCCCCTTGGTTGGTCCAATCATTGCCCTACCCTCGTACCTATCGAGAGATATGGAGGGTTTCGTTATGTCGTCATCGACCAATCGTGTATCGAACCAGCATTCCCGAAAAGCCGTCGCCCTGGCTGCGTCGATGCGCGAGCAGGCCCTACGGACCCAGCGTCTGATCCTGATTGGCCTGGCGGCCTTTGCAGCCTGCGCCTTCGTGATGGCCAGCGTCGTGCAGGCTGACGAGTCGGAGCCGGTTGAGGTTCCTTCGGCCACCGTCGAGCAGATGCAGGCCATCATTTCTGCGCAGATCGACGCGTTTCTGGCTGAAGATGCAGACGCGGCCTATGCCTACGCCGCCGAACCGATCAAAATGCGCTTCCCGACCGCTTCGATGTTCGTGCGCATGGTGGAGCGCGGCTATCCAGCCGTCTACGCCCCGCAAAGCTTTTCCTTTGCTGCTGCGGCTTTGACACCTAGCGGCCCGGCACAACAGGTGGAATTTGTCGGCGAGGACGGTCAGGTCTGGCGGGGGCTCTACACCTTCGCTAAAGAAGACGATGGTCAATTGTTAATTTCGGGCGTGTTTCTTCGCCGCCAGAACGAGCGGCAGATTTAACAGGCGTCTTCCTCAGAGCTCAGGCAAATCTCCGCGCTCCCAGCCTTCTGAGCAAGCGGCGAGATAATCGGCATAAGATCCTGCCTCAATGGCATAGCGCGCACCGCGCATTAGGTCCTGATAATAGGCGATGTTGTTCCAGGTCAGCAGCATGCCGCCGAGCGACTCGCCGGTTTTGACCAAATGGTGCAAATAGGCGCGTGAATAGTCCCTTGCCGCCGGGCATTCGCTTTCCTCATCCAGCGGTCTTGGATCGTCGGCGTGACGAGCATTCTTTAGATTGATCTTGCCGAAACGTGTGTAGGCGGTAGCGTGGCGCCCGGCGCGGGTCGGCATAACGCAGTCGAACATGTCGATCCCCCGGGCGACCGCCTTCACCAAATCGTCAGGCGTCCCAACGCCCATAAGATAGCGCGGCTTGTCCTCCGGCAGCGCCGGGCAGGTCTCATCAAGTACCGCGAGCATCTCCTCTTGCGGTTCGCCGACGGCCAACCCGCCGACCGAATAGCCCCAAAACCCGATGTCGGTCAGCAGCTTAGCCGATTGCAGACGCAATTCGATATCGGTGCCGCCCTGCACGATGCCGTAGAGCCCCTGACCCTTGCCGGGCCCGCCCAACGCCTCAAACTTAGCTTTGGACCTCTCGGCCCATCGCGCAGAGAGCTCCATCGCCCGGATCACTTCAGACCGTTCTGCCGGCAGTTTCAGGCATTCGTCCAGCTGCATTTGGATGTCGGAGCCGAGCAGCGATTGGATCTCCATAGACCGCTCAGGCGAAAGATCATGCTTGGCGCCATCAATGTGCGACTTGAACGTCACCCCCTCTTCGGTGAGCTTGCGTAGGGCACCAAGGGACATGATCTGGAAGCCGCCGGAGTCTGTGAGGATCGTGTGGGGCCAACGCATGAAGGTGTGCAATCCACCAAGGCGTGCGACGCGCTCAGCGGTCGGCCGCAGCATCAGGTGGTAAACGTTGCCGAGGACGACATCGGAGCCAGTGTCACGGACCTGATCGGTGTACATAGCCTTTACCGTACCCGCGGTGCCGACCGGCATGAAGGCAGGCGTTTGCACCAGACCATGCGGTGTCGTGATTTGCCCTCGACGGGCTTTGCCGTCGGTGTGAGACAGCTTGAAGGCAAAGGACCCGCTCATGCTTGGGCATCCTGATGGTCGGCCTTCCAAAGCAGCGAGCCATCGCCATAAGAATAAAAGCGATATCCTGTGTCGATGGCATGCGTGTAGGCGGCCTTCATATGGTCTAATCCACAAAGCGCCGAGACGAGCATGAAAAGCGTCGACCGTGGCAGGTGAAAGTTCGTCATCAGGGCATCGATCGCTTTGAACCGGTAGCCAGGCGTGATGAAGATGTCTGTCTCGCCTTGAAAAGGGTTGAGGGTTCGGTCGTCGGACGCCGCGCTTTCCAATATCCGCAAACTGGTCGTGCCGACCGCGATGATGCGCCCGCCTGCCGCGCGCGCCTTATTGATGGCTTCGGCGACATCCGGCGTGATCTCGCCCCACTCGGCGTGCATGGTGTGACTATCGGTATCGTCGGCTTTGACCGGCAGGAACGTTCCCATGCCGACATGCAGCGTCACGAATGCGCGAGCGATGCCAGCCTGGTCAAGTTCCTTGAAAAGCCTATCGGTGAAATGGAGCCCAGCCGTTGGTGCAGCGACCGAGCCTTCGGTTTCCGCATAGACCGTCTGGTAGTCGTCCTTGTCAGCTTCCAGGTACCCACGTTTGGCCGCTATGTAAGGCGGAAGCGGCGGCATGCCGATTGCATTCAACCCATTGGCAAAAGACTGAGCATCGCCATCAAAAGTGAGCGCGATCAGCCCATCCTCTCCCTTGGAATCAACGGTGCAGGAAAGCTGTGGCGGCCCATCGGCTGGAAAGTCCAATCGATCACCCGGTTTTAGGCGTTTGCCGGGCCGGGCCATCGCTTTCCAGCGCAACTGATCGTCATCCTGGGCCTCAACCAGCGTGACCGAGACCGGCAGCACCTCAGCCCCTGGGCGCGTTCGCTTGCCGGCAAGCTGGGCCGGGATCACACGGGTCCGGTTGAGGACCAAAAGGTCGCCCGAGCGAAGGAGACTCGGCAAGTCGCGAACGATGTGATCGCTAAGCCCGCCATCGGCGCCGACCTGCAATAGGCGTGCGCTATCGCGCGGATCGGCTGGATGCAGCGCGATCCGTTCGTCAGGAAGCTCAAAGTCGAAAGCGTCAACCCGCATGCGGGTCCTGTTGCGGTTTAGACCAGTTTGGCGGTGTTGATCTGGTCGGGATTACGGACCGGCTCACCGCGGGCGAACTGATCAACATTCTCCATGCCTTCAATGACTTCACCCCAAACGGTGTACTGGCCATCGAGAAAGCTGGCATCGCCAAAGCAGATAAAGAACTGCGAGTTTGCGCTGTCCGGATTGGCCGAACGCGCCATGGAGCAGACGCCGCGCACATGCGGCTCACTGGAAAATTCTTGTTTCAGGTCCGGAAGTTTTGAGCCACCCATACCCGTACCAGTCGGGTCGCCGCCCTGCGCCATGAAGCCGTCGATCACGCGGTGAAAAACCACGCCATCGTAAAACCCTTCGCTGACCAGCGTCTTGATGCGCTCGACATGGTTGGGCGCCAGATCGGGACGCAGTTTGATTTTGACCTCACCTTTGGAGGTGTCGAGCAGAATTGTGTCGGAATCGGCCATGCATCAGGCCCTTTCATCGTTGGAATGATCGATCAACCGTTGAGGTCGGACAGAAGGCGTGCGCGGATCATGGCATCTGGGTCGGTTACCATGCCGTTGCGGCGGGTATCACCCTTTTTGATGCTATCGACAGCATCCATGCCGGCCACCACGCGGCCAAACACGGTGTACTGACCGTTGAGGCTGGGCGCAGGGCCAAACATGATGAAGAACTGCGAGTTGGCACTGTTCGGGTCGTTGGTGCGGGCCATGCCGACAATACCGCGCTCATAGGCGATGTCGGAGAACTCAGCTGCTAGATCAGGATAGTCCGATCCGCCGGTTCCGGTGCCGGTTGGATCACCGGTTTGCGCCATGAAGCCGTCGATCACGCGGTGAAACACCACGCCATCATAAAACCCTTCACGCGCCAATTGCTTGATGCGATCAACATGTTGCGGCGCTACGCCCGGTAGCAACTCGACATAGATCGGGCCACCGGAAACTTCGATGACCAGCACATTCTGTGGGTCAAGATCAGCGACAGCAGCTGGAACACCGTCACTTTGCGCCACCACGGCATTGGGTATGGCAACAACCATCATGGCAAGTACTGCCAAGCCGGCAACAAGGACGGTTCGGCGGGACGCAAAGGAAGGGATCATCAATTCTCTCACACTCAAAAAACGGGAAGACCGTGACGCGCTGGATCGGCTAAAGCGCTTCAGCAAGGGCGGCGCGCACGGGTTCTGGCACAAAGGGGCTGATATCGCCACCCATTCCGGCGATCTGTCGCACGAGCGTGGCCGTAACATGGCGGTTGGCAGGGCGCGCTGGCACAAAGACCGTCTCAAGCGCTGGCGCCATGGTCGCGTTCATACCGGCCATCTGCATCTCATAGTCAAAATCTGCTCCATCGCGCAGTCCGCGTAGCACCACTGACGCGCCATAGTCGCGCGCGACATCGATGAGCAGACCTGAAAAAGCCATCGTGTGAACCCGGCCCTCGCCACCAAGATCGGCGGCGATGGCAGCAATCAGGTCTTGGCGCTTTTCAAGGGACAACAGCGGCTTTTTGCTCGGATTTTGACCGATAGCGACAAGCACCTCGTCCGCCAAGGCGAGGCCAGCGCGGATCACGTCCACATGGCCATTGGTGATTGGATCGAAGGATCCAGGGAATAGGGCGATCCGCTTCATGATGCCTCGCGCGCTTGCAGGCGTCCGTCCTACCAAGCGCCCGGCAACCTGCGCAAGCGCGGCGGAAATCGACACAAAAATCGCCGAAACGGCAATTCGTGACTCCCGTCACAGGAAGAGATGACTGGCTGGTTCAGAGTGGGTTCATCGAAGTTCTGTTGGAACTGAACAAAGACAAGAAACGTTAACAACTCACAAGAAGACACGGAGCAGACCCATGATCACCCTGACTAAGACACTGACCATGACTTCCATCGCCGTGCTCGTCGCCGTTTTGATGGGCATGTGGCTCGCCACGACCTCACCGGCCAACTCCAGCGCCGAGCAGGCCGCACCATCGGTTAGCGTTGATGTGCGCCTTGGCGCTGCAGAACTCGATCTTTGCTCAGGCCAAGCCTGGCCGCATTTCTCCAATGGCTGCGCTGCCTGGATCGCTGCATCCAGCAACAATGACGGCATCGACCGCACCATCTCGATGACGATGCATGATGCCGACCACGGCTTCACTGTCGCCACCAAAGCCCAGCCAGTTGAAGTGGCCGCGCGCTAAGACCAACGCCTGAATGGCACCGACAACAAAAAGACTGCACTTGCCAAACTGAATCAAGTTGACCTCCCAACGCCACCGCCTCTCTTGTCAGAAGGAGAGGCGGTTTTTATTGCGTGACCAGGGGCTTAGAGGCGTTGTCTCAAACCTTGAATCAGGTGCCGTCAGGGTCGCTCGGCGGTTCATCCTGTGAATCAGATTCAGGTCCGCTAGCGTCGGGATCGGTGACACCATCGATCCCCTCGTCGGAATCCTCATCCTCCGGTTCGGACACCCGCTCAACAGACACCACCGTGTCATCGGAGCCGACATTGAAGACCGTCACACCCTGGGTTGCACGACCGGCAATGCGGATACCTTCAACCGGCACGCGGATGAGCTGACCGCCATTGGAGACGATCATGATCTGGTCGGAGTGTTCGACCGGGAATGAGGCGACGATCGGTCCATTGCGCTGGGTGACTGCCATGGCAGTGATCCCTTTGCCGCCACGTCCGGATACCCGATATTCAAAGCTCGATGAGCGCTTGCCGTAGCCGTTTTCAGAAATGGCCAAGATGAACTCTTCGGCAGCCGACATGGCGACGTAATCGGCTTCGGTCAACTCGGCGCTACCTTCCGAGGTGTCTTCTTCATCCATCGGTGCATCGTCGACCTCGCCTTCCATCAGGCGGCGGCGCTTGATGTATTCAGCGCGCTGAGCGGGCGTTGCGTCATAGTGACGGAGCACCGACATGCCGATCACTTTGTCGCCATCGGCCAGATTGATACCGCGCACACCGGTGGAGTCGCGCGACTGGAAAACACGCAGGTCCGCAACCGGGAAGCGGATAGCTTGCCCCATGGCCGTGGTGAGCAGCAAATCGTCCTGATCGGTACAAACGTCGACCGAGAGAATGCTCATCCCCTCATCAAGCTTCATGGCGATCTTGCCATTGCGATTGATTCGCTGGAAATCGGACAGTTTGTTGCGACGCACCGACCCGACATTGGTGCAGAACACCACATCCAGATCAGCCCAGCTTTCCTCATCTTCCGGCAATGGCAGGATCGAGGTGATCCGCTCGCCTTGAGACAGTGGCAGGATGTTCACGAGAGCCTTGCCGCGGGCCTGGGGCGCCGAAAGCGGCAGACGCCAGACCTTCTGGCGATAGACCTGGCCGTCGGAGGAGAAGAACAGCACCGGCGTGTGGGTATTGGCGACAAAGATGCGGGTGACGAAATCCTCATCGCGCGTCGACATGCCGGAGCGACCTTTGCCGCCGCGGCGCTGCGCCCGATAGGTCGAAAGCGGCACGCGCTTAATGTAGCCGGCATGGCTGACGGTGACGACCATATCTTCGCGGGCGATGAGGTCTTCATCCTCAAAATCGGCATCACTTTCGGTGATTTCCGTCCGTCTTGGTGTCGCGAATAGCTCACGTACATCGGCCAGCTCATCCTTGATGATCGAGCGGATACGGGCACGCGAACCGAGGATTTCCAAATAATCGCGGATTTCATCGGCGATCTTGTGGAGTTCATCGCCGATTTCATCGCGGCCGAGCGCTGTAAGGCGCTGAAGGCGCAGATCAAGAATGGCGCGCGCCTGTGTTTCGGAAAGCGTGTAGGTGCCCTCTTCGCTCACCATGTAACGCGGATCAGCAATCAACTCGATCAATGGGCGAATATCGCCCACCGGCCAGGCGCGCTCCATGAGTTGCGCGCGCGCTGTTGCCGGGTCAGGCGCAGAACGGATGAGCTTGATCACTTCATCGATATTGGCGACCGCGATCGCAAGGCCGGCCAAGACATGCGCCCGGTCACGCGCTTTGGCGAGCAGGAACTTGGTGCGCCGCGTGATGACCACTTCGCGGAAACTGATGAACGCGGACAGCATGTCCATCAGGTTCATCTGTTCAGGCTTGCCGCCGTTGAGCGCCACCATGTTGGCGCCGAACGTCGATTGCAGCGCGGAGAAGCGGTAAAGCTGATTGAGCACCACTTCGGCGACGGCATCGCGCTTCAACTCGATCACCACACGAATGCCATCACGATCGGATTCGTCGCGAATGTCCCCGATGCCCTCAATGCGCTTTTCGCGCACAAGCTCGGCGATCTTCTCGATCATCGAAGATTTGTTCACCTGGTAGGGAATTTCGGTGACGATCAGCGCATGACGGTCTTTGCGGACCTCTTCGATATCGACCTTGCCGCGCATGATGATCGATCCGCGACCGGTCGCAAAGGCATTGCGAATGCCGGTACGACCCAGAATCAGCCCGCCGGTTGGAAAATCCGGGCCCGGCATGATCTCCATCAGTTGCTCAAGATCGATCTCCGGATCGTCGATCATCGCCGTGCAGGCGTCGATCACTTCGCCGAGATTATGCGGCGGTATGTTGGTCGCCATGCCGACCGCAATGCCGCCGGCCCCATTGGTCAGCAAATTGGGATAGCGCGCCGGTAGAACCGTCGGCTCAGACTCGGTGTTGTCGTAATTCTCTTGGAAATCGACGGTGTCTTTGTCGAGGTCTTCCGTCAGCGAATGGGCCGGTCGCGCCAGACGCACCTCGGTGTAACGCATCGCGGCCGGTGGGTCGCCGTCGATGGAGCCGAAATTACCTTGCCCATCGATGAGTTGCAGGCGCATGGAAAAGGGCTGCGCCATCCGGACAAGCGCATCGTAGACCGACTGGTCGCCATGCGGGTGATACTTACCGATGACGTCGCCGACGATGCGCGCCGATTTCCGGTAGCCCTTGTTCCAGTCGTAACCAGCTTCCTGCATGGCGTAGAGGATGCGCCGGTGGACAGGTTTCAGGCCGTCACGCACGTCCGGAAGCGCACGCGAGACGATCACGCTCATGGCGTAATCGAGGTAGGATTTGCGCATTTCACCGGAAATGGAGACGGAGCGAATGTCGCTCATATCGCCGCCTGATCCACCGCCGCCATCGGCGGGATTTTCATCATCCGGTGTGTTGTTTGTCGTGTCGTCAGCCACGTGCGAATCTCATCCTTGTTTCGTCCCGTTTTGTTAGCCGATTCAACGCCCGCACACAAAGAAAGCGCCCAGTTTTCAACTGCTCATCTGAATTGCGGTCGCTCGCACCACTTGCACCGGCAGGGCGCACCTGCGAGGGGTGAGCGACGATGCTTGATTTTGTCTCCAACGCCTTCGTCACGCTGCTCGTGACCATCGACCCAATCGGGCTTGCGCCCCTGTTCGTGACGCTGACGCGCGGCATGGACAAGGGCGAGCGGCGCGAGGTGGCGGTCCGCGGTTGCCTCATCGGCTTCTGCATTTTGCTGGTGTTCGGATTGAGCGGCCAAGCGTTTCTCGATGCGCTGGGCATCAGCCTGTCGGCCTTTCGCATTGCGGGCGGCATTTTGCTGTTCTGGCTTGCCTTCGAAATGGTGTTCGAGAAACGCACTGAGCGGCGTGACAATGCAGCGACACGCGCCATCGACAAGGATCACATCAAGAACATAGCCGTCTTCCCGCTGGCCATTCCCTTGATGGCCGGACCAGGTGCGATCGCGGCCATGGTGCTTCTGTCTCACGAGGCGCAGGAACTAGCCGGCTGGACCGGCACGGGGGCGTTGGTCGGTGTTCTGACTGTCATCATCCTGGCGTGTTTGACGGTGTTCCTGTTGGCCGGGAGGATTGAACGGATGCTCGGCAACACCGGGCGGATCATTCTAACCCGGTTGCTCGGCGTGATCCTTTCAGCGCTGGCCGTTCAGTTCATCGCCGATGGCGTGACGCAGTTGGTTGTCGCCGCCAATCAAGTGGTGCTCTAGCGCCCGTGCGGCGCGGTCCAATCGGCGAGTTGCGGGCCAATCGGTACGATGCCAAGCGGGTTGCGTTTCTCACTGGCTGAGAAATAACCCTGCTTGTAGATGTCGA
Organism: Hyphomicrobiales bacterium; assembly: GCA_017642935.1. Lineage (NCBI taxonomy): Bacteria > Pseudomonadati > Pseudomonadota > Alphaproteobacteria > Hyphomicrobiales > Hyphomicrobiales bacterium. Next base: position 1,289,003 of record JAEPOK010000001.1, read on the forward strand.
ACCGCACCGTGTCGGCGACGCCAGGCATCTGGAAAAGCGCGCGGGCATAGGGCCAGAGATTGGCGTAGTCGGTGAGCTTCTTCAGATTGCAGCGGAACGCGTAGTGATAAGCGACGTCGAAGCGGGCGAGCGTTGGGAAAAGACGTACATCGGCTTCGGTCAGCGTATCGCCGCAAAGAAAGCGGTGGGTGCCGAGGTGTTCGTCGATCTGGTTCAGCGCTTCGAAGACGGCATGCGCCGCCTTCTCATAGGCCTCTTGCGTCGATGCAAAGCCGACACGGTAGACGCCATTGTTGACCGAGGCGTAGATCGTGTCGTTCCAGCGGTCGATGTCGCCTTGCAGGCCTAATGGGTAGAGCTCCGGCCCGCCATCAAAGGCTAATCCAAGCATGCGCATAATGTCGGCAGATTCGTTGCTGACCATGCGATTTTGGCGCTTGTCCCAGAGGACTGGGACCGTGAGGCGGCCGGTGTAATCCATGGAATCACGACTGTAGACCTCATGAACCGCTTGCACGCCCAACAGAGGGTCAGCGAACGGTCCTGCTTCATCAAAAACCCACCCCTGGTCGGTGCGATTGGGCCGCGCATAGGAGACCGAAATCGCCTCTTCCAAACCTTTTAACGCGCGCGTGACCAAGGTGCGATGGGCCCAGGGGCAGTTCCAGGCCACGAACAGATGGTAGCGGCCGTGCTCCGCTTTGAAGCCGCCATCGCCGGTCAGGCCAGGTGCGCCATCGACAGTGATCCAATGGCGGACGGTGCTTTTGCTCCGCTCCCATTCCCCGCTTTGCAGGGTTTGGGTGACATCATCGCCAATGTGATAGGTGCCGCCGACCATATAGCCCATGAGGTGTCTCTCCCGTTGCTCATGGCCAGAAGTGCGGTGGCGGTGGCTTAGGGTCAACCGAGCACGGAGTGAACACTCTGTTCAGCGCTGAGAAGAACAGGCCGGCGTCAGTTGGCCTGGCGAAGCGTCTTGAGACCAAGTAGAATGGCCGCTCCTATAAGAAAGCTCGCGCCAACGCGATCAAGCATGGCCTTGCCTGCTTGTTTGACCTTCTTGGACAGCCATCCTGCGCCAGCGCCATAGCTTGTCAGAAACAGACCATCGATCACGATATAGGTTGCGGACAAGATGAGGAACTGCAGCCAAAAACTTCCATCGGCCTGGATAAACTGCGGATAGAGCGCGGCAAAAAACACGACAGCTTTCGGGTTGGCAGCCGACGTAAGAAAGCCTTGCAGCCAGAGTGTTTTGAGTCTCGGCGACGTGGCAGGGGATTTGCCTTGAGCTGTGGCCGACGCCCGGAGCCACATCCGAAGGCCCATCCAGATCAAATAGGCAACGCCTGCCCATTTCACGATCGTTAGTGCACCTTGGGACGCAACCAGCAAAGCGGCAAGACCAATCCCCGCCGCGAGCATCTGCAGGGCATTGGCCGTTAAGTCGCCTGCAGCCGTGGCGAGCGAACGATGGAACCCATGGCTCATCGCATTGGAGAGCATCAATAGATGGCTCGGGCCAGGCGTCACCATGAAAGCGAGAACTGTTGTGGCGTAGAGCAGCCAGACCTCCAAAGCCATGGCCGTCAGAACCTTTCGGCGAGCGGATGGTCCGGGACGTGTTCGACCAGGTCCCAAAGGTTGCCATACAGGTCTTTGAAAACGGCAACTTTGCCGTAGTCGAACTGTGTTGATGGACGCACAAACTCGATTCCGGCTTCGATATAGCGCGTGTAGTCGCGATCGAAGTCATCGGTCTTCAGGAACAGGAACACCCGGCCGCCAGCCTGATCACCGATGAAGCGCTCTTGTTCCGGTTTGGACGCGCGGGCAAGCAGGATGGTTGATCCTGATGAACCGGGAGGCGCAACGACAACCCAGCGCTTGTCCTGTTCCGGCTGATAGGTGTCTTCGATGAGGTCGAAGCCCAGTTTGCCGCAGTAGAAGGCAAGCGCCTCGTCATAATCGCGCACGACCAAGGCGATGTGGAGAAGGGATTGGCGGGTCATGCACTAACCTCCAAACAGGACGGCGTGCATCGCCCGTCCTGGCATGAAGGTGAACCCGCCAGCGATCACCATGGCGCCGAAGAACAAGAAGATCGCACTTTTTTTGTGTTCGCGCACATCGTGGCGCCGCGCTTCACGGACGAGCGACACCAGGCCGAACAGCGCCGCCAACGACAACAGATGGATCCAGCTGAACGGGCCCCACATGCGGATGTCATAAATGAAGAAGGACGTGCTGATCACCGTCAGCATCAGCAGCACCCAAACATAGCCAAGGGTGCGATGAGGAAGCGTGCCTTTGGGCGCCAATAGCTGCACGGATCCAAGCAGGAAGGCCGCCATCGCCGCAACGGCGTGCACTGTCACCACCGAACCGGCTGCCAAGAGCGGTGCTAAAGACATCTGGCCTAGCTCCGCAGCCGGCCTAGAACGGAATGTCGTCGTCAATATCCGAGCTGATTGCTGGTGCTGGACCGCGATCCTGCGGCATAGATTGACCGCCCTGACCGCCGGAATACCCACCACCTTGACCGTAACCGGCGTCGCCACCCTGGCGATCGTTCCGTCCATCGAGCATGGTCAGTTCGCCGCGATACTTTTGCAGCACCACCTCTGTGGAGTAGCGGTCCTGGCCATTCTGATCTTGCCACTTGCGCGTCTGCAGGGCGCCTTCAAGATAGACCTTGGAGCCCTTGCGCAGATATTGCTCGGCGACCTTGGCGAGGTTCTCGTTGAAGATCACGACACGGTGCCATTCGGTCTTTTCGCGTCGCTCACCAGACTGGCGGTCACGCCAGGTTTCGGAGGTCGCCACCGAGAGGTTCACCAGCTTGTCGCCGGATTGCATCGTGCGCACTTCAGGGTCGGCACCCAGATTGCCCACCAAAATGACCTTGTTCACCGAGCCAGCCATAACTCATCTCCAACTAGTGCGCCGAAACGCTTTCCACTCGGTGTGACGCCGCCGCGCCGAAGCCGCAACCCAGCGCCATGCTTATCCACACGCCATTTATCCCCATGTTAGCGTCTCTTGTGTCAGGAGACAAGAGATGTTCTATATTTGTTCACTCTTCTGAGTCGAGGGTTTTGCCCTACTTTAAGGCCTCGCTCCCTCCACATTCGCATTGAGACATTCCATGGCAGGTACACCCTCCGCTCCGCGCCCTTCGTCGAAACACATTACTGTGTCGGGCGCGCGTGAGCACAATCTGAAAGATGTGTCGGTCACCCTGCCCCGCGACAGTCTGGTGGTAATGACCGGCCTGTCCGGTTCGGGCAAGAGCTCGCTCGCTTTTGACACCATCTATGCCGAAGGCCAGCGCCGTTATGTGGAGAGCCTGTCGGCCTATGCACGGCAATTCCTTGAGATGATGCAGAAGCCCGACGTCGATCAAATCGACGGACTCTCGCCTGCGATCTCTATCGAGCAAAAGACGACCAGCAAGAACCCGCGCTCGACAGTCGCCACCGTGACGGAGATTTATGATTATATGCGCCTGCTTTGGGCGCGTGTCGGGGTGCCCTACTCGCCAGCCACAGGCCTGCCGATCGAGAGCCAGACCGTCAGCCAGATGGTCGACCGGGTGATGGCGCTGCCAGAAGGCACGCGGCTCTATCTGCTTGCGCCGATCGTGCGTCAGCGCAAGGGCGAGTACCGCAAGGATATCGCCGAGCTGATGAAGCAGGGTTTCCAGCGCTTGAAGATCGATGGCGAGTATTACGAGATCGCTGACGCGCCGGCGCTCGACAAGAAATTCAAGCATGACATCGACGTGGTGGTGGACCGGATCGTGGTGCGTGAGGATATCGCAACGCGCCTGGCCGACAGTTTCGAAACGGCCTTGAAACTGGCTGACGGGCTTGCCGTGGCCGAATATGCCGATCTCAAAGAAGGTGAGCCGCTGCCGGAGCGCATTGTGTTTTCCGAACGCTTTGCCTGCCCGGAATCCGGCTTCACGATCCCAGAAATCGAGCCAAGGCTCTTCTCGTTCAACTCACCGCAGGGTGCCTGCCCGACCTGCGATGGGCTTGGCACCACGCTGGAATTCGAAGAAGCACTGATCGTCCCCGATCCGTCACTGTCCCTGCGTCAAGGCGCGGTGGCACCGTGGGCGAAAACCGGCAATACGTCGCCCTATTACACACAGACGCTGGACGCGATTTGCCGCCATTACAAAACGAGCATGGCCAAGGCTTGGAGCGACCTGCCGGAAAAGGTTCAGGACGTCATCCTCTACGGCTCGGACCAGGAGAGCATCACCTTCACCTACGATGATGGCTTGCGGTCCTACAAAACTGCCAAGCCGTTTGAGGGTGTGATCGGCAATATTGAGCGGCGGTGGCGCGAGACCGACAGCCAATGGGTGCGCGAGGAACTGTCACGCTTCCAGTCCAACCGCCCCTGCGAGGTCTGTGACGGCAACCGCCTTCGACCCGAAGCGCTGGCCGTGAAGGTGGCGGGCGAGCATATCGGCACGGCGTCGAAACTCTCCATTCGCGAAGCCAATGAATGGTTCAACGATTTGCCGGATAAGCTCAGCGACAAGCAGAACGCGATCGCCAAAGCGATCTTGAAAGAAATCCGCGACCGTCTGCGGTTCCTCAACGATGTGGGCCTGCAGTATCTGACGCTGTCGCGGTCTTCTGGCACACTGTCGGGTGGCGAGAGCCAGCGAATCCGCCTTGCCTCGCAGATCGGCTCGGGATTGACCGGTGTGCTTTACGTGCTTGATGAGCCGAGCATTGGCTTGCACCAGCGCGACAATGATCGGCTGTTGGAAACGCTGAAGCATCTGCGCGACCTCGGCAACACGGTGATCGTGGTGGAGCATGATGAAGACGCTGTGCGCACGGCCGACTATGTGGTGGACATTGGGCCGGGCGCTGGCGTCCATGGCGGCGAGATCGTTGCCGAGGGCACGCCGCAGGAGGTGATGGCCAACCCGAAATCGCTGACTGGGCAATATCTGTCAGGCACCAAGGCAATCCCGGTGCCAACCAAGCGGCGCAAGGGCAAGAAGAGCCAGGCGATCAAGGTCAAAGGCGCACGTGGCAACAATCTGAAAGGTGTCGATGCGACGGTGCCGCTTGGCACTTTCACCTGCGTGACTGGCGTGTCGGGCGGCGGCAAATCCACGTTCCTGCTTGAGACGCTCTACAAGGTGGCGGCGCGACGGCTGAACGGTGCGCGCGAGAACCCGGCCCCGCATGACAGCGTCAATGGACTAGAGTTCCTCGACAAGGTTATCGACATCGACCAGTCGCCTATTGGCCGCACGCCGCGCTCCAACCCGGCCACCTACACCGGTGCGTTCACGCCGATCCGCGACTGGTTTGCCGGCCTGCCAGAAGCCAAAGCGCGTGGCTATGCGCCAGGACGTTTCTCGTTCAACGTCAAGGGTGGGCGCTGCGAGGCCTGCCAAGGCGATGGCGTTTTGAAGATCGAGATGCACTTTTTGCCCGATGTCTACGTGACCTGCGATGTCTGCCACGGCAAACGCTACAATCGCGAGACGCTCGACATCCAGTTCAAGGGCAAGAGCATTGCCGACGTGCTCGATATGACGGTTGAAGAGGGCGCGGAATTCTTCTCGGCTGTGCCGGCCGTGCGCGACAAGCTGGTGACGCTCAATCGCGTTGGTCTCGGCTACATCAAGGTCGGCCAGCAGGCGACAACGCTGTCAGGTGGCGAGGCGCAGCGGGTGAAACTCGCCAAGGAGCTATCGAAGCGCTCGACCGGTCGGACGCTCTACATCCTCGATGAACCGACGACCGGGCTGCATTTTCACGATGTCGCCAAGCTCTTGGAAGTGCTTCACGAATTGGTCGATCAGGGCAACAGCGTGATCGTGATTGAGCACAATCTGGAGGTCATCAAAACCGCTGATTGGATCATCGATCTTGGTCCTGAAGGCGGCGATGGCGGCGGCGAATTGGTCGCGTCTGGTACGCCGGAGCAGGTGGCGAAGGAAAAACGGTCCTACACCGGGCAGTATCTTGCCGAGGTTCTGGCACGTGCCACCTCCAAATCGGTAGCCGCTGAGTAGCCTGAAAGCAAAAGTTAGAAAGCAGTCCCACTTTGCTCTCCTATCAACATGCCTATCACGCCGGCAATCGCGCCGACGTGCATAAACACGCGCTGCTGTCGCTGGTGCTTGCCTATATGGGCAAGAAGACCAAGCCGCTCACCTACATGGAAACCCATGCCGGGCGGGGGCTTTATGACCTTGGCTCGAAAGAGGCGCAAAAGACTGGCGAAGCGACATCCGGCGTGAGCGAACTGCTCACGCGTTTTCCAGCAGACCACCCTTACCGGCGCGTTATTGAGGCGGTGCGCGCCGAGCATGGCGAGGCCGCCTATCCCGGCTCACCGATGTTGGCCGAGCGAATGCTAACCTCGAATGTGGAGCGCTCCGGCGACCGCCTGCAACTGGCAGAACTGCACCCCCAGGAACATGCGGCGCTCGTCGAGACGATGCCACGATCAGGCGTGCACATTTACAAAGAAGACGGCTTTCCCTGGGCGGCACGGCGCTGTCCACCGACGCCTAGGCGCGGCATCATTATGATCGACCCGAGCTATGAGCTGGCGCACGACTTCACCGGCGTTCCGAGTTTCTTAGAAGGGCTACACGACTTGTGGCCAGTGGGTGTGATCATGCTGTGGTATCCCATCCTGCCAAGCGGCGAGCATTCGACGGTGATGGCTGAGATCGACGAGTTGGGCTTTGCTGACACGCTGCGTCACGAGGTGAATTTCGCGGCTGCCAGTGAAGGCCATCGGCTGCAAGGCAGCGGAATGTTCGTGATCAACCCGCCCTACACGCTTGAGGGTGAGGCCGCGCAGCTGTCAGCGCTTTTGGAAAGCTGACTCACCCCGCATATGGCCAGGTGTTGTACCAGTCCGACAGCGGCATAACGTCGACATCTTCGGCATTGGCGTAGGGCCAAGGATCAACAGCCCAGTCCTCGCCAGACGCTGTTTCGGTCATGACAGCTGTTGCATGCGGGTAGCGTCCATCCAGAAAGAACCCACGCGCGACCGGGTAGCTGGGTGAATGATGGGTGAGCAGGCCGTTCTCGGCGAGCAACAGCAATGTCGTTGTGGTATTGGTAGTTTCGTCCAGACAATCCATCTGGCCAGGTGTGCCAGCATTTTGGATGTCGAGGCCGCCAATATCATCGTCGGACCCGACAATAGGTCCAACCCGTTCTTCCATCCACATCACCGCCCGGCGAACGGCGGTGCGCTCAGCCGAAGGGCTTTCGCGTCCGGATTCCATGATCCCTGCAAGGACGGCAACATCGGATTCGGCGAGGCGCACCGTCGTTTGCCGCTGGCAGCCAAAGGCGTGGCAGATGCCAAGGGTCAGCCCATCGGGTGTGCGGGCATCTTGTGTCGCGTACCATCCAAGCGGGCTGGTGCCAGACGAGACGCAGCTTGAAAGCGCCAAGCTGGCAAGGGTAGCGATAAGGGCGGAACGACAAGCGGGCACGGTTTTTCCTACGACAGAGCGTTGATTGGCTAACAATAGCCGCGTGGCACGGCAAGATAGGCGGCATTCAACCTTGCGTGTTTGGCTTGCCGCGTTGCATCGCGGCCACTAAAACCAGCGCTTCAACAAGGAAAGCGGCAGCAATGGCATTGAAACCAATCCATGTGATCGGTGGCGGACTGGCAGGATCAGAAGCGGCTTGGCAGGCAGCGCAAATGGGCGTGCCGGTCGTCCTGCACGAGATGCGCGGCAGCCCAAACCACCCCGGCACCGATGCGCACAAAACCGATGGTCTGGCCGAACTGGTCTGCTCGAATTCTTTCCGTTCGGACGATGCGACGTCCAACGCGGTTGGTGTTTTGCATGCCGAAATGCGCAAGCTCGGCTCGCTCATCATGCGCGAAGGCGATTCTAACCAAGTGCCTGCAGGTGGCGCACTGGCCGTGGATCGTGATGGGTTTTCCGACGGCGTTTCCAAGGCTCTGGCTGACCATCCGCTGATCACCGTTGAGCGTAGCGAGATTTCTGGTCTGCCACCGGAAGACTGGGACAGCGTGATCATTGCCACGGGGCCGCTGACGGCCCCCGCCTTGGCCGATGCAATCTTGAGACTGACCGGCGAGGATGCGCTGGCCTTCTTCGACGCCATTGCGCCGATTGTGCACACCGAGTCGATCAATATGGACAAGGCCTGGTTCCAGTCGCGCTACGACAAGGTTGGACCGGGTGGGACGGGCAAAGACTACATCAACTGCGCCATGGACGAGGCGCTCTACAACCGGTTCATCGACGCCTTAATCGAAGCGGATGCCCACGACTTCAAAGATTGGGAGAAGGACACGCCCTATTTCAATGGCTGCCTACCCATTGAAGTGATGGCAACCCGCGGGCGCGAAACTTTACGGTTCGGTCCTATGAAGCCCGTCGGGCTGACCAACCCGCACAATCCAGACGTCAAGCCCTATGCGGTAGTCCAGCTTCGGCAAGACAATGCGCTCGGCACCCTGTTCAATCTGGTCGGCTTCCAGACCAAGATCAAATATGGATCGCAGTCGGACATCTTGCGCATGATCCCAGGCCTTGAAGAGGCGAAATTCGCCCGCCTCGGCGGTATGCACCGTAACACCTATCTCAACTCCCCGGCTCTGCTCGATGACCAGATGCGCCTAACGGCGCAGCCGCGCCTGCGATTCGCCGGCCAAATCACCGGTTGTGAGGGCTATGTGGAGTCGGCCAGCATTGGCCTCTACACCGGGCGTCTTGCCGCGGCTGAACGGCTAGGCCTTGCGTTGCCGTCGCTACCAGGCACGACGGCACTAGGGGCTTTGGTGAAACATATCACTGGTGGACACGTGGTTGAGGATGGCGATGCCGAGGAGAACAAGCCACGTTCGTTCCAGCCGATGAACATCAACTTTGGCCTGTTTCCGCCCCATGATGGTCCGCTGGTCGATGAAGAAGGCAAGCGGATTAAAGGCAAAGCCAAGGGTCTCGCGCGCAAGCAAGCGTTGGCCAAGCGCGCGCTCGAGCATTGCGATGGCTGGGTGCGCTCGATTGATGGGGTTCTGCCGCAGGCTGCGGAGTAGCTAAAAAACGGGGTTGCGCTTGGAAGCCCGCCATAGCCTGTAAAGCTTCTGCCATCTCGGACGCGTAAGGGGTCGCACAAAGGGATTGAGCGACCAAGACTCCACGTCCTGCAGTGTTTGACGCGTCAGCGCCAAGGGCAGCCAAATGGGGTTGGCGCTGGGCGTGAGGTCGGTGGCTGCAGCACGCGCTTTGTCGAGATGGTCCAGTCCGTAGAGGGCAAAGGCGCGCAAGGTGTTGGATAGTGGCGGGGTAACACGACGCTGGGCAAACATCGCCCGTTCAAGGTCATGGGCTTTCGTGAGATCGGCTGGTAGAAAACACTGCCCCCTGCCCGCCCATTGCGCGAAACCAACAAGGGTCCTCGCTACAGCAAGCGCCACGCCACCATGGCCGGCGACATCCGCAAAACGCGCCGGGCTACCACTGGATAGTACCGAGGCTGCCAGAGACATCGGCCCAGACCAGATTTCACCGGCATAGCCTTCAAAGTCAGCGGTCGACGGCATGGCATCATCATAGAGATCGAAGGTGCGCGCATCGAGCACAGCGAGCAGCGGTGCAGCAGGCAGAGAATGGTCGTTGATCGCTTGCAGCAAGGCGGCCGCCAGCGGATTGGCCTCGATTGTGCCGTGCGCGGTGCCCGACAGCGTGTCGCGCCACCATTGCAAGCGGATTTCGCCAGGCATGGGTTCTGAAACCAGCGACCGCACCCGCGCGATTTCCGCCAGGTATGCAAACACTGCAACCAGCGCAGGACGTTTGTCGGCGGGCGCAAATTGCAACGCCGCATACCACTCAAAATCATGGGTCCGCAGATGGTCGGTGGCGTAGGCAATTGTCTCTGTGGTCATGCCCGTTATGTGAGTGCCATCAGGGCGGCTGCAACCCGCCGGTCTTCGGAAAGCAGGACATTATAAGTGCGGACTGCGGCTCGAGTGGCGGTGACTTCTAACGCCAGACCGGCACCGCGCAGCGCATCCAATGTTATCTGCGGCATAACCGCAATGTCGGGACCGGTGCCGATCACGAGGATGTCGATGTCATCGGCCCTATCCAAAATGGGCTGCAAATCGGCTTCGCTGAGATCGAAGGCAGAGGACGAGGGCGACCAAGCCTGGGTGCGTCCCGGTAGCCCAATCAATCCGCCCTGATGTGACATCTCGCCAAAGCGAAAGCCATTGGCGAGGACCGCATCGATGGGCGCTTGGGCCGGAAGGAACTTGTCGCCTACGGCCATCGGCGCTTACGCCGACGCCGTCTCGCCATCGGGACCGTCAGCGCCATCATCGCCCGAGGCGGCGTCATTGTCGGAACTGGGCGATTTCGCAGGACGCAGCTTCAGGAACACCAGAACCGGACCTGCGACGAAGATCGACGAGTAGGTACCGACGAGGACGCCCCAGATCATCGCCGCCGTGAACGAGCGAATGATTTCGCCGCCAAACAGGAACAAAGACCCTAGCGCGATAAGCGTCGTCACCGACGTCATAATCGTGCGCGACAGCATCGAGTTGACTGAAAGATCGAGCAGGTCGTCGATCAGCATGCGTTTGTAGCGTCGCAAATTCTCGCGCACGCGATCGTAAACCACCACCGTATCGTTCAGCGAATAGCCGACAATGGTCAGGATCGCAGCAATGGACGATAGGTTGAATTCCAGCCCCGTTATGGCAAAAAGTCCAAGCGTTAGAATGACATCGTGGACCGTCGCAATGATGGCGCCTATGGCGAACTGCCACTCAAAGCGCACCCAGATGTAGACCAGGATCGCCCCCAAAGCGGCAATCACAGCGATGACACCGGCGACCGCCAATTCGCCCGATACACGTGGGCCAACCACCTCAAAACGTCGGTATTCGATGGCTTGATCGCCCAGTTCCGCGCGTACTCGCTCTACGACGGCTTGCTGCGCGCGGTCGCCGCCCGGTTGCTGCTCGATGCGGATCAGAACGTCGGTGTCATTGCCAAACGACTGCACTTCGACATCGCCGAACTGGAGCTGATTAAGCTGTGTACGGATGCCCGCGACATCAGCGGGGCCGTCAAGCGTGCGGATCTCAATCACCGTGCCGCCGCGAAAATCGATGCCGAGATTAAGGCCCAGCGCACCGAAAACGGCGAGCGAAACCACCATCATGACGACCGAAAACGGAAACGCCCAATTGCGGTAGGCCATGAAGCGGAGCTTCGGTTCCTGCGGCAGAAATTTGATCAGAGCAAAGGACATGCGAGGCGGCCTTTAAATGGGAAGCGCGGTTGGGCGGCGGGTCTTCACCCAGAGCGCGATGAGAAGCCGGGTCAGCGTGTAGGCGGTGAACACGGTTGTCACGATGCCGATGGCGAGCGTGACAGCAAAGCCGCGCACCGGCCCTGAGCCAAGCTGGAACAGGATGACAGCAGCGATGAGCGTCGTGATGTTGGCATCCAGGATTGTGCGTAGCGCTTCGCGGAAACCGACATCGACGGCGGCGATGGTCTTGCGACCTCGCCGCACTTCTTCGCGGATGCGCTCAAAGATGAGCACGTTGGAATCGACCGCCATGCCGACCGTTAGCACGATGCCCGCAATGCCCGGCAAAGTCAGTGTCGCTCCGAGAACAGACAGCGCGGCCAAGATCAGCGAGATGTTCACGAACAGGGCAATGTTGGCGAAGACACCGAACAGGCCATAGGAAAGTCCCATGAAAATGAGAACGCCAATGGCACCGATGACGCCGGCGATCTCACCGGCTGCGATGGAGTCCGCGCCAAGGCCGGGACCAACCGTGCGTTCTTCAACGATCGTGAGATCGGCAGGCAGAGCACCGGCGCGCAGGAGAATGGCCAGGTCGTTGGCCAGTTCAGGGGTGAAGTTCCCGGAGATCTGCCCCGATCCGCCAAGAATGGGTTCGCGGATCACCGGCGCGGAGATCACTTCATCATCAAGGACAATGGCGAAGGGCTGGCCGACATTTTCCGTCGTTGCCTGACCGAATGTCGTAGCGCCGGAGGTGTTGAAGCGGAACGAAACAATGGCTTCCTGCGTCTGCTGGTCGAAGCCTGGCTGCGCATCGGCAAGCTGGTCACCGGTGATCAGAGCACGGGTCTGCAGCAAGTAAGGCTGCACCGGTTCATCAACCGAGTTGGCAAGATAACACCCTGCCGGTGGGCGGGTGCGCAGCGCCTCGTCAACGCTCATATCTTCGCAAAGCAAATGGAAGGAAAGCGCGGCGGTCTGTTGCAGGAGGTCTTTCAGGCGCTGCGGATCATCGAGACCCGGCACCTGAACAAGAACCCGGTCTTGGCCTTCGCGCTGAATGGTCGGCTCTGTCGTGCCCAGTTGGTCGATACGCCGACGGATCACCTCGATGGACTGCTCAACTGCCTGCGCCAGCCGCGCGTCGATACCTTCCTGGGTCAGCGTCAAGCGCGCCAGGCCGTCGTTGACAATATCGACCTCGACGTCCGGGGTTTGTGCGCCGAAGGATAGCGGGTCAGCTGGCGCGGCCAGACCTTCCAGGACCGTCTCAGCATCGCCGATGCGGTCAAGGTCGCGAATACGAAGCTGAACAGCATCAGCCTGGACGCTGAGCCCCGTGTAACCAATGCGCTCATCGCGCAGTGATGTGCGCACATCGTCGCGCAAAACCTCAAGTCGATCGGCAACTAGGCTGTCACGCTCCACCTGCAACAGCATGTGGGCACCGCCCTGCAGATCGAGCCCCAGTACAATCTGGCTCTTTGGCAGAAAGTCAGGCCACTCTTCGACGGTCTCCTCATCGAACGCGTTGGGAAGCGCAAAGGCCACTGAAAGGATCGCGAAAGCGACGATCAGTGCGGTTTTCCAAGGAGCGAAATAAAGCATTGGAACCTATCGACGTGGCGGACCGGCGAGGTCTTGATGGACAAAGACGCCCGGACCGTACCGGGCGCCTGTTAGTGATGGATCAATCGTTGGCGGCGACAGGCTCGGCCTTGGCGCGCACATCTTGGATCATGGAGCGGACCACCCGAATTTTTACGCCTTCTGAAACCTGAACCTCGATCTCGTTGGCTTCATCGTCGAGCACTTTGGTCACTTTGCCGATGATGCCGCCGGACGTAACGATCGTGTCGTTGCGACGGACATTCGCGATCATTTCCTTGTGGCGCTTCATCTGCTGACGCTGCGGACGAATGATCAAGAACCACATGATGACGAAAATGAGGATGAAGGGCAGGATCGACATGACCAGGCTGCCACCACCGGCAGCGCCTGCGGCCTGAGCGTAGGCGGGGGTTACGAACATGAAAACTCTCCTTGGGTGGCTGGCCGCCTTCCGGCGACAACCAGGCATTACGCCATGAAATGATGGTGACCAGGTTTCGGCCTTTCCAGTGCAGGCGCCAAAGTGGCGCACCTGATCCGGTCGGCGTACCGAAATCCTTGCCCCCTGCCTTGGCAGGCAAGCAGCGTGCGGTCTAAACGCGTTTTTCGATTAAGCGTTTCGCGCCGCAACCACAAGAGAGATCGCACACGCTTGTGATGGGTTTTGCGGATTCACGAAGCGCCAATGCCTTTGCGCGAGGAACTTTCATGGATTCGTCCGACGACAACCGAGACGTTTTGGCCCGGGTCGCCGATGCATTGGAGCGGCTTGCACCACCTGCTCCAGCGGACCTGGCTCTTGACCGCGCCGATGCCTTTGTTTGGCAGGCCGATACGAAAGGGCTGATGCCGCTTGCAAGCGTGTCGGCGCTGCCGCTTGACCTCCTGAAGGGCATCAACCGCTCGCGGGATACGCTGCTTGAAAACACACAGCGCTTTGCCGATGGCGTTGCAGCCAACAATGCCCTGCTCTGGGGCGCGCGCGGTCAAGGTAAATCGTCGCTCGTTAAAGCGGTCCACGCCCATATCAATCAGGGGCGCAGCGGCGAGAAGCGGCTCAAGCTGATTGAGGTTCACCGCGAAGACATTGGATCTCTGCCAACCTTGTTGGCCAAACTGCGCGCGGCGCCCTATCGCGTGATCGTCTTTTGCGACGATCTGTCCTTCGATGCCGGTGAGACCACCTACAAATCGCTGAAGGCAGCGCTGGAAGGCGGCCTGGAGGGGCGCCCGGAGAATGTCCTCTTTTACGCAACGTCGAACCGCCGACACCTGTTGCCGCGCGATATGATCGACAATGAAAGCGGATCGGCGATCAATCCCGGTGACGCGATCGAAGAAAAAGTGTCGCTGTCGGACCGGTTCGGCCTGTGGCTAGGATTCCACAAATGCTCGCAGGATGAGTATCTGGCGATGGTCGACGCCTATCACGCCCATTTTGACCTGCCTGGAAAGGCCGATGACCTGCATCGCGATGCCTTGGAATGGGCGACGACACGCGGTGCCCGATCGGGCCGCGTGGCGTGGCAATTCATTCAGGACGCAGCCGGCAGGGCCGGCCGATCGCTTAGCTAGACGGCAGATAAGGCCCTGGATCGACGGGGGTGGTCCCGCGGCGGATCTCAAAGTGTAGTTGTGGCGTGTCCACATCGCCGGTGGAGCCGGCGCGAGCGATCACGTCGCCACGGTTCACCCGGTCACCGCGTTGGACGTCGAGGCGACTGTTGTGCGCATAGGCCGTCACATACCCCCCGCGATGCTGGATCAGCACGAGGTTGCCGAAACCGCGCAACTCATTGCCAGCATAGACAACTTCGCCCTCCTCGGCAGCGCGGATCGACGCGCCCTCGGGCACTGCGATGTTCACGCCATCATTGCGCACGCCATTGTCCTGGACGCCAAAGCCGGAAAGCACACGGCCACGAATCGGCCAGCGGAACTGAAGCGGCGTCTGCTCGGCGATGTCATCGTTGCGCGCGGCGACTTGCTGAATCGCGGCCGTTTGTTCCACCACGGCAGGCGACTGAGCCGGGCGCGGCGGCGTATAGCTCCGTGAGGCAACAACCTGCGACGGCGTCTGCGTCGTTGCAGGCAATTGCGCCACGGGCGGCAAGGCCTGACCAAAGGACGAAACCACCAAGCGCTGGCCGATGCGGATCGAGTTCGGATTGTCGATAGCATTGGCGGCGATCAGCTGCTGCGCGGACATGTTGTAGCGGCGCGCGATCGAGTAGAGCGTCTCGCCGGCGGCAACAACATGCGTTCCGGCGGCTGGCATCACCTGAGCCGTTTGTGTCGGCTGCGTGACCTGGGTCGGAAGGCGGGGCTGCGCTGTGGCTACGGTGCGCAAGTTTGCTGGACGCGGTGTCGGGGCAGGAACGCGGCGCACTGTGGGCGTCGAGCCAGTGAACGTCGTGTCGACCCCAGCATTGGCAACTGGCGTGCCAGCTGAAGCGGTCGAGTAGACCGGAATGATGATCTGCTGGCCCATCCGCAGAGAGGACGGATCGGAGATGTTGTTCACGCGCTGAAGCACATCAACCGGAATGCCGTAGCGACGAGACATGGAGAACATCGTCTCGCCTTGCTGCACCTGAACGCGGGTACCGCCGACTGCCGACCATCCTGCTGCGCGACTGGTTTGCGCGGGCAACTGCGCCGGTGTCATTTGCGGCGCGGGCAGGCTCACCGGTGCGGACTGGACCGGTGGAATTGAGGCGGTCGTGATTGGATCGGTGGAAACGCGCTGCGGGGTTATCACTTGTGGTGTGCCGATCGACGCGGTGGTCAGCGGCTGCGGTGCGGGCTGCTGATACGTCACTTGCGGCTGTTGGTAGGTCACCTGCGGCTGTTGATAGACAACGCGCGGCGCCTGAACCGCTGCGACCTGCGTCGTGCGCGGAACCTGCGCGCCGACCAAGCCAGCGGGCGTCTGCGCAAGATGAGCCGTCGGTGCGCTCACCGGCGCACGCTGAACAGCCGAATAGGTCGGCTGCTGCACGACCGGCTGCGGAAGGGCTTGGACGGTTGGCTGCTGATAGGTCACCTGCGGCTGGCTGATGCTGGCCGTTGTTTGCGGATAGCCAGGAGCGGTGAAAGTCGGGGCGGTGTAAGGCGCAGGCTGCGTGAGCGGTTGCGCGCCCGAGGCTGTGACCTGCGGGGCGGAAACGTTTGGGGCGGCCTGGAATGTCGGCTGTTGGTAGGTCACTTGCGGCTGCGTGTAGGTTGCCTGTACGCCAGGCTGCGCTACGGCAACGGTTGTCGGCTGTGCCTGATCGACACCGAAGAAGCTAAGACGGTCGGAGTCAGAGGAACAGGCGGATAGGACGATTGCCGCCACGGATAACAAGCCGAGCCGATAGGCCCTGCGGTGCATCGGACCGCGTGACACTGTACGCATTACACTTACTCACAACACTCAAACTTACAGCGTCCATCAAAACACCATTAATGTTGCTGAAGGCTTAAGACCGTCGTTGCGGCAAGGTTTTGTGAAGCAAAAGACGGCTCAGCGTACCGTTAGTGACGCTAAAGAGCCCGCGCCAATCCTGGTTCCAGCGCGATGGAGAAGGCCGTCCCAATCACCTCTTGATTGAGGCTGTCATCCTCATCTTTTGAGACAGAAATCCATGTTTGAGGACCGTTGGGTGGTCCGATTGGCGCGATGAGTTTGCCGCCTGGTGCGAGTTGATCGATCCATGCGGCTGGCAATGCTTCAATCGACCCGGTGACGAATATGGCCTGATAAGGCCCTGCTGCTGGCCAACCGGCAAGGCCGTCGGCAAGGACCAGATCGACGTTCGAGACGCCCTGACTTGAAAGAGACACACGAGCACCTTCGACCAGGCCGCGATACCGTTCCAATGCGACCACGCGGCGGGAAAGCTTGGCCAGCAACGCGGAAAAATATCCTGAGCCTGCTCCAATCTCTAAAACCGACATGTGCGAGGCGATCGGCGCGGCCTGCAAAAGGCGGGCAAGGACGCTAGGCGCTTCCATGGTCTGCCCACAGGCGATGGGAATGAGCCGGTCAGCATAGGCGTCAGAAGCGTAATGCTCCGGCGCGAAGGCCTCACGCCGGGTGGATTCGAACGCACTGACCAAACGGTGGTCGGTGATGCCCATTGAGCGCAGACGCAAAACGAGGCTTGCACGACGCAGCGCGTCATCGCTGCTCATGGTGCTGACCTGCTGCTAGCGTTGGACGGGCCCATCTAGCCCATCCGATTGAACGCCAAGCGCCTCGGCGACAGCGTCGCGGCTGGCATGATCGGTCATATCGACTGAAAGCGGGGTCACAGACACATAGCCTGCGCGTACGCTTTCCAGGTCGGTGCCGGAGTCGGGTTTGGGATGCTGGCCATTGTAGGCGAGCCAGTAATAGGCGTTGCCGCGGCCATCCATGCGCTTGTCGATGGCAAGGAAATCGATGTTGCGCCGCCCCTG
Source organism: Hyphomicrobiales bacterium (assembly GCA_017642935.1). Taxonomy (NCBI): domain Bacteria; kingdom Pseudomonadati; phylum Pseudomonadota; class Alphaproteobacteria; order Hyphomicrobiales; species Hyphomicrobiales bacterium. The sequence continues at coordinate 1,306,393 of JAEPOK010000001.1, forward strand.
CCCCGTCACGCGCACGCCTTCAACAGCGCCTGGTGCGCGGTTGGGGAAGTTGATGTTGAGGAGCGTTTCGCGCGGCAGATCAAGATCAACCAGTTTGCGAACAATGTCCGGCGCCAAGGCCTCGCCCGTCTCATAAGGCGGGTCGGTGTCCGGCGCGAACGAGTAGGCCTGGGACAAGGCGATGCTGCGCACGCCCAGGATCGTGCCTTCAATGGCGGCCGCGACAGTACCTGAATAGGTGATGTCTTCGGCAAGGTTCTGGCCCTTGTTGAAGCCGGACAGGATGAGGTCCGGCGGTTCGGGCATCACGTGACGGACGGCCATAAGGACGCAGTCGGTGGGCGTGCCGCGCACCGCATAGGCTCGCTCACCGGTTTGACGCAAGCGCAAAGGGTCGTTGAGCGACATGGAATGCGCGACGCCAGACTGATCCGTCTCCGGGGCGACGGTCCAGACCTCATCACCAATCTTTTCGGCAACGCGCACCAGATGGCCCAGGCCCTTGGCATGGATACCATCATCATTGGTGACGAGAATGCGCATCAAGAAACCTCTTTTCCGTCGGCAGTGATCAGCGTTGTGCCACCCATATAGGGCACCAGAACTTCGGGGATGCGAACGCCACCCTCTTCGGTCTGATAAGTCTCCATTACGGCGATCAGCGCGCGTCCGGTCGCAACGCCTGAACCGTTGAGCGTGTGAACGAACTGCGGTTTGCCGTTTTCATCGCGGTAGCGCGCCTGCATGCGACGGGCCTGAAAGTCGCCACAGGTCGAACAGCTGGAAATCTCACGATATCTGCCCTGCCCGGGCAACCAGACCTCAATGTCATAGGTTTTCTGCGCACCGAACCCCATGTCGCCGGTGCACAACACCACAGTGCGTGTGTGGAGGCCCAAGTCGGCCAAAACAGCTTCGGCGCAACCCGTCATGCGTTCTAGTTCGCCGTCGCTTTCTTCAGGGACGGTGATGGAGACCATCTCCACTTTGTTGAACTGGTGCTGGCGAATGTAGCCACGCGTATCACGCCCCGCCGAGCCTGCTTCGGCGCGGAAACAAGGCGTCAACGCAGTATATCGATGCGGCAGGCTTTCTGCATCGACGATGCTTTCGCGCACCAGATTGGTCAGCGGCACCTCCGCCGTCGGCACCATCCAAAGCGTACTGGCCTGGTCGCTCTCTTCTTCGTCCTTGGCCGTTCGAAAAAGATCATCAGCAAACTTTGGCAATTGCCCGGTGCCGAACATCACCTCGTCGCGGACCAACAAGGGTGGCGCGATTTCCTGGTATCCGTTCTTTCCGGTCTGTGTGTTCAACATGAACTGGCCAAGGGCACGCTCCAACTTGGCGAGCGCGCCTTTCATCACGCAAAACCGCGAACCGGACAACTTGGCCGCCGTTTCAAAGTCCATGAGGCCCATGGCCTCGCCGATTTCGAAATGCTCTTTCGGCGCAAAATTCAAGACGGCCTTCGACCCCGCCTGACGGATTTCAACATTGTCATCTTCATCGGTGCCGACCGGGACGTCATCAAGCGGAATGTTGGGCAAGCCAGCGAGCGCTTCGTCCAGCGCTTCGGTCAGACGGCGCTCTTCCACTTCACCGCTCTGGATGAAGGCTTTGTGCTTGGCGACTTCCTCAATTAGGCGCGCCGCTTCAGCTTCATCGCCTGTTGCCTTTGCCTTACCGATAGCCTTGGACGCTGTGTTGCGGGCGTTCTGCGCCTCCTGAAGTTTAGACAGATGCTCGCGGCGCGCATCATCCAGTTTCAGAACATCGGCGGATGCCGGTTCAGCCCCACGCCTTTTCAGCGCCTCATCCAAGGTGGCAGGGTTGTCACGAATGAGACGGATGTCGAGCATGGCGATGATACTTGGTGTTGGTCGAAACGCTGGCCCAAACCAGATCGGTTCTAAGCCGAGGCTTCCGCGGTGGTGTCGGTGTCGTCGTCTTCACGCTCGGCAGCCTGCCGTTTTTCCACGAGTCGAACGCACCAGATTGAAGCCTCGTAAAGAAGCAGCGTGGGCACGGCAAGGCCGATCTGGCTGATCGGATCAGGCGGCGTCAGAAACGCAGCCGCCAGGAACGTGGCCACGATGGCGTATTTGCGTTTCGCCGCCAGGCCCGCCGAGGACACCACACCCATGCGGCCAAGCAGCGTGAGCACGATCGGCAACTGAAAGACCAGGCCGAAGGCGAAGATTAGTGTCATGATGAGGCTGAGATATTCGCTGGTGCGCGCCATCAATTGGATGCTCGCTTCACCATCGCCGCCCTGCTGCTCGAACGACAGGAAGAAGTTGAGCGCCAACGGCATCACAACGAAATAGACCAGCGCAGCACCGGCCGCAAAAAGCAGCGGCGTGGCAACAAGATAGGGCCGAAACGCCGCCTTCTCGTTCTTATACAGCCCAGGCGCCATGAACATGTAGATCTGCGTCGCGATCACCGGGAAGGCGATGAACAGGGCGCCAAACAGAGCAATGCGAAGCTGCGTGAAGAAGAACTCCTGCGGTGCGGTAAATATCAGTTCCAGCTCGGACGTCTCACCTTTGGCCCGTTCAAACGGGCCAAGCAGGATGTTGAAAATCTGATCGGCAACGAAATAGCAGGCGATGAAGGCAATTCCGAACGCGATCACCGAAAAGAAAAGGCGTTGGCGCAGTTCGATTAGATGGGTGATGAGCGGTGCGCGGGACTGTTCAACTTCGTCTTCAGGATCCACATCGTCTTCGAGCGGATCGTCCTCGGGCGGCAGCTCGCTGGCCAGCGCTTTCGACTCATCTGGTTCTGTTGCGGGTTTTCCGTTTGCTGATGCAGCATCACCGCTGCCGCTTTTCGGTCCAGGCGTTAGCGCAACTGGCTCGCCGTCACCTGGCAACTCAGCCTCATTGGCCAGATTCTTGTCCGCCACACTGTCTTTGTCAGCGCTTGCTTTGGCGGCTTTCGCTTTGGCGGCGCTGGTTTTCGCCGCCTTGGCTCTGGTTGGATCTTTCGGTTTGGCGCGCGGCGCATCTTCACCGGGATCGGGCTTATCCGCCATTGTCGCTTCCGGTTTTCTTCGCGGGCTGCTCGGCCGGCGGACTGTCATTGGCAGGTGTCACAGACGCGGCAGATTTCTTCGGTGCCGCAGGTTTCTTAGGCGTCGATGGTTTCGTCGTCGTTTCGGCAACCGGCACGGCCACGCCCTCGGCGGCAGCTGCTTTGACGCGCGGTTTGGACGGTGTCAGCGTCGATCCATCACCAGCCTTCTTGGCTGCAACCTCTTCGGTCTTGTCAGCCTCAACACCAGTAGGTTTGGCTTCCGGCTTGCCGATACTGTTGGCAGGCGCGGACGTCTTCAGACTGTCACCAACATCCGTCAAGGGCTTCATCTCTTTGGCAATGGTGCGCTTGATTTGCGTGGCCGGATTAAGCGAGCGAACGTCGTCAATTGTCTTTTTGACGTCGTCGAGTTCAGCTTCCTTCAGCGCATCGTTGAACTGGCGCTGAACGGTGCTCGTCATCTCACGGGCTTGGCGCACGAATTTGCCAATACCGCGCAGCATGCCGGGCAGTTCACGTGGGCCAACCACCAGGATCGCAACGGCGGCGATCACCAGAAGCTCAACGCCTCCTATGTCGAACATGTCGCCTCCACACGCGCAAACAACCGCTTGCGCAACGCCTTATCGCATATCCACCTGATGCCGCAGCATCCGACGCGATCGCTTAGCTTTGCTTGCTTTCGTCTGCTGGCGCAGTGTTGGCCGTTGTGTTGGCGGTGCTGACGGTTTCATCGGCGGTGTGCTCGATGGTGCGGCCATCGTCTTTTTCATCGCCGGCAAGGCCGGTCTTGAAACTGTTGATGCCCTTAGCGAGATCACCCATGAATTCTGAGATCTTGCCGCGTCCGAAAAGGAGGACGATCAACAAAACCACCAGCAGAATTTGCATCCAACCTGGAACCATAACGCAACTCCTTGGCGCTCTCTTGGCGCGCTATTTTTGCTGTGCATCAGCGCGGTGACGCGGCTGCTGCGTATCGGCCGCCGAGGCAGCCAGCTCTAAAACGGTCTCACCGGACTTGGCCCGCATCGATAGTCGCCGTCAAGGCACCCGATGCCAAAGACGTTGCGGCAATCATGCAGCCGCCCGACGCGGCAATGACCTTATGTAGGTTGTGCGTCAGGTTTTTGAAAGATCAAAGCCGAATCGGGGTGAACGGCGATGCTGACCGATTGACCTTGCTTGAATCGGTCAGTTTCGCTTGTGCGCGCGAAAATCGGCCGCTCATAGCCCGGAACTGCCAGATGCAAAAGATCGGCTTCGCCCAGGAACTGAACGGCTCGGACTCGCGCGGGTAGCCCGCTGTCGAGCGCATCATCTTGGTCAATGGCGATTGCCGACTGGCGCAAGCCGATCAAAACGGAGGTTCCATCGGGATGGCCGGGCGCCGCGATCAAGCCGAGCGGTGTCATCACCTGCCCGTTTTGTACCACGCCCTCAAACTCATTGAGTTCGTGGAAGAAACGGGCCGCAAAGAGGTCTGCTGGTTTCTCGTAAAAGGTTCTAGCGTGCCCGTCTTGGACGATCTTGCCAGAACGCATCAAAACAATGCGATCAGCTATACGAAGCGCTTCATCAGGATCGTGCGTGACGACAATGGTGGTCGCGCGCATCTCGCGCAAAATGGCCAGGGTCTCATCGCGGACCCGATCGCGCGTGCGCCGATCAAGGCCGGAGAACGGCTCATCCATCAGCATCACGCGCGGGCGCGGCACAATGGCGCGGGCAAGTGCAACACGCTGTTGCATGCCGCCGGAGAGCATGTGCGGATGATCGTCCGCCGTGTGGGCAAGGCCGACGCGTCCAAGCGCACGCATCGCCTCCCGGCGCTGATCCTCTTTTTTCAGCGTGTTGAGACCAAACGTGACGTTTTCCAAGACAGTCAAATGCGGGAAGAGCGCAAAATCCTGAAACATCAGGCCAACTTCGCGCTTTTCCGGCACGATGAAGGTGTTTGGTCCGGCAACAACGCGCTGATCGATGCGGATGGTGCCGGCATAGGGGCGCTCAATGCCCGCCAGAAGACGCAATAGCGTGGTCTTACCGCAACCGGAGTGGCCGAGCAGGCAGACAATCTCCCCAGGCTCGACCGTCAGGGAGATACCGCGCACCGCGTCCTCGCCGCCATAGCTGTGCCGAAGCCCCTCAATGGTGACGGCAGTCGCTACGCTCGCCGGCTGCGTGCCGGGTTGGCCCCAATCGAAGTCCAGGCGGGTTTCCGTGGAGACGGCCTTATCCATCGGCGCCACGCTCATCCGTCGTATCGGCGTTCTCGTCGGTCAGCTCCTCTTGCGGCCAAAGCGCCATCGCGGACCGTTCGGCCTCCGCGTCCTCGTCGTCCAGCGGGTCTTCGTCAGCCGACAACTGGTCAGCATCGCCTGTCGGCATCGCCGCCATGGCGCCTTGCGGGATCGCCTCCAGAAGACCGGCGCCCTTTAGCTCGTCAAGTCCGGGCAGATCGCCGATACTGGCGAGAGTGAACTGGTCGAGGA